>CACFIK010000033.1:0-2003 GCA_902566305.1 uncultured SAR86 cluster bacterium | reverse complement strand
GTATCTCACCCTTCTTCTAGTGGATATCCTGATGTGCCAGGTTTGAAACCTGAAGCTCATGAAGGATGGAGGAACGTAATATCTCAAGTTCACAAATATGATTCAAAAATTTTCTGTCAACTCTGGCATGTGGGAGCAATAAGAAAACCTGGCTTGCCGCCAGAACCGGATGTTCCGGGGTTCACTCCCTCCGGCTTAGTTAGAAAAGATAAAAAGGTTGCATATGAAATGACAGCTGAAGATGTAGAAAATATGATCGAAATTTATGTAAGAGATATCGAAATTATCAAGGATTTAGGTTTTGATGGAGTTGAATTACATGGCGCTCATGGATATTTGATAGATCAATTTTTCTGGGAAGATACGAATCAAAGAAAAGATGGTTTTGGGGGAAGTATCCAATTAAGGTCATCTTTTGCATCCGAAATTATAAAAAGAGCTAGAGCTAAGGTAGGTAATGATTTCTGCATAGCTATAAGGTTTTCTCAATGGAAACAGCAAGACTACGAAGCAAAGCTAGCAAAAAATCAGGATGATTTAGAGACTCTTCTTAGACCGCTTGTTGATGCAGGAGTTGATGTAATTCATGCTAGCAATAGAAGGTTTTGGGAACCAGAGTTTGAGGGGTCTAATCTTAATTTAGCAGGTTGGACAAAAAAAATAACCGGTTTACCTACCATTACTGTTGGCAGTGTGGGTCTGGAATCAGATTTCATAGGTTTTTATCAAGGTGAAGACGAGGTTAAATCAGCTCCAATTGATGATTTAGTTAGACGAATGGATGAAAAGGAATTTGACATGGTTGCTGTGGGCAGAGCTTTACTCTCGGACCCTGAATGGGTTAATAAAGTTAAAGAAGGTCGTTACGATGAAGTTATTCCCTTTTCTAAGAAGCACGCAGAGAATTATTATTAATTTAGCGCCCTAGGTGCATACCTCCATCTAAGATCAAAGTCTCTCCAGTTACGGTCACCGATTCTGTCATAAAATGAAATGTGGTCTCTGCAACCTGTCTTGGTGTACAAGTTAGGCTTAATGGAGCCATATCCTCAATAGATTTTTTTGTTAATTCATAGGCTTCATCTCCTAGCCCGCCTCTCAGCCAGTCTCCTTGGATAAAACCAGGACAAATAGCATTTATCCTAATAGGACCAAGCGCCCTAGCTAGAGATTTGGTCATATTTATCAACGCCCCTTTAGATGCAGCATATGCAACCGAGCTTCCAATCCCCATAACGCCAGCAATAGAGGCAATATTAACAATGCTTGGGCTTTCAGCTTTCATGAGATGATCTTTAGCATATTTAATCATTTGATAAGGGCCAACAGTATTAGTGGAATAAAGATCAATAAAATCATCCGAAGATAATCCTTCCAAATTATGATGAGCATTAAACTTAGTTTTCCCAGCATTATTTACCAGAGAATCAAGCCTGCCCCACTTTTCTATTGTTTTAGAAACTGTTTCCTCACAATCTTTATCTAAAGAAACATCTGCTTGCAATACAAGGACTTCAGATCCCAGTTTTTCGCACTCTTTGGCAACATTCTTTGCGTCATCAATAGAATTAGAACAAGTGATTGTTATATTCCAGCCTTTCTCTGCGCAGAGTTTCGCTAAATCAGCTCCGACACCTCTACTGCCGCCCGTGATGATTGCAACTTTCTTATCCATTAATTTGCCTCACATTTATTATGTTTTCTTCGCCTTTTATAGCTTCTATTGATTTAATTGATGGCTCTGAGTCCAGATCGATTACATTGTAAGCAATATCATCTCTACTTCTATTCTTCATATCAATGATATTTAAGCCTTCTTCAGCAATAATTGCCGTAATTTTTCCTATCATTCCAGAAACGTTCTTATTAGCAATGGTTAGCCTATAACTTGTTTCCATGGGTTCAATGATTTGCGGATAATTTACTGAATTTTTAATATTTCCATGTTCTAGAAAGTTAATTATTTGATTCGCTGCCATAACTGAGCAATTTTCTTCCGCTTG
>CACFIK010000032.1:0-2182 GCA_902566305.1 uncultured SAR86 cluster bacterium | reverse complement strand
TGTATCAATCCAACCTGTGCCAACAATAAAAAAAGCTGACATATAGACGATCCTATAAAGAAAAACGTATTTTTTACCGAACAAATAAATTGTGCATCGATCTCCGTAATAGGACCATGACACCACTGTGCTGAAAGCAAATAATAAGAGACCTAAAGTGACAATGTATTCCCCATAATCGCCAAAGAAACCTTTGTTGAATGCTTTACTGGTCAGCACAGCAGATTTAACTAAAGATTTTCCAACGATATCCACATTAGATGAAACTAGGCCATCCTTTACGATAATTTCACCGTTAAATGGATTTTCATTTTCGTAGATAAGGATATCTTCTGCAAAGGATCTGTTGTTTATAAAAGTATAATTTCCCTCAACCCTTCCTGACTTAATATTTATTTCTCCTGAATGAAGGTTGATGGAATTATTATTTCCTTGAAAAAAATCTATTAGTTCTTCCGAGTCAGTTTCATCAAAACTTCCCTCTAGAATAAAAAAAGTTGTTCTTTCGAATTTGTTTTCATATTTCTCTATCCATGCGCCTGAAGAAAGGATAACCAGCCCGGTGAGAGTACAGATTACAATTGTGTCAATAAAAGGCTCAAGTATAGATACAAAACCTTCCTCAATAGATTCTTTCGTTTTTGAAGTAGCATGTGCAATTGGCGCTGAACCTTGCCCCGCCTCGTTTGAATATAGCCCTCTCGCAACTCCATAATTGAAAGCCGTGGCTATGCTTGCACCTAAAAATCCTCCGACTACCGAAGTTCCCGTAAAGATATCGCTAAATATCATTTGAAAAGTAGGAAGGATATTTTCATAGTTGTAAAAAATCACGCTCAGCGCACCAATAAAATAAATTGCAGCCATTGTCGGCACAATGGAAGCGGCAACCGAGGCTATTCTTTTTAGGCCTCCAATTATCACGAGTCCAACTAAGATAGTCATGACAATAGACGTCGTAAGATTGGGTATGGAAAAACTGGAAAATAACGTACTGCTGATATTGTCTATTTGAGGCATCATTCCTGAGCCAAATGTAGTAACTAACAAACAAAACGCAAAGATGATTCCCAACCATTTAGACTTTAAGCCATTTTGCATGTAATACATCGGTCCGCCAGCAATAGATCCATCTTCTAACGAGATCCTATATTTATGAGCTAAAGATACTTCGACATATTTAGTTGTCATTCCCAGGAACGCAGTAATCCACATCCAAAAAAGTGCCGCAGGTCCACCGATAAAGATTGCCATTGCCACTCCTCCAATATTTCCGGTTCCTACTGTTCCGGATAAAGCAGTGCTTAGAGCTTGGAAAGGTGTGGTTTCTCCTTTGTTATCTTTATATTTATTTCCGGAAAAAAGAATTTTCCAAGCTCTGTTAAAAAAAATGATTTGTGGGAATTTAAGATAGATAGTAAAAAAAATACCTGTTCCCAAAAGTAAAGCTGGAAACCACGGAGAGCTACCAAAGTAACTATCTATCAGCAGAATTGCTGAATTTATCGAATCCACTGCTATATAGATTTAGTCTGGACGTATTGATTAAATTCTTGATAGCCACCTACTAACTCCCCATCGACAATAATCTGAGGAAAGGTTCTGGCGTTTGGAAATTTTTCCGTGAATTCTTCTCGATTAAAATCTTCATCGAGCATATATTTTTTAAATTCCAAATCCTTTGTTTCACATATTTGAACGGCTGCATCGCAGAATGGGCATTGTGGTTTTGACCAAATTTCTATCATAATGTCTCCTACATTTACTTTTCTATGATTTTAAACGCTATCTCTTCAGGCTTCACTTTATATTTTAAAAATTTTTTAGCTTTTACTAAGATATTTTTGTTTCCAATTTTATTTATTGGTTTCCTGTCTACTACAGCGGATTATCTATCTTCTTTAGGCGAAGATTACTTTGTAATTACTGGGTTAATATTAGCCTTCCAAGTGATTTTTCTGACTCCTTTATATACGGGCATGGCTATTTTGATTGGTAGAGATTTAAGAAATGGGTCCCTTAATAAATTAATTGGATATGTAATAGTCTCAGCTCAACTAGCATTAAAGATTTTTCTTCTGCAAGTAATCATTGGAATCACGACAATCATTGGTTTAGTTTTATTTATTATTCCTGGGCTTTATATCCAGTTTAGATTTACTTACTCAGTCTATTATTTGGT
>CACFIK010000031.1:0-3033 GCA_902566305.1 uncultured SAR86 cluster bacterium | reverse complement strand
CACTTTGAATGCTGAAACTCCGGCCCCTTTCTCAGGCATGGATCGTTTTGATGCTAGGAGAGAAATTATTAAATCTTTAAAAGACATCCAGATGTTAGAGAGAATTGAACCGCATAAATTATCTATTCCAAGAGCAGAAAGATCCGACACGATACTAGAGCCTTACCTGACAGATCAATGGTATTTAAATACAGACCTCATTGGTAAGGAAGCTCTGAGTTTGGTCAAAAAAAAGTCAATCAATTTTATTCCTGATAATTGGAAAAAAACCTATTTCTCTTGGATGAACGAGCTTCAAGATTGGTGCATTAGTAGGCAATTGTGGTGGGGTCATCAAATCCCAATCTGGTATGACCAAGATGGAGGTGAATATTGTGGAGAAAACGAGAAAGATATTAGAAAAAAATATAAATTAGATAAAAAAGTATCTTTGGTTCAAGATCAAGATGTTCTGGATACGTGGTTTTCTTCTTCTTTGTGGACTTTTGCTACTCTTGGTTGGCCTCAACAAACAAAAAGATTAGATAAGTATCACCCTACCTCATTATTAGTTACTGGTTTCGACATCATCTTTTTTTGGGTTGCCCGGATGATAATGATGACTAAGCATTTCACAAAGGCAATACCGTTTAAAGAAATCTACATTACTGGGCTTATCAGAGATAGTGAAGGCCAAAAAATGTCTAAGTCAAAAGGAAATGTTCTTGATCCTCTGGATATTATTGATGGAATAAATTTAGAAGCTCTTATTTCAAAAAGAATTTCTGGTCTGTTAAATCCAGACGACGAGCAGAAGATAATCAAACAGACAAAGAAAGATTATCCTCAAGGGATAAAAGCTCACGGTACTGATGCTTTGAGATTTACTTTTTTGTCTCTTGCTTCTGGAAGTAGAGATATTAATTTTGATATGAAGCGCGTAGAAGGTTATAGAAATTTTTGTAACAAACTATGGAATGCCTCTAGATTCATTGAATTAAATAAGCCAGCTAGTTTCAAAAAGACTAATCAATTTATAAAAACTCCCGAAGATAAATGGATTGTGGAGAAATTAAATTACACGATAGTTTCTATGAATACGCATATGGATAATTATAGATTTGATTTAGCCACTCAAAGTGTTTACGAATTCGTATGGAATGATTTTTGTGATTGGTACATCGAGTTTTCAAAAAATCGACTTGATTCAGATAATATTAAGAAAAGCGAAGTAGATAGAATCATATCTGGTTTGCTGAATATTCTTGAGTCAATCTTAAAACTTTGTCATCCTTTTATGCCTTTTATTACAGAAGAAATCTGGAATCAGATTGCTTCCGGAAAAAAACAATCATTCTTGTTAAATCAATCGTTTCCAAAAAAAGTAAGAATTTCAGGATCAAAATACAAAGAAATAGAAAATTTGAAAAACTCAATATCGTCAATAAGAAACATGAAAGCTGAAATGGGTATTGCATCTTTAAAGCTTGAAGAGGTGTTTATATCGGGCAATAAAACTTCACTGAATTTTATTCTCGAAAACTCAGATCATTTAAAAAAACTTGCTGGAATAAAAGATTTAAAAGTATTAGAGATAAATAAACCTTGCGCCATAGTTGTTTCACACGATCTCAAATTTCATATACCTTTTGAAGGAAACGTAGATCCAATATCAGAAAAATTAAGAAATGAGCAAAAATTACAGAAAGTAACCAAAAATTTGGCCAATATTGAAAATACTTTAAGCAACAAAAAGTTTATTTCAAGCGCTCCTAAAAGCCTTGTAAATGAGAGAAAACGTCAATATAAGCAGGCACTTAAAGAATCTAAGTCTATTCAATTACATTTAAAGAACTTAAATAAACTTAACTAATCCTTTAATATAATTGGATGTGGTTACGCGGACTCACAACTTCAGCAATCATTTCTCTCTTAGCTACTTTTCTAGTTTTTAACTTCCCTCAATTTTTTTTCTCATTTGGACCTATGTTTTTGGTTCTGTTGATGTCAACTTTTATCTCCAGTATGGCGATAGTCTATGGAAGACAAATTACTAGGAGGTTGAAAAGAGAAAAAGGAGCAATCAAATGGTTTGATCCTAGCAAAGGTTACGGTTTTGTTGAGAGAGATAAAGGTGGTGATCTTTTTGTTCATTTTGCTTCGGTAAATGAAAGTGATAGAAAATTATTAAAAGAAAGTACTAGAGTAAGCTTTACCGTTACCAATGGTGCAAGAGGACCCCAGGCAGAACAAGTCAAAATTATCTAGAACAGCAACCTTCCTATAAACCATAAGGTAGAGAAGAAAAAAATAATCAAAGAGATAAAATCTTTTAAAAATAGTCTGCTTATAAGCCTTGTTTTTGCAATAAGGTTAAGGACTAAAAGAAGAAAAAAAGCATATAAAATTTGAGCTGCTTCTATTCCCAAGTTGAAGAGAATAATAGATGAGACTAGTGATTGAGAATCAAAATTAGATAAGTTTGAAGCAAATCCAAAACCATGCAAAAGTCCAAAAAATACGGTCGCAATAATTCTAATGAGTGAATTTCTTGTAATTAAATAAGGATAAGAAATTCCAATCAAAGCCATGCCTACGGATAGAACAGTTATTTCTGGAAAGAAGACAAGTGAAACGCAGACCAGTGATATCCAAAACATGGAATTTATCTTCATAATTCCATTTTTATTAACTTGTCTAATTGTTAAGTACTCCAGAGCCAATAAAAATATTGAGTAGCCAATAAGGATTTCAATTATTGAAATTTTTACAGAAATAAAGCCTAAGGACGAGAACGTAATGCTGATAGCATGGCCTAAGGTAAAGCCAGAGAGTAGATAAATTAATTGTTTTATTCCAATTATCATTAAGGCTAAAAGAGATACAAACGCAATATGATCGTAGCCCCCTAGAAAGTGGTTTAATCCTAAAGAAAAAAAACTAAAATTCTGATCGGCTTCTTTGAAATCAATTTTACTTTTAGAATTATTTAAAAATGTTTGATTTTGAAGGCTGGTCTCTTTTTTTATATTCACCAAAATAGTTTGATCTGGA
>CACFIK010000030.1:0-3362 GCA_902566305.1 uncultured SAR86 cluster bacterium | reverse complement strand
AACGTTTTTAATCCCTCAATCCTGAGGCACAACGACAGTTGGTTAGTTGAGCGTGTTGATATTAAAAATTACTTGAGTTTATCGGATTTTTTCTTACGGAATCAAAATGGATCAATTCAGCAAAATTACTTAGCTTTTGCTGATATGGACTACAAAGAACATGATGTTTTTTATCCAAGCCTTGTAGAGACAAGAGATGAAATAAATGAAAGTTCAAAATTTTTTGAGAATAAATCTTTGTTTACAAAAAATAGAGCCACAGTATCTAATCTTCTAAGATCTGATACGCAAAATTCAGTCATCCACATAGCAACGCACAATACATTTATACCTAAATCTGGTTTTATCGAATTACCTGCTCTTGTATTTACAAAAACCGATAATGAAGATGGATATTTAGATGCCATTGAAATACAAGATTTAATTTTAAAAAACTCCAACGTAATTTTATCTGCGTGCGAAACTTTTTCTGAAATTGAAACTGAGAGTGAACCCTTTTCTGGGCTTATAAAGTCTTTTATCCTTGCGGGGGCCCAAAGCGTGATGGCTACTCGTTGGGAGATTGAATCAATTAGCGCCTCAAGATTTGTATCCAGCTATATTGGTGAAATTTCAATAAGTCAAAATCAATCAAAAGCTATTAGCAATGTTCAAAGAAGTTTTATAAATTCTGATGATTATAGTTCGCCGTTTTATTGGGCGCCTTATCTATCTTTTGAAAATTGATTTATTTATAAATGAATGAATTGCTTGTAGGGTTTTTACAGAAAACAAATTTATTTTTTAGCTCGTTTTCTTGATCGTTCAATTCACCTTCGAAACATAAAGTCTGCTCGGAATCATAAAATTTTTTGATAAGACTTAC
This sequence comes from uncultured SAR86 cluster bacterium, assembly GCA_902566305.1. Taxonomy (GTDB): domain Bacteria; phylum Pseudomonadota; class Gammaproteobacteria; order Magnimaribacterales; family AG-339-G14; genus CACNYO01. The sequence continues at coordinate 2,497 of CACFIK010000030.1, read as the reverse complement.
TTCTATAATATCTTGACCATAGATTATTCTGCCTTTTTTTGATTTTTTTGAAGTCATGTCATCTAGGAGATCAATTAAATTATCTTCTACGCTAGATTCTAAAGAGCTACTTCGGGTCTTCATAACTTCTAATTCAACCATATCTGAATAAGTAAAACTCTCAAGGGCCAGATTTGAATCACTCTTTGTATCCAGTAAAAATTGATTTGAAAAGAATCCTGCGGAAAATAAAAGTGCAAAAGAAAAAGCTAACCCAGCACGATTATTGAATGCTGCTATTGATGAGCCAAAGCCACCTTTAGAAAAAAAGCCTTGAAATATACCTGAAGAATTTTCTGTAACTTTACCTTTTAGGTTCTCAATGTAGGAGAAAGTTTCTTTTGCTTGAGGAGAATTAAGCGATTTTTCGAAGAAATTTTCTACCTCATTTTCAATGATTTTTAAGGATTGAAGGAAAGCATAAGCATCTTTGTCTTCAGCAATCAGACGTTCGGCTTTTGATTTTTCTTCTCCAGTTAGTTCGTTGTCATAAAAAGCACTAATTAACTCTCTATCGTTTTCGTTCATGCTGCCAACTCCATGCAAGAAGATAACTTCTCTCTAGCCCTGTGAATTTTTACTCTGACATTTCCATAAGATAATCCCATCGAATCGGCAATTTCTTGATATTCTGAATCCGGTAACATCAATATAACTTGGCGTTCTTCATCATTTAAGGTCTCAAGACAGTACCGTAAATCTCTTTCTATCATCGCACCTTCTTGCTCACCAGATACAGATATATCGGGCATGTCATCGCCAGCTAATATCTCAGTCTTCTTTTTCATCTTATCGAAAAACATGTTTCTACATAGGGTAAATACCCATCTATGCACATCTAACGAGTCAAAATCACTTTTGTTACGTTCTGATCGAAGAAAATTTTCTTTCTTATCAATGGCTTTAAGAAAAGTATCCTGCATTAAATCTTGAGCATCCGCCTCATTTCGGGTCAAAGTAATGCATCTTCGCCATAATTTCTTTTGAAAAGACTCATCAAAGAGATAAAGCTCAAATTTCTCCATATAAATAATTTAAATGAAAACGAAGAAGGTTGAAAGCCTTCTTCGTTAACACGGAGAAAATTTGAGTCTACAGAGAACCGTATATGTCTTCCCACTTCAGATTGGAGCTGGTAAGACGCATAATTTCTTTAGCTAGCCTCACAGTTGGCTGTCTCCTGTTGTAACGCCATGACTGGACTGTTGCTGAAGAAACATTCAATTTTTTAGCTAAAGTTTCTTCGCCAGTAGAAATTATGAACTCTTTGAATTTTTGTCGCTGCATCATATCTATTAGTCCCAGTAAATATATGTGTTACCAAAATAATCAGGAGAAGATATAGATCCACTTGTGCCGTCAGAAAAGTTAAAGTATGAATTACCAAAATAATCTGGTGAGCTCAAACTACCGGTAGTTCCATCGCTACCGTAATAATAAGAGTTACCAAAGTAATCCTGAGACGACCAAACCCCGCTATACGCCGAGATATTAAATGAGGCCAATGCGAAGATTGACATAACTACGATTTGTAAAAGTTTTTTCATAATATTTCCTTTAAGTTAAATTTGAAGCACCATGCTTCATTCTTTCAAACGTTTGATAGTTGAGATTTGTTACAGTTTTTTTTAAAAACTTATGTAAGGAGCCCAGTAATAAGGATCTTTGTACTTTTCACCGAAGTCTCCACGGATAAACTTCCTAGATGTAGCTGCAATAGCACCAGAGAGATCAACATTATCTTCAGCAAGCTTCTTAAATACCTCTTTACTGAAGATTGAGGCCGATAACGACTCAATTTCCCATAGAGTAAGGTAGATACTTTTTGCTCCACCCATTAAGAATGATTGTGCTAAACCTGAAAAAGGGGCAGCCTCTGAATAAGCCGAATCAGATGTTCTGCATGCACTAAGTCCGATAATGGAATTATTAAAGTTCATTCTTGAAATTTCTGAGATGGTTAAAATTCCATCATCATTCTCTGATGGAGTTAATACTAGTCCTAACTCTTCATTAATTTTATTTCCAGATGGAATCGTATGAGTTGCAAAATAAACAACAGAGTTTTTATAATCTTCAGTAAACTCAAAAAAAGAATTCTTAGATGCTTTTGCTCCAAGAAAAATTTTTGTTTTGCTGAAGTTTTCTGAAATTTCTAATATTTCTTCAGTCGTCTCGTCTAATCTAGGTAATTCATCAAGATTTAGTAGTGATCTTTTTAAAAAAATATCTTGCATTCTTTTGCCAATTTTAGGATTACCAAAACCAATAAAATTCTGGATGTCTGCATTATTCTCTTTCTCAAGAAATTTATTTATATGCGGTAAGTAAGATATTTCTGTATTTTCAACTAAAAGCATGCCATCAGTTCTTCTAATTAAATGGTAAGGAATAATTCTGTTAATTCCTTCTGCTGCATAGAATATTTTTTTTACTTCATCTTCATGAGATTGATAAA
>CACFIK010000029.1:0-3498 GCA_902566305.1 uncultured SAR86 cluster bacterium | reverse complement strand
TTTTTTTGTCTTTTAATAACTTAGGCGCTTTTCTTTTACGATCAAAAATCATTTTTAAGGTCTTTTTTGGATTATTTTTAAGAGCTTTCTTAATTTTTCTGTTAACTTCTGTTAATGATTTTTTTGTGGCTGATTTGGGAAAACCGGCATGAACCATAATAAATTCCCTTTTCCCAATTTTAATCTCTCTTACAAGCGGTTGTTTTATAAGCCATTTAGCTAAATCGTCAACATGTTGGGAATTGAATAAATCACTTAGAGTATCAAATTTATTTGGTTTTCTTACACCATAATAAACAGCTAGAAAATGTAGATCGTGATTTCCTAAAACAGTCTTTATTGCTTTGCGATTATCATATACATGCTTTAGAACAGATAATGAAGCTGGTCCTCTATTGATCAAATCCCCTGTAAGCCAAATAAAATCTTTTTTTGAATCGAATTTGATTTTATTCAAAAGGAGTGAATACTCGTCAAAGCATCCTTGGATATCACCAATAACATAATTAGCCACTTTGAATACTTTTAGCTAATTTTATATAGGTTTCTACAGATAGGTTTTCAGGACGAGATTTTCTCTCAACACCAAGATTAACAAGATCTTCTTCGGTGAAGAAGGACTTCAGGCTGTTAGTAATTAATTTTCTTCTTTTTGAGAAAGCTTCCCTTGTTAAGGTTGATAAGTTCTTCATCTGAATAGAACTAGGTATCATTTCTGAAACTTTAGGAGTGAGTTTTAAAAATATGCTTTGAACCTTTGGAGAAGGAGTAAAAGATGATTTATCCACCTCTCTAATTACAGTTACATCGAAAAAACATTGAACAAATATTGATAATCTTCCATAAGATTTTGTATTAGGTTGAGCAACACACCTTTCACCAAATTCTTTTTGTAACATCAAAAAAATTTCATCAAATGATGATTTGTTATCAATAATCCACTCAATTATTGGCGTAGAGATATTGTAAGGTATATTACCTATGAGCTTATTTACTCTAACAAGCTCTTTTGGATCATAAAGAAGAATATCTTTTTCGATCAGATTAAAATTTTTTTTATCCCCATAAGCTTTTTTTAAGAATCTTATTAAATCTTTATCAATTTCAATTGCAGTTAGAGACTCACATTTTTCAAGCAGGAGACTTGTCATTGCACCTTTTCCAGGCCCTATCTCTAAAAGATGATCAATATGCTGAACGTTTATTTCTTCTATTAACTCTTCAATTAATTGAAAATCTGAAAGAAAATTTTGACCAAAAAATTTTTTTGGTTTTAGGTTATTTTTTTTCATCCAATGAAGCTAAAGCTGTTTCAAGAGCAAGTTTCATGCTTGAAAAATCTGCATTCATATCATCTGCGATATCAAGAGCTGTACCGTGATCAACAGAAATTCTGAGATAGGGTAATCCAAAAGTTATGTTTAATGTTTGCCCGAATCCAAGAATTTTTGCAGGTATCATTCCTTGATCATGAAACATGGCTAAAAAGGCATCATAATGAGATAGGTTTTTTTCTGAAAAAGCTGTATCCGCAGATATTGGCCCATCAACAATTACCTCCCTTTGATCAAATTTTTTTATTCCTTTTAATATAGTTGTTGATTCTTCGGTTCCTATATAGCCACCTTCTCCTGCATGGGGATTTAATCCCAACACGCATATTTTCAAGTTTTCCTTTTTTAGAAGTCTCTTTAGACCAAAACATAAAACTTTTAATTTGTTGTAAATTAAGTCTTCAGTAATGCTCTCGCTAACTTTTTTAATCGGTACGTGAGTTGTGGCTAAACCTATTTTTATTTTTTCATTCGCCATCAACATTAAAGGTGACACAATTTTCGCATGTTCAGCCAAAAATTCAGTGTGACCAGAAAAATCAGTCCCGGACGCAGATATTGTTTCTTTATTAATAGGACCAGTAACTAATATATTGTTAGTGTTATCCATGCAATGTTCTGCGCAGGTGGACAATACTTCTAAAATATATTCAGCATTGTTTACAGAAGAAGATCCAAGAACCGGCTTTTCTTGAAGTGGAATATTAATTACTTCAATTAGTTTTGAGCTTGATGTCGTTTTTGAGACTCCATACGGGATGAACTCAAATCCTAATTTCAAAGATGCTGATAAATTTTCAAGATATTGAATATCTCCAGCAATAACAAATTTTCGTGTTTCGTTTAAATTATTAAGAGATTTAAGAGTTATTTCTGGACCAATGCCTGCAGGATCACCAGGACTTATAAAAACATGAGAGCTCATGATTTTATTTTTATGTTCACATATGATTCTGCTCTCATTTCGCTAAGGGTTTTTTCTAATTGTTCTTCATACTTTCTATCAAATAGAATTTGATAAGCTCTATTTTTTTGAATGTTTAAGGAAATGTCTTCTTCTCGTCTATCTAAAACTTCAACAATGTGCCATCCAAAATTTGACTTGAAAGGTTTACTAACTTGATTTATTTCAAGGGAATCCATGACTTCTTCAAACTTAGGATCAAATCTGCCGGGACCAGTCCAGCTTAATTCTCCACCTTCCATCTTGCTGCCTGGATCATCTGAATATAACCGAGCTAAGTCAGAAAATTTATCCTCGTTTTGGCTTCTGTTGTAAAGATCTTCGATAAGATCCTTGGCTTGCTTCTCACTTCTTATTTCGGAAGTTTGTATCAAGATATGCCTGGCTAAAGTTTGTTTTTCAATTTTAATATCCCTTCCTTTTTTGTCTTTTAATTTAATCAAATGCAATCCTGCGCCACTCTTGAAAGGCCCACAATCTCCCCTTTTCTCAAGGAAGAAATTTCATTAGCAAAAAGCGTTGGAATTTCATTGATTTTCCTCCACCCCAAAGAACCTTCATTATTAGCTTCTTCTCCAGAAGAGTATTCTTTTGCAAGATCTCCAAAATCCATCTTGGCAGATATTTTTTCTTTTAATGAATCAATGATTGATGAAGCAGTTTCTTCATCTTGATCTCTATTGATTGGAATCAAAATTTGTTGGATTAAAAATTCTGCAGACAGATTGACTTGTCCTTCTTGGGATTTAATAAAGTTGTCCAGTTCTTGTTCCGATATGTACACCTTTGATTGCACCAAACCCCTTTGAATTCTAGAAAGTATCATTTCTTTCCTTACTTGTTCGCGAACAAATTCATAGGATTCTCCTTGTTCTTCTAAAAATGACCTAAAGTCTTGAAGAGAGAGACCATTCCCTTGAGCAATTTGAGCCATGGATTCATTTAGTTCTTGGTCTGATATTCTTACTCCCGCTCTTTGAGCCTTTTGAAGTTGTATTTCCTCGATAATCATTCTCTCAATGATCTGCTCAAATAAGACTTCTTGAGGGGGAAGGGGAGTTTCACTTTGTTTTAAAGATTCTACAATTTGCTCAATTCTTTTGTTAACTTCTGACTCTAAAATTATTCCATCCTCAACAACAACTGCTACTTTGTCTAATAATTCGATAGCTGCGTTTGTCATGGGGCTAACTAAACAAA
>CACFIK010000028.1:0-3555 GCA_902566305.1 uncultured SAR86 cluster bacterium | reverse complement strand
AAGGCATATAAAAATAGATTTAGAATAAAGAAACCATAAATGTAAGTTACAAGTCTTGATTCCTTTACCCTCGAAACGATAAGGGAATATATTGGATTTGCCAACAACATAACCAAGACAACTATTAATAGGAAGTAGGTCAAATCACTTGTGCCTATTTGGGCTGCCATTGCGCTTCTGAAGGGGCGCATGACAAAGAGCGAATACAAAACACAAAAGAAAAAGGATCCAGCAATTAAAGTATTTTTGTTAATACTTTTGAACATTACTTTATTTTATTTTGATTTAATTAAAGGCATTGGCTCAAGGTTCAATGCTTCCCTGTAAGTATTGTGATAGTGATGCAGGGCGGGCTCATTTTGACCAAATAAAATATGATCTATTTTTCCTGACCTCAAACCTTTGTGAGAAGCTGCGGCAGCCACATAATCTTCGTCTCTGATAATTTCCCCAAAAGCAATGTAAGGATTAAAGTTTTCTCCATCTCCGTTTTTCATCTCTTCAAGGTATCCAATTGCCTCAGGGGTAAAGTAAAAAGAAACTTTAGATACGCTTTTGTGGGGAGAATTTTCCAGAGGATACTCTTTAACAACAATGATCCCACCTTCTAAGACATTTATTATTATGTTTGGAAAAAGGAAATAAACTGGGAGAGATCCAACTCTGACGTCCCAATCTTTTTCAGGAGTTGTCCTTAAGTCTTCTATTTGGCGTTTGCACAAACTCAATCTTGCATTCCTTTTAAAGGTGTCAAACATTTGAACGTTTCCATAAAAGGATTCAAATAAAGTATCTTTATGCAGGATAGAAAAATGATACGTTTCTCCGAAAGTATCGATAGCGAGCTTCCAATTCATATCGGTTACATACTCTTCCTCTTGAGTGAGAATTAGATCCTTAAAACTCCATGATTCCATTTCTTCTATAAGTTGATCTCCTAAAAGATCTTCAGTATTTATGACACCATTTTCATTTGGATGCACAAATAAAAAACCATGCTTCTCTGCGCATGGAAGTTCTTTTAGTCCATAGCAGGATTTATCTATCTCTCCGAAATGATCAGGCTTTGGATAGCCAACCAGCGAGCCTCTATTATTGAAAGTCCAGCCATGAAAAGGACAAGAAAATTTTTCTTTTTCGCCTCGCCTTTGACTCTCAACAATTACTCCTCTGTGCGTGCATACGTTTACAAAACACTTAAATTCACCGTTTTTATCCCGAGTTGCAAGGATAGGAACGCCAAAATCATCGGCAGTCATAAAGGATCCTTTGTTTGGTAAATCTCCACTAAAACCAATAATCTGAGGATGGTTGAGAAAGAAATTATCCCACTCCTTATGGAACCTATCCTCTGAAGTATAGGTATCCGCTGGATTCTTAATCATGCCATCAGCTTTAACGTTAGTTTTGTTATCCAGATGATCCATAAGGCCTTTGATGACTCTGACTTGTTCCTTTTGGATCATTTTAGGAAGGTCTATGTTCGGTCATCTTCAAAAAAGCTGGTCTTGAAGATAAACGTTCAACGTAGGCTTTTATGTTCTTCATCTCATCGGTCACGCAACCCATTCTGTTTGACATATAACAAGAATGACCAAGCATGATGTCAGCTCCAGAAAAATCACCTATCAGATAATCTTTACCTTCTAAGGCTTCGTTGATCGGTTCGAGCGCCCTTGTGAGGAGTCTTTGTGCCTGACCGAGAACAGTTTCGTCTCTTCTATCTGGCGGCAGTAAAACTGTGTGAACAACTATGGTGTTCATCGGCGGCATAATCATACCTTCGCAATAATGAAACCATTGAAGGTATTGTGGGAAAAGCTCAGATTGAACATCTGGCTTCAAACCTCCGTTCTTATATTTCTCAATTATGTACTCGGTGATAGCGCCGGATTCCCAAATTTGGATATCCCCATCATCTAAAACAGGAATCCTTCCAAGCGGGTGTCTGGCTCTATGCTCATCCGACTTCAAATCACTTGGATGGAAAGCCATTTCGTTTAATTCATAAGGTAACTCCAGCTCTTCCAGAAGCCAAAGAATCCTTTCTGCTCTTGAGTTTGGTGCAAAATGAAGTTTTAACATTTTTATCTCCTATAAAAAGTTTAATTTCCTGAAACCATTCTATCTTTACCTTCCCAAAAAGGCTCACGTAATTCTCTACGCAGAATTTTACCGGAGGGATTTCGCGGCAAAGCCTCTATGAAATTTATAGTCTTTGGACATTTATAGCCAGCTATTTGTGTTCTTGTATACGAGATAATTTCAGTCTCATCTAAACTTGAATCCGGTTGTAAAACCACGAAGCCTTTGACTGATTCACCCCATTTGTCATCTGGCACTCCAATGACTGCAGCATCTGCAATTTCTGGATGACTCATCAGGGCATTTTCTACTTCTGCTGGGTATATATTTTCTCCACCAGAAACAATCATATCTTTGACCCGATCATGGATGTAAAGATAACCTTCATCGTCAAAAAATCCAGCATCACCAGAATAAAACCATCCTTCTTTTATGGCTTCTTCAGTAGCATCTGGTCTATTCCAATAACCTTTCATATTCAAAGGTGATTTGGAAATGACTTCCCCAATCTCGCCGGTTTTTACTTCATTACCTTCGTCGTCAACAACTTTAATTTCAACGCTATTTAGAGCCTTTCCACAGGATCTTAATTTTCCTTTTTTTGGATCATGATCTTCAGGCATTAGAATCGTTATTGCACCTGCAGTCTCAGTTAGACCATAAACCTGGAATAAATCACATTTCATTATTTCTTGAGCTTTGAGAATAGTGTCATCAGCAATCGGTGAGGCCCCATAGAGAACAAACTTAAGAGATGAAAAATCTGTCTCAGCAGCTTGCGGTATTGAGACTAAAAATAGAATCACTGCTGGAACGAAGAGAGAAGAACGTATTTTTTCTTTTTCAATCAATTCCAAAATTAAGACTGGATCAATATCAGCAATGATAATATTTTTGCAACCGTGAATTAGCCCCCAAATACCCCAATTAGTTCCGGCAACATGGTACCCCGGCATGCAGACCAAATTCGGCGTTCCTTCTTCGAAGGGAACTATGCCTTCGATAGTATCGTTGGCTGATGAAAAGTTTTGATTGGTGAGCTGAACACCTTTGGGATGACCTGTTGTGCCTGAAGTATAAAGCTGAATAATATCATCATCTAATGAAGTTGAAACACCAGGATCATCTTCTCCCTGACTATCTCGCCACGCAATATAACTTTCAAAGGTTTCGTGACTATCGTCTACTGCGATAATTTTTTTTACCTTAGGTATTTCATCTTTTATCTGTTCGATAACAGGATAGAATTCTTCTCCAACAAAAAGAACCTCGCTTTCAGAATCATTTAAGACATAAACTACTTCTGGAGGAGCAAGTCTCCAATTAACGCCAACGGCAACCGTTGCAGATTTCATTGTGCCTACCAAAAATTCAAAAAAATAATCTGAATTTTTTCCGTAATAAGCAACCCTCGCGTCTGGCTTACAGCCTTCTTTAATAAGTCCATTCGCAACTTTATTGGATAACAGG
>CACFIK010000027.1:0-4190 GCA_902566305.1 uncultured SAR86 cluster bacterium | reverse complement strand
AACCTTTTGAAGGGGTTGTGATCGGCAGAAAAAATAGGGGTTTAAACTCATCGTTTACTGTGAGAAAAATATCAAGGCCAAAGTAAAAAAAATAATATCTGCCAAAAATTTACAATCATTCGTCAATCTTTTAACGATAATTTAAAAGAGGTATTGACCAATATAATTGTAAAAAAAATTGCTGGAATTCCAGATAGCGCACATATGATAAAAAATTCTCCAAAACCGTATGAATCAACAATGAAACCAGATGAGCTTGAAATCAATCTTGAAGGCAAAGTTCCTAACAAAAATAAACCAGCATATTGAGTTGCTGTATAGGTTTTGGATACAACACTGGAAAGCAAAGATATTAAAACCACGATAACAAACCCTTGAGTAAAATTATCAGCAGTAATCGTTAAGATAAGAAAGCTTAAATCTTTGCCTACATTATTAAGCAGCAAAAAGAATAAATTAGTCAAAGGAGCTAAAATTGAGCCTGCAATAAGCATGCTTGAAATTCCAAATCTATGAATTAACAAACCACCAAATAAACCTCCTGCAATAGTCATGGAAAGACCGTAAAGATTTGTATAGGTAGCCACCTCAGACTTAGTAAATCCAAGAAATTGATAGAAAGGCATTGCCATTGGGCCAAGAAAAATGTCACTCAACCTGTAGGTAAACATAACCAATAACAAAATAATTAAATGATTTTTATACCTTAGAAATAAATCTAAATATGGATCAAGAAAACTATCCTTAAGCCATTTCCCAAAGTTTGTGAATGGAGATAGCATGGGTTTTGCAATCCTATCTGGCTCATCCAAAAAGTAAAAAGTAAGAATAGAGAAGCCAATAAAAAATAACCCAAGAAAAACATAAGCAGTCTGGAATCCAAAAATTTCAGCAAGATATAACCCGATAACTTGAGAGATTAAGACCGCTCCAATTCGATAACCAATTACATAAACTGATGATGCTTCTCCCAGCTCTTTTTTTTGAACAAGTTCAATCCTTAGTGCATCAACACAAATATCTTGGGTTGCAGAAAAGATACTTATGAAAAAAGCTATATAAGCAAAAAATAAGATATTTGAATTTGGATCAATCATCCCTAATGAGATCACAAAGCAGCCTGTTACAATCTGAGAAAAAATAAGCCAACTTCTTCTCTGCCCAAAGCCATTGAGAATCGGCAAACTTAATCTATCAATTAATGGAGCCCATAAAGCTTTGATTGTGTAGACGATAAGAATCAAACTAAAAAGACCGATAGTGCTCTTTTCAATACCAGCTTCTGCGAGCCAATAATTTAAAGGATCTATCAGTAATCCTAATGGGATCCCAGATAAACAACCCAATAATATAATTTGTAGATTTTTCTTCTGAAAATAAGCCAGAAAAGATTGACTAAATGAAGCCATTAATCCCTAAAATTTTTAAATTGCAAAGGCAGCTCAATATCAAGCGATTTAATTTCAGCCATAATTGATTGCAAGTCATCCCTTTTCTTTCCAGAAATTCTAACCGTATCCCCTTGGATGGTAGACTGAACTTTGATTTTAGAGGATTTAACAGCTTGGTTTATCATCCGACCAATATCTTGAGAGATGCCTTCATTAACAATAATCTCTTTTGATGCTTGGTTATTGGATTCAATTGTTGCATCCTCAGAAAGACATTTAATATCAATACCCCTTTTGGCGAGAGATTCTTTCAATATCGGAAGCATTTGATCAATTTGAAAAGATTGTTGAGACTTCAAAGTAATTTTATTTTCATTTTGAAGAATCTCAGAATCAGTGCCTTTGAAATCAAATCTGTTTCCAATAACTCTATTAGCTTGATCTATGGCATTGGTCAGCTCATGTTGATCAACTTTGGATTCGATATCAAAAGAAGGCATTATTTGATTATTCTATCTTTAAATTTATCCCAATCGAACCCTTTTCCTGGATCAGATTTCCTTCCTGGAGCTATATCACTATGTCCAACAATTCGATCGAGAGTAATTCTTGGAAGCTCTGACATTAAGATGCTTGTAAGAGATACCAGGGATTCGTATTGATTCTCCTCAAAAGAATCAATATCAGTGCCCTCAAGCTCAATTCCAATTGAGTAATCATTACAATCTTCTCTTCCTTCAAAACTTGAAACCCCTGCGTGCCAAGCTCTGTCTAAAATTGAAACGAATTGGGTAATTTCTCCATCTCTTTTTATCAAAAAATGGCTTGATACCTTCAAATCTTTTATTTCTTGAAAATATTTGTCTTTTGAATGGTCAAGTTTATTTTGAAAAAAGTCTTCTACAAAGCTATTGCCAAAAATTCCAGGTGGAAGACTTATAGAATGGATCACAATTAAATCTATCTCTTTGTTGGATCTGACATCATAATTAGGAGAAGGACATCTGTTTGCTTTATCCAGCCAGCCTTTTTCAAGTCTCATTTAATATTTTTTTAGCTAATATTTCTGCGGTCTCTGCACTAAGTGTCCATCCAAGATGCCCGTGACCAGTGTTATAAAAAATATCTCCAAGATTGCTTTCAAAAAGAAGCGGCATCATATCTGGAGTCATTGGCCTAAGTCCTGCCCAGGGTGTGTAGCTCTCAGTACTCACATCTGGAAAATATTTTTTTACCCAGTTTAGTAAAGGTCTGACCCTGTCTTGTCTTATATCTTTGTTGTATCCTGCTAACTCTGCTGTTCCTGCAACCCTAAGCCTATTGCCTAATCTACTTGAAACAATTTTTACTGGATCATCGATCAAGGAAACTTTAGGGGCTGCTTCCTGAGAAACTTGGTCATTTAGATTGATGGTTACGCTGTAACCTTTTACTGGATAGACTTGCATTCTATCGCCTAATACATTGGCGAACTTTTGAGTGTCGACACCTGCACAAATCGCTACCTTATCAAACTCCAAACCTTCAGTAATATTTCCATCGGAAATTGAAACAATGACACAATCTTTTTCTTTATAAATTGTTTCTACCTCAGAATTAAATTTAGAAATGAGTTTATATTTATCTTCAAGCACCTTATGAAGATTCACGCAGAATTTATGGATATCTCCACTTGCATCTGATTTTGTATAAATACCGCCGACAATTTTTTTTGTATTTTTGTCTGTTTTGAATGCTGGCTCCAAGTCCTCAATCTCATCAAGGTCTAAATAATCCCATTCCATTCCATCTTGCTCAATCCAATTCTTTTTTTCTCTAGCAGCTTGCAATTCATTTTCATTATCGTAAATATGAAGTAGTCCCTTTTTTAATAAATTAAATTCAATTTTTTCATCATCAGCAATTTTGAAGTAATGCTCTCTGGCTTTTTTTGCCATATCTATTGTTTTCAAGGTATTAGATTTGTGCTTACCAGAAAAAGTTGCTGCAAGAAATCCAAGCATCCATTTGTATTTATTTACATTTGGGGTTGGATTAAAGAGAAGAGGAGCATCTTTCTGGAACATCCATTTTATTCCATTAAATAAATTTTTTGTTGTGTTCCATGTTTCAGCATTGCTGGCGCTTAATTGGCCCCCATTTGCATAACTTGTGGCCATTGCAGGATATCTTCTGGCATCAATAAGTGTAACTTTATGACCCCTTTTGGCTAAAGAATAAGCAGTTGTAATCCCTGCTATACCTGACCCTATGACACCAATTCTTTTCATGAAACTAATTCTTTTGGAAGTTTAAAATTTACCGATTCTTTTAACCCGTCCAGTTCCTGAGACATTTCGAATCCCAATTTTTGACATTTTGAAACAATGCTTTGAACTAAAGACTCGGGAGCAGAAGCTCCAGCGGATATTCCTAATTTAAAAATTCCATCTAGTTGTTCAGGAGCTATCTCATTAGGATCATCAACTAATATGGATTTTACGCCACAATTTTCTGATAATTCCTTAAGTCTATTTGAATTAGAACTGTTGTTTGAACCTACAATTATTATGAGTTCTGTTTCTAATGCGAGCTGTTTTACAGCATCTTGTCTATTTTGTGTTGCGTAACAAATATCATCTGAAGATGGACTTATTATTTCAGGGAAACGTTTTTTCAAAATATTAATAATCGATTTTGTATCATCGACAGATAAAGTTGTTTGAGTAACCATAGCCAGATTAGAAGGTTGATCTATTTCTATATTTTTTGCATCAATTTCTGACTCAACTAAATAAATTTTACCTTTTGAGTCGTGAG
>CACFIK010000026.1:0-4707 GCA_902566305.1 uncultured SAR86 cluster bacterium | reverse complement strand
CTACAAAAGAGAGAGAAAAGAGACTTTCTAGAATGGGCTCTCTAAATTCTGAAAATATATTTGCAAATGCTGATGGAACTAAACCTTCAATAAATCTTATTCTTAAATCAGACTCCAACGGAACATTGGAAGCTCTATCCGGTTCAGTTCTCAATATGAAGGTTGATGAGGTCAATTTAAAAATTGTACTCGATGGAGTGGGCTCTATTACCGAAAATGATGTCAACTTAGCAATTGCATCGGAGGCAACTATTTTTGGCTACAATGTGAGAGCTGATACCACTGCACTCAACTTGGCAGAAAGCGAAGGAATAGAGATTAAGTATTTCGGCATAATTTATGATTTATTGGATTCAATTAAAGCTTTGATAGAAGGATCATTAGAGCCAGAGATAAAAGAAAGACAACTAGGTATCGCAGAAGTAAAAGAATTGTTCAAATCTCCTAAATTTGGACTCATTGCAGGCTCAATGGTTACCGATGGAAGCATAATGGCAAATAAACTCGTAAGAGTTCTGAGAGATAATATTGTAATTCATGAAGGAAAATTAGACTCTTTAAGACGATTCAAAGATGAGGCTTCAGAAGTAAAAAGCGGTACTGAATGTGGTATAGGAATTACCAATTATACTGATGCAAAAGTTGGCGATGTCATTGAAGTATACGAAAGAGAAGAAATAGCCAGAAAACTTGAATCTTGACGAATAAATACTCATTTAAGAGGTCTGACAGGATCGCAGATCTTATATTCAGGGAAATTTCTAATTTAGTTCAAACGCAGGTAAAAGATCCCCGACTAGAAAATACCGTCATCACTAAAGTAGAGATGTCTGACAACATGAAGATAGCCAAAATCTTCTACAGAAATTTGATATCTTCTTCTGATCAAGCAGAGTTAGAAAAAGGTTTTAAAAAGGCATCAGGCTTTTTAAGATCAAGTCTGGCAAGAAATTTATCTTTGAAAAGAGTTCCAAGTCTGATTTTTATTTTTGATGAGCTAAATATTTATGATTAATGGCGTACTTCAAATTGATAAGCCAAAAGCTGAGTCATCTGCTTCTCATATAAGAAGACTGTCTAAATTAGATCCAGAACTAAAAATTGGGCATTGTGGAACTCTTGATCCAATGGCTACTGGAATATTGATAGTTTGTCTTAATCAAATGACCAGATTTGCTTCCTTTCTGAGCTCGTCTGAAAAAACTTATCATGCATGCATATACTTTGGAAAAAAAACTAGCACTGGTGACTCTGAGGGGGAGATAATCGATTCAAAAGAATTTTCATTTTTAGATTTCTCTTCAAAAGATGTAGAAAATACAATTCAAAAATTTCTGGGTAAATCAAAACAAAAACCTCCAGCATACTCAGCCTTGAAACACAAAGGAAAATCTCTTTATCAATACGCAAGAAAAGGCATAAAAATAGATAAAGACGAAAGAGAAATTTTTATATCTTCAATAAAACTATTATCCATAATGGGAAATGAAATTAATATTGAAGTCTCTTGTAGCTCTGGAACTTACATAAGATCCTTAGCAGAAGATATCGGTGAACTATTTAATTGTCCTGCGTATTTGAAAGATCTTAGAAGAACCAGATCAGGGAATTTCTATGTTAAAAATGCAATCAAACTCCCTGAAGAAAGTTTACCTATCGATAAAATAATTTCACCAAATGATGCACTTAATTGCTTTAATGAGATACAATGCGCGCCAGATATAGTAGATAAATTAAGAAACGGCCAATTCGTCGAATCTAACTTGAAATACGATTCTTCGACTATTTTAAGGCTAAGGGATTCCAAAAGGGGATTCATTGGATTGGTAGAATATAACGAAGGTTTACTAAAACCAAAACGATTCCTAGAAAATTTTCTATCTACATCTTAAAAACTAGGAGGACTCATTGAGTTTAACAACAGAACAGAAAAATGAAATTGTAAGTAAATTTGCCGTATCGGATGGAGATACTGGTTCACCTCAGGTTCAAATAGCTTTATTAACTGCGAATATTGAATCGTTACAAAAGCATTTTAAAGATCATGCGAAGGATCATCACTCCCGTCAGGGACTTATAAGAATGGTGAATTCTAGGAGAAAATTATTAGATTATCTCAAAGGAAAAGATCCCGAGGCTTATTCTTCTGTTCTAGAAGCGCTGAATCTAAGAAAGTAATTTAGATTCAGATTTATAAAGGAAATTAAATGTTTGAAGAGACTTATGCGTCAGTTACAACAAATGTAGCTGGTAGAGAAATAAAATTAGAAACAGGAAAAATAGCACGACAAGCCACAGCATCTATCATTGCTTCTTCTGGCGATAATCAAGTTCTAGTAACAGTCGTTGCTGGAAGAGAGCCAGAAGGCCAATCTTTTTTTCCACTAACAGTAAATTACACAGAAAAATATTATGCTGCAGGAAAGATTCCAGGCAGTTTTTTTCGTAGAGAGGGTAGACCAACAGAAAAAGAAACACTTGTCTCAAGACTTATTGATAGACCTTTAAGACCTTTATTTCCGAAAGGTTATTTTCAAGAAGTGCAAGTAATATGCACAGTTTTATCTGCTGATAAGAATGAAAGTCCTGAGATAATTTCTCTCATTGGAGCATCTGCTGCTTTAGCGATATCTGGCCTTCCTTTTGAGGGTCCAATTTCTGCTGCAAGAGTGGGATTTGTGGATGGCTCATATGTGCTCAATCCTGATAATGAATCACTTGAAAAATCGATGTTGGATATGGTTGTTGCTGGAACGAAAGATGCTATTTTGATGGTTGAATCTGAGGCAAAAGAACTTTCAGAAGATCAAATGCTTGGAGCGGTTTTATTTGCTCATCAAGAAATGCAAAAAACAATTACTTTAATTGAAGAGCTCGCTTCAAAAACCTCTATTCCTGAAATTGAATATTCTATAAAAGAAGATAATTCTGAATTAAAAGAAAAAATTATAAATATTGTAAGAGATGACCTAGTGAGTGCTTATTCGATTCCAGAAAAGGCTAAAAGACAGGAATCAGTCTCTCTTGCTCGAGATAAAATGAAAGAGAGTCTTAGCGATGAAGATTTGGAAGATGAAAACGCTGTTTCTGGATATTTCAAATCAGTAGAATCAGAAATAGTAAGATCTAGACTCCTTAACGGAGATTCAAGAATAGATGGAAGAGACCTTGATACAGTCAGACCAATAGATATAGAAGTTGGATTTTTAAATAAATCTCACGGTTCTTGTTTATTTACGAGAGGTGAGACTCAATCTATTGGTGTTGCAACACTAGGTGGGTCCAGAGATGCTCAATTGATTGATGCTCTAGAAGGTACAACAAATGATCCCTTTATGCTTCATTATAACTTTCCTCCATTTTCTGTTGGTGAGGCAGGTTTTATAGGGGCGCCGAAAAGAAGAGAAATCGGTCATGGAAAATTGGCACGAAGAGCTTTGGAAGCAGTTTTGCCATCCCAAGAAGAGTTCCCCTATACCATAAGGGTTGTATCCGAAATAACTGAATCGAATGGCTCTAGTTCCATGGCAACAGTTTGTTCTTCAAGTCTATCAATGATGGATGCAGGAATTCCTATTAAGAAAGCTGTGGCAGGAGTAGCTATGGGACTTGTTCTTGATGGCGATGATTTCTGCGTCATAACAGATATTTTAGGAGATGAAGATCATCTGGGAGATATGGATTTTAAGGTAGCAGGAACTTCAGATGGAGTAACGGCTCTTCAGATGGATATTAAAGTTAAAGGAATATCAGAAGAGATAATGGAGGTAGCTCTTGAGAAAGCACAGATAGCAAGGACTCACATCCTTGAAAAAATGGACTCTGTATTGGACTCACCAAGAAAAGAACTTTCTCCAAATGCCCCGCAAGCCGTAAATATGACTATTGCAAAAGATAAAATTAGAGAAGTGATTGGAAAAGGCGGTTCGGTAATTAAAAGCATTACCGAAAAATCTGGTGCAAATGTGGATATTAATGATGATGGAGAGATTAAAATATTTGGCGATTCACCTGAATCAAGGCAAACAGCCATAGACCTTATTAATCAAATTGTTGCAGATCCTGAAGTCGGTCACATTTATACCGGAACTGTAGTTAAAATTGTCGATTTCGGAGCTTTTGTTTCAATAGATGGTGGAAAAGAAGGCCTAGTCCATGTCTCAGAAATCATGGAAGAAAGGGTTGAGAAAGTCTCTGACTACCTTGTTGAAGGAGAAGAAGTTGATGTTAAAGTCATTGGTATTGATGACAGAGGTAGGGTAAAACTTAGCATCAAAGCAGTAAATTCACCGGAAGAAATTACCGAAGGATAAATCTGGTGGCTATGGGTAGACTTGAACTACCGACCTCTGCGTTATGAGTGCAGCGCTCTAACCAGCTGAGCTACATAGCCAAAGAAAGAGAATTCTCTTAGTCTGATCATTAAAAGTCAAGCAACAAGCTATACATTGAATCTGAAGTGAACTATGTCTCCATCTTTAATGATGTATTCAGAACCTTCGGATCTTAATTTTCCTGCCTCTTTAGCTCCTAGCTCACCATTAAACTCAATATAGTCTTCATAGGAAATGGTTTCAGCTCTGATAAAACCTTTTTCAAAGTCTGTATGAATTGTTCCTGCAGCTTGAGGAGCCAGAGATCCTTTTTTTATTTCCCAGGCTCTTACTTCTTTTTTTCCAGCCGTAAAAAAGGTTTGAAGACCTAAGC
>CACFIK010000025.1:0-5002 GCA_902566305.1 uncultured SAR86 cluster bacterium | reverse complement strand
CTTTCTTAATCTGCCAATAAAAACTTCATTGGATTTTTCAGCATGAGTAACTGGAGTTGGGAAAAAATCTTCATCGGAATCACACAGTATGAGTCCATTTTGATTATTAATTGAATCTTTAACTTCTTCTAAATTAATTTCTTTTTCTGTTTCCAAGTGTATGACTTCTCCATGACCTCTTTGAACTGGAACTCTTACGCATGTTGCAGATACCTCAATGTCATCAGAAAATATCTTCTTTGTCTCGGTCGTAAGTTTCATTTCTTCTTCTGAATAATTATTTTCTAAGATATCGCCAGCAAGAGGCAATGTATTGAAAGCTATTTGCACTGGGTAAACATTATTAGAATGTTCTTCGCCATCGAGAATTTTTCGAGATTGTTCTTTAAGTTCTTCAGAGGCTGATTGTCCTGTTCCTGATACTGATTGATAAGTAGCGACGTCTACTCTTTTTATATTAAACAGATCATGAAAAGGCTTTAGAGCAACTACCATTTGGGCAGTGGAGCAATTTGGGTTAGCAATTATTGCAGGCAAATTAAGATCTTCTAATCTAGATCCATTTACTTCAGGAACAATGAGTTCAAGATCGTCTCTGTTTCTAAAAAAAGATGAATTATCTATGACAGTGCAACCTTTCTCGATAGCTTGAGATGCGTGAGATTCAGCAACTGATGATCCGGCTGAAAAAAATGCAACGCTAGCTTTACTAAAATCGAAAAGTTGAAGATCTTCAATTTCTATAATTTTTTCAAAATATTTAATTGCTTTGCCTGCAGATTTAGATGAAGCAACCAAAAAAAGATTTTCGGCGGGAAACTGCTGTTCTGCAAGGATTCTCAAAAATTCTCTTCCAACCGCGCCCGTGGCACCTACTATTGCTAACTTAATATTAGACATGATCGATAATTATTTTTGTTAATTCTCTAGTTGAACAAATTTTACTATTCTTATCAGCAATATCTTTAGTAGCGTATCCATCATTAAGAGTATTTGAGACTGCACTTTTAATCTTTTCTGATATTTCTAATTGATTAAGTGAATACCTAAACATCATCCCAACTGAAAGAATCATCGCGATTGGGTTTACTGTTCCTTGTCCTGCAATATCAGGAGCACTGCCATGAACTGGTTCATACAACCCTTTATTTCTTTTATCCAAGGAAGCAGAAGGAAGCATTCCGATAGATCCAGTAAGCATTGCAGAAATATCAGAGAGGATATCTCCAAATAAGTTGCTTGAAAGAATGACATCAAATTGTTTGGGGTTTTTCACAAGCTGCATGGCAGCGTTGTCGACAAGCATATGACTTAATTCTATATCTGGATAATCTTTCGATACATCTGTTACAACTTCCCTCCAAAATTCAGACACTTCAAGAACATTTGATTTATCAACTGAACAAACTTTTTTGTTTCTTAAGGATGCAGAATCAAAAGCAACCCTAGCGATTCTTTCAACTTCATGCCTTTCATAAATCATTGTATTAAAAGCAGAAGATGATTTTTTTTCTCTAGGCTCACCAAAATATATATCGCCAGTGAGCTCTCTTACGATAAGCATATCAAGATCTTTTATGATATCGGGCTTTAAAGATGATGCTTCCAAGGAACTATCAAATAAAATTGCAGGCCTTAGATTTGCAAACAGGCCTAATGAAGATCTCAGTTCTAACAAACCTTTTTCAGGTTTTTCATTAGGAGGAAGTGAATCCCATTTAGGACCTCCCACTGCACCAAATAAGATTGAGTCTGCTTGAGATGCTTGATTCAAAGTTTCATCTGATATCGGTAGTCCATGAGCATCAATTGAAGCTCCACCGATAAGACCTTCGATCAAATTGAAGTTAATCTTGAAACTTGATTGGATTTTTTCAAGCAAAGAAATCGCACTTTCCATGATTTCTGGACCCACGCCATCACCGCTTAAAAGAAGTAAATCAATGTCTTTCATTTAAACAACCAAGGTACAATTTTTTTATAATTTTTCTCAAAATCCTCTATTTTATTCTGATGTTGGAGTGTAAAACCTACTTCATCAATCCCATCTAAAAGAAACTTTTTCTTAAAATCATCCAATTCAAACGGGAATTGCTTTTCCTCTAGATAAATAAATTGATTATGAACATCTACTTCAATGTTAATAGTTTTTTTCTCTGTTATTTGTTTAAAAATTTCATCAATTTTTTCTTTATGTATTTCAATGAGTAAGAGACCATTTTTATAGGAATTATTTTTGAAAATATCAGCAAAAGATGGAGCAATGATAGTTGTAAAGCCGTAATCAGTTAAAGCCCAAACAGCATGCTCCCGACTTGATCCGCAACCAAAATTTTCTCTGGTTATTAAAATATTGCAAGATTTATAAAGATCATGATTAAGAATAAAATCAGGATTTAATTTTCTTTTTGAGTTATCTGAATTCAAATCACCTTTATCAAGATATCTCCAGGCATCGAATAAATTTGGACCAAAGCCAGTTCGCTTTATAGATTTTAAAAATTGCTTAGGGATTATTTGATCTGTATCCACATTAGCTTTATCCAAGAACACTGCCTCTCCAGAAAAAATATTTGAAATAGATTTATTCATGACGAGATATCAATAAAATTTCCAGCTAAAGCTGCAGCTGCTGCCATAGCTGGGCTTACAAGATGAGTTCTACCTAAGTGACCCTGCCTGCCCTCAAAATTTCTATTAGAAGTAGAAGCGCATCTTTCTTTTTCTCCTAATTGATCTGGATTCATTCCTAAACACATAGAACATCCAGGCTCCCTCCACTCAAATCCACTAGAGATAAAAGTTTCATGCAGACCTTCTTCTTCCGCCTGTTTTTTAACTAATCCTGAGCCTGGAACAATCATAGCTCTTTTTATCTTCTTAGAAATCACATTGCCATCTAAAATTTCTGCTGCTTCCCTTAAATCCTCAATTCTTGAATTAGTACATGAGCCTATAAAAATTTGATCAAGAGAGTAATTCTCTAGAGAGTCTCCAGCACTTAAGCCCATGTAGTCCAAAGCTGCCTCAAAGTTATTTCTTTCAGTTTGTGAGGTGTAATCCTCCTTAGATGGTATTCGATCTTTTACTCCTATCACCATTTCAGGTGAAGTTCCCCAAGTAACTTGCGGTTCAATTTCTTCAGCAAAAAAGTTATGAACAGTATCAAAATTGGAGTTTTCATCAGAATGAAATGTTTTCCAGTATTCAAGAGCTATTTCATATTCATTACCTTTTGGGGAATGAGGCTTACTTTTGAGGTAATCAAATGTTTTCTGATCTGGAGCGATCATCCCAGCTCTTGCACCTGCTTCTATAGCCATATTACAAACAGTCATACGTCCTTCCATAGAGAGACTCTCTATTGTAGATCCATCATATTCAATAACGTGACCTGTACCTCCTGCTGTACCAATCTTTCCAATTAAAAACATTGTTAAATCTTTAGCAAAAACATTTTTTTTCAAAGGCCCATTGATAGAGATTCTCATGTTTTTTTGTTTGTTCATGACTAAGCATTGTGTTGCAAGAACGTGCTCAACTTCGCTTGTTCCGATTCCCATTGCAAGACATCCAAATGCACCATGAGTTGAAGTATGTGAATCACCACAAACTATTGTCATGCCTGGTTGCGTAAAACCTTGCTCTGGGCCGACAACATGAACAATTCCTTGGTTCAAATCATTTAGGTCGATTAAATCTATACCAAAATCATGACAATTGATCTGCAGTGCCTGAATTTGATCTCTACTAATGGTATCTTTTATTCCTCTTAATCCATCAGATCTATCTGTTGTGGGTACATTGTGATCAACTGTCGCAACAATAGAATCTACTCTTCTTGGACCAATACCTTTGATCTTCAACCCTTCAAACGCTTGCGGCGAAGTAACTTCATGAACCATGTGAAGATCGATGTAGAGCAAATCACCGTTATCAGATCTACTGCCAACAAAATGAGTATCCCATAACTTATCGTATAGGGTTTTAGGGTTAGGGTTATTCACTTGTAGGAATCGTATAAGAAGAGTTTTCTACGTCATTATTTTGAGCACGATTTCTCAGATAATGATCTAATAAAATTATTGCTACCATGGACTCAGCTATTGGGACAGCTCTAAGGCCAACACATGGATCGTGGCGACCAATTGATTGAACAGTTGTTTCTTTTCCAGATTTATCGACAGTTTTACCTTCAGTGCTGATACTCGATGTAGGTTTTAAAGCAATTGCAATATCTATTGGCTGGCCTGAAGAAATACCGCCCAAAATTCCGCCTGCGTTGTTGGAAGCAAATCCATCTCGATCTATCTCATCTCTATGTTCGCTTCCTTTTTTTGAAACGACATCAAATCCCAGCCCTAATTCAACTCCTTTAACTGCATTAATACTCATTAACCCGTGAGCCAAATCAGCATCCAACTTATCAAATACTGGTTCTCCCAAACCTGCTGGAACGTTATTCACATTAATTTTTATTTTTGCACCGACAGAATCTCCTGCTTCTCTCAAAGAGGCAATAAGATCTTCTAAAGATTTCAATTTTGTCTTGTCAGGAAAAAAGAAGGCATTGTTGTTGATCTCTTTAAGATCAATTTGATCTGCAATTATTTCCCCTACTTGTTCAACATAACCAGTTATTTCAACTGCTAGATGATCTTTCAAATATTTTTTGGCAATGGCTCCAGCAGCAACTCTCATCACGGTTTCTCTGGCAGAAGCTCTACCGCTGCCACGATGATCCCTCAATCCATATTTCTTTAAGTAAGTGTAGTCAGCATGAGACGGACGAAAAATATCTTTCAAATTATCGTAGTCTTCACTTTTTTGATCCTCATTAAAGATAATCATTCCAATAGGTGTACCTGTAGTTTTCCCTTCAAAAATACCTGAGAGTATTTGAACCTTATCCTTTTCACTTCTTTGCGTTGTAAATGCATTTGAGCCTGGCCTTCTTTTATCAAGTTCAACTTGAATATCTTGTTCAGAAATAGCAATGCCT
>CACFIK010000024.1:0-5464 GCA_902566305.1 uncultured SAR86 cluster bacterium | reverse complement strand
GTATGAAAATAAAACACAATTAAATGAAATAAAAGATTTAGACCAAAATCAAACTGCTCATGTCGAGGGTGAGATTGTAGAAAGTAAGATTTTTTTTCCAGGAAGAAGATCTTTTTTAGCAAAGATAACTGATGGAACCGGTTTTCTTAATATAAGAATGTTTTATTTTTCACAAGCTCAGGCAAAAGCTTTTGAAAAAGGCAAAATAGTTCGAGCTTACGGAAATGTGAAAATTAGCGGATCTAAAATAGAGATGTTTCATCCTAGCTATAAGGTATTTTTACTATCTGAGAGGCCCCATTTAGATAATACCTATACTCCAGTGTATCCAACTATCTCTGGTCTGACCCAATTCAGATTAAAAACAATAATAAGACAAGCATTAAGTGGACTAAATTTAGATGATATCTGTATGAAAGATGCAGATGATTTTTTTGAAAGCAAAAAGATTAATTTTCCTAAAGGTAGAGAAGCTATTTCTAAGATACACATGCCTTCAATTGATGATGATCTTAATCAACTCAGAACTTTTAAGCATCCTGCGCAAAAAAGATTGATAGTAGAAGAATTTGCCGCTAATCAAATTGCTATTAATATTTCATCAGAAAGGATAAATAAAATGAAATCTTTTGATCTTTCAAGTCAAAAATTAAATCTGGAGACTTTTGATTTAAATATCCCTTTCTATCCAACAAAAGCTCAACAAAAGGTTGTGCAAGAAATCATGATGAATTTTCAAGAGAAAAAGCCAATGAGAAGACTCATTCAAGGAGATGTTGGCTCAGGAAAAACCATAGTGGCCGCTGCGGCAATGAACATATGCTCTCAAAATAAAAAACAGTCTGTTTTAATGTGCCCCACCGAAGTTCTTGCTAAACAGCATTTTGAAAACTTTGTTAATTGGTTCAAAGACAAAAATATTTCTATCGAGCTTCTCTTAGGAAAAACAAAAAAAAGCGATAAAGAAAAGATTGAAAAAAAACTTATAAACGGTGAGATTGATATTCTTATTGGGACTCATACAGTCTTTCAAAAAAATATTGAATTCAAGAGTCTGGCTCTGATTGTGGTTGATGAACAACAAAGATTTGGTGTTAAACAAAGATTTGATCTGGCATCAAAGTCACAATCTGAAGAGATGCCTCATCAGTTATTTATGACAGCGACGCCGATTCCCAGAACATTAGCTATGACCATCTTCTCTGACCTAGATTTATCTATCATTGACGAACTACCTCCAGGGAGAAATCCAGTTAAAACAGTGGTTTTATCAAATGACAAGAGGCTGGAGATAGTAAATAGACTTCAAAAAGTGTGCAAAGATGGCAATCAAGTATATTGGCTTTGTACTATGATTGAAGACAACGATTCATTTGATGTGCAATCAGCAGAAACTAGCCTCGAATGGATTAGAGAAAATGCTCCTGAGCTGAGATCAGAACTAGTCCACAGCAAACTCAGCAACGAAGAAAAAGAGAAAAACATCATAGACTTCAGAAATGGATTAATTGATATATTGGTGTGTACAACCGTAATTGAGGTAGGTATGGATGTTCCCAATGCAAGTCTGATGATAATAGAAAATGCAGAAAGATTAGGTTTATCTCAACTTCATCAATTGAGAGGGAGAGTCGGCAGAGGTCCAGATATGGATTCTTATTGTGCTTTACTTTATCAAGATCCAGTAAGTGAAAATGCTCAAAAGCGACTCGAAGCAATGAAAAAATACTCAAACGGATTTGATATATCTGAAATAGATTTGGAATTGAGAGGAGCAGGAGAATTATTAGGCTTGAAACAATCAGGAGGAATTGATTTTAAAATCTCAGATATATCCAGAGATGCTCAACTTCTCAAATTAAGTCAGTCTCTCACTGAAAGGATCTCTAATTTGGAATCTACCAAACTAGAGAAACTTATTGATCGATGGATCGGTCAGGATCAAGTATATATAAAGGCTCAGTAGTAACTACAACAAAGGTGAAATCACCAAGCTAACAATTGCCATAACATTTATTAAGATATTCATCGAAGGTCCTGAAGTATCTTTGAATGGATCTCCAACAGTGTCACCAACTACAGCTGCAGAGTGAGTATCTGTTCCTTTTCCTCCTAGGTTACCTTTTTCAATGAATTTTTTTGCGTTGTCCCAAGCTCCACCAGCATTAGCCATCATCAAAGCCATGGATACACAACCTATCAAACCTCCTCCTAACATTCCTCCAAGAGATTCTGGACCAAGACCAAAACCAACGACAGCTGGAGCACTTACAGCAATTACTCCTGGCAGAAGCATTCTTTTTAATGCAGCAGAAGTCGCGATATCAACACACTTAGCAGTATCTGGTTCTGCATTTCCTTCCAATAACCCAGGAATTTCTCTGAATTGCCTTCTTATCTCATTGATCATATCGAAAGCCGCATCCCCAACTGCTGTCATGGTGATAGAGGAGATGAGAAAAGGAATGGAAATTCCTATAAACATACCTACAAGAACTCTGGGATCTGAGAGAAGTAATTCAAAGCTACCTCTGTTGTGAGCAACTGTCTCAACAAAAGCAGCAATAATTGCCAGTGCTGCTAACGCAGCTGCTCCTATTGCAAAACCTTTACCAATGGCAGCTGTGGAATTACCTAATTCATCTAGAGAATCAGTTATTTCTCTGGTTTCACTTCCCATACCAGACATTTCTGCAATACCGCCGGCATTATCGGCAACGGGTCCGTAGGCATCAATAGCCATTGTTATTCCAACGGTAGCAAGCATTCCAACCGCGGCTATGCCTACACCGTACAAACCAACAAGTGAGGTAGAAACCAAAATTATTGTAGCCAAGACAAGAATAGGAAGAACTACAGATTGCATGCCTACTGAAAGTCCTGTAATCATGACTGTAGCAGGACCTGTTTCCCCGGATTTAGCAATTTTCTCAACTGGTTTTGATCCTGTGTAATATTCTGTAATCAATCCAATAATGACTCCACCTACTGCGCCAGCTAATACTGCCAACCAAGTGTTTACGGCGTTTTCAGTCAAAATCATTTGGATTAAAAAGTAAGCTGCAATTATAAAAAGAATTGCTGATCCTATAGTCCCCGTTCTCAATGCTGTTCCAGGATCTGCTTTGGAAAATACTCTAACAATTATAATTCCGAGTATAGATGCCAATAGTCCAAGGGAAGCTAAAGCTAAAGGTAGCGCCATCATTCCGGTGTTATCTATCGTGGCAGCAATTGCGATTGATGCAATCATGGCTCCGCAATATGATTCAAAAATATCAGAACCCATACCAGCAACATCTCCAACATTATCTCCGACGTTATCGGCAATAACTCCAGGATTTCTTGGATCGTCTTCTGGTATTCCTGCTTCAACTTTTCCAACTAAATCAGCACCAACATCAGCACTTTTTGTATAAATTCCGCCTCCTACACGAGAGAATAAAGCAACACATGAAGCTCCCATTCCAAAACCTTCTATTGCTCTAGCAGTATCAGGATCGCCTCCAAAATAGAAGTAAAGGCCTCCTAGACCTACCAATCCAAGAGAAGCAACACATAGCCCCATAATTGATCCACCATAAAAAGCCACAGAAAGTGCAGCTTGCGCTCCAGACTCAGATGCAGCAGTTGCAGTTCTAACATTTGCTTTAGTTGCAGAGAACATTCCAAGCCATCCAGCAAGAGATGATGATAATGCCCCGGCTGTAACAGCTAATGCGGTATTTAGACCTAAAAATAAATAAGAGAGAACAATTAGAACAGCTACAAACATTGCAAGGTAAGTGTATTCACGTCTCATAAAAACCATAGCGCCCAAGTGAATTTGATCACCAATTTTTTTAACCTTGTCTGTACCTCCGTCATATCTCATAACCAATAAGTACAAAATAAAGGCAACAGCCAAACCAAAAATACCAAAAAGTGGCGGTAAAATTAGATTAGATTCCATAAAGTTCTCCTAAAGATCGCGCTAATTTATCAGAAAATTGTCTTTTATTATATGAGTTTAAAAACAACTCAATCAAAGAATTTTGATTTATTCAAGGTGCCTTGAGTTGAAGAAATAATGCAAGCAATCATTGAGTCTCCAGATACATTTACTGCTGTTCTGATCATATCTAAAAGTCTATCAACGCCTATGATCAAAGCGATTCCCTCCACGGGGAGACCAACTTGTTGTAAAACCATTGCAAGCATTATAAGACCCACGCCCGGAACACCAGCTGTTCCAATTGAGGCTAAAGTAGCTGTCAAAATAACCATTAAATAATCTGTTATTTGTAAATCAACACCATAAGCTTGAGCTATAAAAACTGTTGCAATGCCTTGCATGATTGCAGTTCCATCCATGTTTATAGTTGCTCCAAGAGGAATACAAAATGATGCGACTGACTTATCAACACCAAATTTTTCTTGAACTGTTTTTAAAGTTAACGGCATTGTTGCGCTGCTAGACGATGTACTAAATGCAAATAACAAAACCTCTCTTAGTTTCTTAAAGAAAATGAATGGATTTAGTCTAAAAAATGAAAGTATTGATCCGTAAGTAATCAAAGCATGAAATATCAATACAAACGAGAGTAGAAAGAAATAACCTGCTAAATCATAGATTATAAAAAAACCTATTTCGGAAAATATGGAAGCCAAAAGACAAAAAATTCCTAAAGGCGCAAACATAATTATGATTTCTACCAGGCGCAGCATTAAGTCGTTCCCTGATTTAAAAAAGTTTGAAGCCCCTGCCGAATAGCTTCCCATCCCTTTAATTGCAAATCCTACTAGTATTGAAAAGACTATGATTTGTAACATTTCTCCATCTGCCATAGCTTGAATTGGATTAGTGGGAATAATATTTATTAAGACTTCCTTTAGAGATGGAGCTTCAGGTGCTGAATAAGTTGATGAAGTTTCTAGGCCTACCCCATCTCCAGGATTAAAAAAATTAGCAAAAAATAATGCTGTTGAGATAGCCAATGCGGTTGTCATTAGATAAAAGATAATAGCTTTAAAACTAATTGAACCTAGTTCTTTTGAATTTTCAATTTGAGCAACCCCTGATACTAAAGAAAAAAATACAAGAGGAACTACCATCAACTTGAGAGATGAAATAAAAATCTCACCTACAGCATCAAATATATTTAATGCAATATTAATTAGCGATAGTTCAAGTAAAAATAAATTTATTAACGATCCTAATCCAATACCCAAAAGCATGGATATTAAGATTTTTGTTGTATAGGACATTAATAACTTTTTCCAGCCCCTTCAAAAGGTACCATATCGAAATCTTCTTTGCCTACACCGCAATCCGGGCAGACCCAATCAACTGGAACATCTTCCCATTTGGTTCCAGGTGGTATTCCGTCATCAGGCCAACCTTCTGCCTCGTCATAAATTAGGCCGCAAACTATGCATTCCCATTTCTTGTATTCTTCCATAAATAATAAAGTTTTATGCTAGA
>CACFIK010000023.1:0-5765 GCA_902566305.1 uncultured SAR86 cluster bacterium | reverse complement strand
GTCAAACTTCAGATGCTGCTGGTGATGGAACAACCACTGCTACAGTTTTAGCTCAGTCTATCGTTAATGAAGGACTTAAGTCTGTTGCTGCTGGTTTTAATCCAATGGATTTAAAAAGAGGCATAGATAAAGCCGTTGCCCAAGCAGTTGAAAGCGTCCAGAAAATGTCTCAACCATGCGAAGAGAGTAATGCAATTGCTCAAGTAGGAACAATTTCAGCTAACAGCGATGAAGAAGTTGGAAACATTATTGCTGAAGCCATGGAAAAAGTTGGTAAAGAGGGTGTTATCACTGTAGAAGAGGCAAGCGGAATTGAAAATGAACTAGAAGTGGTTGAAGGTATGCAATTTGATAGAGGATATCTCTCACCTTACTTCATTAACAATCAAGAGAAGATGATCACAGAACTTGAAGATCCAGCTATTCTTCTTCATGACAAAAAAATCTCAAACATTAGAGATTTGCTACCTTTATTAGAAGGCGTTGCAAAAGCAGGTAGATCTCTTCTCGTTATTGCTGAAGACATTGAAGGTGAAGCTTTAGCAACATTAGTTGTTAATAACATGAGAGGTGTGGTTAAAGTGGCTGCGTGTAAGGCTCCGGGTTTTGGGGACAGAAGAAAAGCTATGCTAGAAGATATAGCTATTCTTACCGGAGGAACAGTGATATCAGAAGAAGTAGGTCTTGAATTAGAGAATGCTACTCTTGAGTCTCTAGGTACTGCTAAAAAGGTTGTTCTCTCAAAAGAGAATACAACCGTAATTGATGGAGCAGGTTCGCAAGATAATATTTCTGGAAGAGTAAATCAAATAAGAGCACAAATAGAAGAAACTACTTCTGATTATGATAGAGAAAAACTTCAAGAAAGAGTTGCAAAACTTGCTGGCGGTGTCGCTGTTATAAAAGTTGGTGCTGGCTCTGAAATGAAAATGAAAGAGAAGAAAGCGAGAGTTGAGGACGCTCTTCATTCCACTAGAGCTGCAGTTGAAGAAGGAGTAGTTCCAGGCGGCGGAGTTGCATTGATAAGAGCTCTGCAAGGATGCGCTAAATTGAAAGGTGATAATGAAGATCAAAACATTGGTATTTCTATTGCTCTTAAAGCCATGGAAGCTCCCATAAGGCAGATAGTTACAAACGCTGGTGAGGAATCTTCAGTCATCGTTGATAAAATAAAATCTGAAGAAGGTAATTATGGATTTAATGCTGCTTCTGGAGATTTTGGTGACATGATTGCAATGGGGATTCTAGATCCTGCAAAAGTTACCAGGACCGCTTTACAAGCAGCAGGATCTGTAGCAGGTTTGATGATTACTACTGAAGCAATGATTTCAGAAATTCCACAAGAGGCACCAGCCATGCCAGCAGGTATGCCTCCAGGAATGGGCGGAATGGATGGAATGATGTAATCCTTAAGCTTTTAAAAAAAAGGGGCTCATGGTATGCCCCTTTTTTTTTGAAAATAGAAGATTCGTTTTATAATAAGTACTAATAGGAGGCACACAGATGGAAGAAACATTTATTTATAGCGTTTTAGTTAGATGGGGACATGTCCTTTTTGGAATTGCTTGGATAGGTCTACTTTATTATTTTAATTTTGTTCAAACAGAATATGTAAAGGTTGCGGATCCTGATGCCAAGTCTGACGTTATGAAAAAATTAGCTCCTAATGCCTTATGGTGGTTTAGATGGGCTGCCTTCTTTACTTTTGTAACCGGAGTGATCCTCTTATATTATCTTCAAGTTTTAGCTACAACAGAGATTGTTCTTGGTTCAATAATGGGAACTTTAATGATGCTTAATGTGTGGGGCATTATTTGGAGAAATCAAAAGATTGTCATTGGTCTCAAAGAGGGTGATGCGGTTGCTGCTGGGGCAAAAGCGGGCTTAGCTTCTAGAACAAACACTTTATTTTCACTACCAATGTTGTATTTCATGATTTCTTCAGCTCATAGTCCTGTTAAATCTTACTTTATGGGAACGCCTGCAACAGGAACAGATCCTGGATATCTTGGCCTTGATTTTTTAATTATTTGTGCCGTGATTGCTTTAATTGAGTTAAATGCAATATATGGAAAGATGTATCCTGTGATTGCATCGGTAAGAGGAGTGATTACTTCAAGCCTCGTTTTAACTGTAGTTTTCTCAGGCTTGGTTTTCTATATCTAGTCTTCTGAGTCTTCCTTTTCAGTTGATTTAAATAGTCTAGCTATTTTTATCATATTATTTCTGACGAGAACGGTTTCAATAATGACATTTTGAATAGTGATACTTACATTGGCTTCAGGGATAGTTTCTATCTGCTCTAGAATAAGTCCATTAAGAGTTCTTGGTCCGTTAAGAGGTAAATCACATTGTAACTTTCTATTAATCTCTCTAATTGGAACACTAGCATCAATTAAAAAAGACCCATCTCTTTGTTCCATTATTTCAAACTTTGAATCATCGTTATTTTTGGCTAATTCCCCAACAATTTCTCCCAAGATATCTTCTAAAGAAAGCAAACCTTTCACAGAGCCATATTCATCTATAACGATTCCAACTCTTTTTCTCTCTTTTTGAAAATTAAATAATTGCTGACTCAATGAAGTATTTTCGGGAATGAAATAAGCATCATCTGACGCTTCAACCAAATTATCTAAATCTTTATGATCCTGAGACAGAAAGTTTGTTATTCCATATAGATCAAGCATTCCTCTTAAGTCATCTAGGTTCTGATCGAAAATCGGCAGAAAATCAACTTGATTTTTTTGAAGTTGTTCTAGAATTTCATTGAAGTCATCGCTCAAATCGATGCCAATAATCTCAGATCTTTGAGTCATGACTTCTTCTATAGAAATTTTATCTAACTCCAGAATGCTTAAGAGCATATCTTGATATCTTGTCGGAATTAAATCTCCTGATGTTTCCAATATAGCTTTCAGCTCTTCTGGAGACACATCCTCTCCGTCATTCTCAGTTCTATTGATCCCCAAAAACCTTAACAAGAAATTAGAAAAATAATTTATAACTGAAACCAATGGAAAAAGAACTTTCTGCAAAATTTTTAGCGGAAAGGAAGAAAAAAATGCTAATGGTTCAGGTTTTATTGCAGCAAAAGTTTTTGGAGTAACCTCTGAAAATATTAAAATCACTATTGTAAGAAGAATTGACCCAATCAAAACTCCCACATCTCCATAAAGTTTCATAAACAATATAGTTGTCAGAGCAGATGCAAGAATATTTACAAAATTATTACCTATAAGGATTATGCCCAGCAATCTGTCAGGCCTTCTTAATAATTTTTCTATTCTTATGGCAGCTTTATTTTTTTCTTTCGCTAGGTATTTTAGACGGTACCTATTAATTGCCATCATGCTAGTTTCTGAACCAGAAAAAAAAGCAGACAAAATAAGTAAGATAAAAATACTAGCTAGGAGAAGCCAGATAGGGAGATCGTTCAATATTTAATTTATGTAGTTAATTATTTCCAAATTATAGAATGTTTTCCTTGAATAGATAAATAATTAACTTAGAATAGCCATCTTATTTTTTAGCAAATGGTAACAATTAGATTATCTAGAAGTGGGGCAAAGAAAAAGCCTTTCTATCATTTCACTGTAACTGACTCTAGGAGACCTAGAGACAGCGGTTATATTGAAAGGTTAGGTTTTTTTAATCCTTTTGCAAAAGGCCAAGAAATTCGTCTCAAAATTGATCATGAGAGACTTGAATATTGGTTAAGTGTAGGAGCTCAAACTTCTGATAAAGTTACTAATCTTGTGAAAGAGTCCAAAATGACCCCTGATCAACTTTCCAAGCTACAGGAAAAAAAGGAGTTAATTAAGGCCAAGAGGATTGCAAAAAAAATCTGAACAACATAAAATTGACAGTCCGTCAGATGAATCAAGTGATGAAGGGTCAGAAGTTGAAGTTGCTGATGGAGAAAATTCTAATAAAGAGGAAATAAATATGGAAAAAGACAAAAATATTGTTGAAGAAGGCATCGAAGGAGTAGGTGAAACTGCTAAAGAAGCCATCGAAGGCGCTGCAGAAGTTGCAGGCGAAGGTGTCGAAGCAGTCGTGGAAACTGCAGAAGCAGTAGCTGAAGGTGCTGTAGATACAGCTAAAGAGGTTGTTGAAGCAGTTGGTGAAACTGTAGAAGCTGCCGTAGACGGTGTTGCTGAAGTTGGTAGCGAAGTTGCTGAGGCTGCAGGTGAAATTGCTGATGCTGTCATGGACGGTGATGTAAAAGGAGCTGTTAAAGAAGTTGCTGAAGGCGTCACTGAAGTTGCTGGTGCTGCTGTAGATGCTGTAACAGATACTGCTTCAGAAGTAGTTGAAGGTGCCGCTGAAATAGTTGGTGAAGCTGCTGAAACCGTAGTTGACACTGCAAAAGAAGTGGTTGAAGGTGCGAGTGAAGTTGTTGAAGAAGCAGTTGAAGCTGTAAGCGAAACTGTAGAAGCAGCTGTTGAAGGCGTATCAAATGTTGTTGATTCTATAAAAGATGCAATAACAGGCGAAGACGACGACAAGTAATATTTATCTTTCTCTATAAATAAAATGGGGTTTACTGACGAAGTAAACCTCATTTTAATTGGAAGATTAGGTAAACCTGTTGGCCTAAAAGGCTACATCAACCTAATAGCTCACTCAGATAATCCATCCGGACTGTCTAAATATAAAGAATTTTTCATTGATGCCAATGGCATCCATAAGTTTACTTTAGATAAAATATCTAAATCAGGAAAAAAAACTTTAATTAAGTTTGATTCTATAAACTCAATGTCCGAAGCAGAAAAACTCAAAAATCTGGATCTTTTTATTGATGAAGATAATCTACCTGATCTTCCAGATGGCGAATTTTATTGGAAAGACCTGATCGGGAAAAAGGTGATAAGTTTAAACAACAATTTTAATGGATACGTTAAAGAGATAATGCCTACAGGAGCTAATGATGTTCTTGTATGCGAGATTAATGATAAAGAAGTTCTAATTCCTTTGATAATCGGTAAGTTTGTAATTGAAATTAGCGAACACATAATAGTGGATTGGGAAATTGACTAAGAAATATGCTTTTATTTCTGTTTTCCCAGAAATTTTTGTTCCATTCTCTCAATCCGGAATCGTAAAAAAAGCTACAGATTCAGCATTAATTCAAATCAAAAGTTTTAACCCCAGAGATTTTTTAAGCAATAAAGAAAGAATAGACGATAAGGTTTACGGGGGAGGGCCAGGAATGGTATTCAAATCAGAACCGATACACAAATGCATAAATCATGCTAAAGATACTTTTTCAGGCTCATCAAAAGTAATCCATCTATCAGCATCTGGAGAAACCTTTTCAGCTCAAACAGCTAGAGAGCTTTCTAAAGAGGATTCATTAATATTTTTATCATCGCGATACGAAGGCCTGGATCAGCGCATCATAGACGCAGAAGTTGATATGGAGATCAGCATTGGAGATTATGTATTAACGGGAGGTGAAATTCCGTCCATGGTTCTCTTAGAGGCCATCATCAGATTTGTTGATGGAGTGGTTGGCGATGAAGAATCTGTGAAAAATGATTCTTTCGAGAATGCTCTTTTGGAACATCCTCAATACACCCGACCAGAAAAAAATGAACTTGGAGAAGTCCCTGAAACCCTATTATCAGGAAATCATGAACAAATTGAAAAATGGAAGAGAAAACATTCACTTGGTAAGACTTTTTTAAGAAGGCAAGACCTGATCGGACAACATGATCTAAACCAGCAAGATATAGACCTAATTAGAGAATTTCTTAGTG
>CACFIK010000022.1:0-7370 GCA_902566305.1 uncultured SAR86 cluster bacterium | reverse complement strand
TGACTCAAACCTTTAATTCATAGTCTATGCGTTTAAAACTGGCTTATTTATCCAAAGACTTATCCACAGTTTCTGTGGATAAAATTTTTTGATATTCTAGATGTAAATGTCCTTAAAAATTGACCTTACTAAATCGTGGCTCAATCATCTTGAAGATGAATTTAGTAAGACTTATATGATTGAAATCAAAGAATTTTTAAGAAATCAAATTAGTCAAAGAAAAACTATCTATCCACCCGGTAAAGAAATATTTAACTGCTTTAATCTTACCTCTTACGAAGACACTAAAGTAGTGATTCTGGGTCAAGATCCTTATCATGGGGCTGGTCAAGCACACGGTCTGAGCTTTTCTGTCAAAGATAATATCTCTATACCGCCTTCGCTCAAAAATATATTCAAGGAATTAAATTCTGACTTAAAGATTAAGATACCTTGTTCAGGAAATTTGACTTCTTGGGCTTTAGAGGGAGTGCTGCTCCTCAACAGCTCTCTTACAGTAGAGTCAAATAATCCAAACTCACATCAAAATATCGGATGGAAATTTTTTACCGATAAAGTAATCGAAGTTTTGGGTAATAAAAAGGATATGGTTTACATTCTTTGGGGTAAAAATGCACAACTTAAAAAATCTTTAATAAATACTCAAGAAAACTTAGTTATTGAGTCAGCTCATCCCTCTCCATTCTCTGCCGATAAAGGTTTCTTTGGATCAAAGCCGTTTAGCAAAACAAATGACTACCTCATTGATAAGGGGAAGGGGCCAATTAATTGGAAATTAGTTTAATTCTACAGACTTAATGCCTGTATTTTCTGTACTGTCTTTTAAAGAATCAAAATTTTTTGTTTTTCCGCTCACTAAGTATTTGCCATTTGCATATTCAAGGATATTTCCAACCTTTTTATCATTTACAGTAAATACTTCATTAAATGACTTGTTCGTGTCATCAATTTCAACTCTAGCAATGGAAAAAATGCCAGGCGATCTGTAATGCATCCTGGCAATAATTTCTTGTCCAGTAAAACATCCTTTTTGAAAGTCAATTCTTCCGTTTTTATCGTATCCTAATTCTTGTGGTGTATATTTTTCAGAGTTCTCTGAGTATATTTCTGGATCAAGGTTATCGATTATTGAGCTTTTCCAAGCTTCATCATCGATATAATCACTCACATTTTCATCTCTTTCCTCAATTGATACTTTAGAGAAAACAGCATACTTTTTTAACGTATCCACTAGTTTTGTTACAACAGATTGATGAGTGATTAAATGAAATTGGTCATTACTGATTTTTTTACATAAAAAACTAGCTATAACTCTCCCTTTTACGTTGCAAATGGCTGAACGATCGATTTGTTCAATTTTTTGTTTTGATACGTCTGTTGAAATCTGTCCTTGCAAGAAATCAATTGAGTCTTTTCCTTCAACTACTATAATTCTGTGATATTTTGATATGAGCACGCATGAATTTTAACAAAATATGGAATCACTAAGGAACGAAATTAATTTTAGGTCAAGAAGAGGTCTTCAAGAGCTTGATATTCTTCTAAAAAGATTCTTGGAAAAACATTTATCTAATTTAGAGGAATCTAGCTTAAAAGCGCTTATCGAGATATTAGATATGGAAGATAACGACTTGGCAGATCTGTTGATTTATAAGACTGGGACCCCAAAAGATGCTCATAGGGCTATTATCAAAAAAATTTTAAGTGATTGATAAACTTTTTACCAAAAAAATTGTCAAATTAAAGTGAATTCAAAAAAAACATTAATCAAACTCAGCAAGGAAGGCAATAAAAATGCTTTTGAGGCCCTAGTCATCAAGCATCAGGATAAGTTAATGGGTTCATTAAACAAACTTTTCAAAAATCCAACTTTTTCTGAAGACATAGCACAGGAAGCTTTTATTAAGGCTTATATAAATATCGGAGGCTTCAAGGAAGATAGTGCTTTTTTTACCTGGCTCTACCGAATTGCAGTAAATACAGCAAAGAATCATCTTTCTAGTAAATATAACAAAAACGAAATTATCGAGTCTGAAATAGATGAAAACATCCTTACTCAGATAGGCATTGATTCACCAAGCCCTGAGTCAATTTTAGAAGCCAATACTTTGAGAGATAGGCTGTTTCAATGTCTTAATGACATGCCAGAAGAGATCAAATCTGCCATAACTCTAAGAGAATTCAACGGCCTTAACTACGAGGAGATTGCAAAAATATGTAATTGTCCCGTTGGTACAGTAAGGTCAAGAATATTCAGAGGAAGGCAATTATTGGATGAAATACAAATTTCTATAAATAACGAGGCTAAAAGCAACAATGGAAGATAGCATAGAACATAGACTGTCTGCTCTGCTAGATGGAGAAACGTCTGAATTTGAGACTAGACGGCTTGTTGAAGAAATAAATAAAAATCCTGAGATTAAGAATCTTTGGATAAGAATGAATAAAACCAAATCCTTACTGACTGCAGAAATAGATTTCTCTCCGAGAAATATTGCTTCAACAGTCATGGAAGAGTTAGATGCTTCTAACATCAAACAAGTAAAATTCTCAAAAGATGAAAAAACAAAGCAATTAAAATATTACGGTTTTGCATTTGGTGTTTTATTATCACTGGGCCTTGTTTTTCAACCCTTTGTAACTCAAGAAAAAGAGTCGTTTAAGTCAACTTCTGTTATACCTGCGCTATCAATTGGAAATACCCCAGTTTCATCAAATGAAAGTTATTTGCAGGAGATAGGTAGCAATTTAAAAGGCAGCCTCAAGAAAATAGAATTTATGGAAGAAGGAGACATAATCGCAAATTACATAGAGAACGATTCAAAAAGGAGTTTTAAGCTTAGAGTTTTATTCAGAGACCTTTCAATAGAAGACAGAATTAAGTTATCTTCTTCAGGTATAACAGTCCATTCTTTGGCAAACGATAAACCAGTAGTCATAAACTTATCAAGCGATGAAATCAATAACCAAGGCTTGGTTGAATTGTCGAACAGGATTTTTTTAAACTTAAGGAAATAAAATGAGAAAATTTTCAATATCACTGATTTTTCTTCTGCTTAGCCTTTCTGCAACAGCAGATTATCCAGATTTTTCTGACTTAGTTGATGAAGCAGCTCCTGCTGTAGTGAATGTAAGTGTCATCAAAACAATCAGCACCAAGAACAGGATGAGTCCCTTTAATAGAAGACAAAATCCATTTGATGATTTTTTTAATTTCCCTTTTCCATTTGAAGATGAACCCAGAAGAGAGCAAGAAAGAGAGGTCAGATCAGGCGGTTCTGGTTTCATTATTTCAAAAGACGGTTACATTATAACGAATCATCATGTCGTAGAAGATGCTTCACAGATCTTTGTCAGCCTAAACGATAGGCGAGAATTCATAGCTGAACTCATTGGAAGTGATAAAAAATCTGATGTAGCTCTATTGAAGATATCTGCAAAAGAATCCTTACCTTTTTTAGATTTGGGAGACTCTGATGATGTGGATGTAGGTGACTGGGTACTAGCCATTGGTTCGCCTTACAGACTAAATTTTTCGGTCACAGCAGGAATTATTAGCGCCAAAGCTAGAAGTGTTCCTGGTCAAGGAACTTCTTATATTCCTTTTTTACAATCTGATGTTGCGATTAATCCAGGAAATTCAGGAGGCCCTCTATTCAATTTAGATGGTGAAGTAATCGGTATCAATGCAATGATTTACTCAAACAGAGGGGGATACATGGGGATTTCTTTCACAATTCCTATCAACTATGCCCAAGAAATTATTGATCAATTAAGAGAAGATGGCTTTGTTAAAAGAGGCTGGTTAGGAGTAAGCGTTCAAGAAGTAACAAAGGATCTAGCGGATTCTTTTGGATTGGATGTACCTAGAGGAGCACTAATTGGAAGCGTTTTAACCGATAGCCCTGCTGAATCTTCAGGCCTTAAAGATGGTGACGTGATTGTAGATTTTGATGGGAATGAAATTATTTATTCAGGCGATCTACCAATGGTTGTCGGTAGAATCTCCCCTGGAGAGGAAGTCAAGGCTACTGTTTACAGAGACGGTAGAAAAAAATCTATCAGGGTGACTGTAGGAGAACTAGAAGAACCTGAAGAGGATAGTAACCCAATTGCTTCAGCACCAAAAAATAACAGACTTGGCATGATGGTTGAAGATTTTGAAGACATAGCTGAGAGAAGAAATACGGACGTTGAAAAGATAAAAGAAAATTTTGGCGTTAAAGAAGGCGTAGTGGTAAGCAGGGTAGTTTCTGGGCCTGCCTTTGATGCAGGGTTGAGAAGAGGAGATGTGATCACAAGAATCGGCATGACTAATGTTTCGTCCAAAACAGAATATGAAAATGCTCTTGAAGATTTGAATAATGAAAATGTAATCCCTTTAAGGTTTGTAAGAAACAAAAATGGTGCATTTGTTACGATAAAAATTAAAAAATAAGGGATAATTGTCCAGCTTTTTTAAAAAGCACTAAATAATGGACAACATAAGAAATTTTTCGATCATAGCTCACATCGATCACGGCAAATCTACTCTAGCTGATAGGCTCATAGAACACTGTGGAGGCTTATCTTCTAGAGAGATGAAAGAGCAAGTCTTAGATTCTCTCGAGCTTGAAAGAGAAAGGGGCATAACAATCAAGGCTCAATCTGTTTTTCTTGAATACTCAACTAAAGAAGGGACTAATTATCAATTAAACCTAATTGATACTCCGGGACATGTAGACTTTTCTTACGAAGTTTCGAGATCTCTGGCAGCATGCGAAGGAGCAATTCTTCTTGTTGATGCTTCACAAGGCGTTGAAGCTCAGACAGTTTCAACTTGTTATACAGCGATAGAGCAGGGCGTTAATATTTTTCCTGTATTGAATAAAATCGATCTTCCTCAAGCCGATCCAGATAAGGTTAGGAAGGAAATTGAAGAAATTATAGGAATAGATGCGTCTGATTGCCCTGAAATCAGTGCAAAGAATGGACAGGGTATTGATAATCTTCTTGAACAATTAGTAGTTCAAGTTCCGCCCCCAGATGATACAGATGATTCTCTACAAGCTCTCATAATTGACTCATGGTTTGATCAATACCTTGGGGTAGTGTCTCTGATAAGAATTTTTTCTGGATCAATAGAACTAGGTCAAAAAGTAAAAATTAGTTCAAATAATCAAATTCATACTGTTGAAAAAATTGGTGTATTTACTCCAAAACCTGAAGATAGAAAATCACTCTCCAAAGGAGATGTTGGATTTATTTGTGCGGGGGTAAGAGAGGTAAGAGGAGCTCCAGTAGGCGACACTATATGTTTACCTAAAGATACAAAAATACTTCCTGGATTTAAAAGGATTAATCCTCAGGTTTTTGCTGCTTTATACCCTTTAGACTCAGGAGAATTTGAATCATTTAGAGAATCTTTAGAAAAATTAGCCATCAATGATGCGGCTTTATCTTTTCACCCAGAGCAGAGTCAAGCTTTAGGGTCGGGTTTTAGATGTGGGTTTTTAGGCACTCTTCATATGGAAATTGTGATTGAGAGAATTAAAAGAGAGTATGGCATAGAGCTTCTAGCTACTGCTCCTACGGTTGTTTATGAAATTGAAAACAAGGGAGGAGAGATTGAGGAAGTTGAAAACCCTAGCAAATTTCCTGATCCTGCTTCTATCGAGAAGATTCGTGAACCTATTGCGAAAGCAACCGTGCTTACTCCAGAAACTTATGTAGGAAACGTAATCGAATTATGCGTTGAAAAAAGAGGCGTACAGAAATCATTAAGGTATGTCGGCGGGCAAATTGAATTAGTTTATGACTTACCTATGAATGAGATAATTTTAGATTTTTTTGATCGGCTAAAATCAACTAGCAAAGGATACGCTTCTCTTGATTATGATTTTGATCGTTTTCAAGAAAGCCAAATGGTGAAAATGGATATCTTATTAAATATTTCTCCTTCATCCATACCTAAGGATTCAATGACGTATTGATAAGCATGGTTCACAAATCTCAATCTGATTTTAAAGGAAGGCAACTCGTTAAATCGTTAAGAGAAGTTATTCCTCGTCAGATGTATGATGTCGCTATCCAAGCTGCAATAGGAGGAAAGATTCTTGCAAGAGAAACAGTCAAAGCTTTTAGAAAAGATGTTACTGCTAAACTCTATGGAGGAGATGTTACTAGAAAGAAAAAACTTTTAGAGAAACAAAAAGCTGGGAAGAAAAAAATGAGACATATTGGAAAGGTTGAAGTTCCTCAAGAAGCTTTCCTTTCTGTCCTGAAAGTAAATAAATAATGAATTATTATTTTCTTCTTTATTTTTCTTTGCTGATTTCTTTATTAGGTATCGTTGGCTGGTTAGTTTCCGAGGCTAAATACGAAGGACGACACTCAAAATTAATTAACAGAATAACCTTTGTTTTTCCATTTTTTGCTCTTTATGCTTGGTTTAGACTGAATCTAGACTTTGGCGTAGTTCTTGTTTTTTTGACTTTTGGCTCCCTGTTGATTTGGGTGCTTGCAAAATATTTAGCCATTCCTAGAGCAAGCAAAGAGAGTAGAAGTTTTTTTATCATCATATTAGCAATAACGATCTTTCGTTCTTTTCTATATGAACCTTTCCAAATTCCTTCATCTTCTATGTTTCCAGGATTGAAAATAGGAGATTTTTTGTTAGTAGAGAAATTTACATATGGATTAAGAAACCCAGTAAATCAAAAAACTTTGATTCCTACCGGAATACCAAAAAGAGGTGATGTGGTAATTTTTGTTCCAGAACACACTAAATGTAGCTCTGATTTTGATATTGCTAATCCTAAAGGATCTTATTCATCAGATAGAGAAAAAAATCAGAGAATGTATTACTGGAGCATCTTGTCTGAAAATTGCACATCACAGGGTGTTAAATATATTAAAAGGGTAATAGCTGAACCGGGCGATGAAGTTATCTATAGAAATAAAGAATTCATCATTAACGGCATTAAACTTGATCAAAAAATTCTTGATAAGAGAGATCAAGAGGAATTAATCGAGGAAATAAACGAAGGCAAGGAATATATTGTTCGAAAACTTTCTAGAAAACCTGAGAACGGTTCCTGGAATGTTCCCGAAGGATATTATTTTCTTGCTGGAGATAATAGAGATAACAGCCTCGACAGCAGAAGATGGGGACTAGTTCCACAAGAAGAAATTACCGGTAAAGCCTCACTAATCTGGATGCATTGGGAATGTTTTTCGTGTTTGCCGTCATTATCAAGAAATGGACTTATCAAATAATTTAGATTCTTTAGAGGAACTACTCTCATATAAATTTTCTAAAAGAGAATTATTAAAACTTTCACTAACTCATAGGAGTTTTTCCCAAGAAAATAATGAAATTTATGAATTTT
>CACFIK010000021.1:0-7865 GCA_902566305.1 uncultured SAR86 cluster bacterium | reverse complement strand
AGAGAGTTTTGGTTTGATGACAATGGGTTCTGATGCTTATGGGTCATGCACTCCGTATGGGATTATCAGGATTTTGAAACATTATGAAATAGATTGTTCTGGTAAAAGTGCCTGCGTGATAGGTAGAAGTCCAATTTTAGGAAAACCTATGTCCATGATGTTATTAAATGAAAATGCAACCGTTTCAATTTGTCACTCAAAAACGACAAATCTTTCAGAGATTATAAGCTGCTCAGATATTGTTGTTGCAGCCTTAGGAAAAAAAGAATTTATAAAATCTTCTTGGTTAAAAAAAGGATGTGTTCTTATCGATGCAGGATTTCACCCTGGGGGCTATGGTGATGTTGAACAAGAAGGATTAGATTCTATCTGTTCAGCTTACACTCCCGTTCCAGGAGGAGTAGGTCCAATGACGATAAACACATTGATTATGCAAACTCTAGAGAGTTGCGAGGCTAAATTTAAATAGCCTTTCCTTTACCCCAGTATTCGTCTTTCAAAAGCCTTTTATAAAGTTTTCCAGTTGGGTGACGAGGCAGTTCTTCACGAAAATCAATACTCTTTGGGCATTTGACATGGGAAATGTTTTCTCGACAATAAGCCATCAATTCCTGTTCCAGGTCATCGCCTGCCAAACTCATATCTTTTGGCTGAACTACAGCCTTTACTTCCTCTCCCATTTCTTCATTTGGTACTCCAAACACAGCAACATCAGCAACTTTTGGATGCATGATCAAAGTATCTTCCGTTTCCTTGGGATAAATATTCACTCCACCGGAAATTATCATGAATGCCTTCCTGTCAGTTAAATACAGATAACCCTCTTCATCTAGATAACCAACGTCTCCTAAAGTTGTGTATCCTTGTTTTGATGTAGCTCCTTTAGTTTTTTCTTCATCATTATGATAAGAAAAACCCGTGGATGTGGGCCCTTCAAAATATATAGTTCCTTCTTCACCGGTGGGAACCTCATTTTGGTCGTCATCCAAAATATGCACCGGACCTAGTAAAGACTGACCAACCGTTCCTTTGTGAGCAAGCCATTGCTCAGAATTGCAAGCAACAAAACCATTAAATTCAGTTCCAGCATAATATTCATGAATGATAGGACCCCACCAATCGATCATTTTTTCTTTGACCTCAACAGGACAAGGTGCAGCTGCATGAATAGCAATTTTATGAGTGGATAAATCGTACTTATCCATAATTTCAGGATCGCTTTTTAGAAATCTAAT
The DNA here is from genome assembly GCA_902566305.1 of uncultured SAR86 cluster bacterium. Taxonomy (GTDB): domain Bacteria; phylum Pseudomonadota; class Gammaproteobacteria; order Magnimaribacterales; family AG-339-G14; genus CACNYO01. The sequence goes on along the minus strand of CACFIK010000021.1, from coordinate 6,630 downwards.
AAACATAGTTGGAACCCATTGGCTATGAGTGACTTTATATTTCTCAATAGCTTCCAAGGCTGCCTCGGGATCAAATTTTTCTAGAATTATGCTAGTTGCTCCCAGAGCTAAAAATCCGGTATTAAAACCCATTGGGGCTGAATGATATAAAGGTGCCGGTGATAAATAAATTGATTCTTCGTCAGCAGAGTAAAGACCTTGTACAACTCTAGTTAAACCTAAATCATCGTCAGCAGAATCATAAGGCAAAGGACTTAAATTTATCTCCCTGCTTACACCTTTTGGCTTTCCAGTAGTTCCAGAAGAATATAGCATTGCTGCTCCCTGACATTCATCCTCTATGGGTTCAACTGGCATTGCTTCAATTGCATCTTCAAACGATTTGAAATCTTCTGATTCGCCATCAAGCATAAATTTATGAACACCTTCAAGCGAGCTTGCTAAATCTTTAGCTGATTCCTCTAGAAATTTTGATGTAATGAATACTTTTGCACCGCAATCTTTAACAATATATTCAACCTCGTTTGCTTGAAGTCTCCAACTGATTGCCGTGTACTTAAGTCCACTTCTCCAAGCAGCAAAGGCAATTGGAAAGAACAATTTATGATTCTCCATCATAAAGGCCATGCTATCGCCAGGCTTTAATCCCAAAGACCTAAATAATTGTGCTCCTTGGTTAGATAGCTCATTTAATTCTTGATGAGTAATTACATCTCCGCTACCAGCCATGATAATTGCTGGTTTATCTTTAAGTTTTGGGCCATTAATACCTGGATGCATAATCTTTTGTATTTTTAAAGTAAAATAACTCCTCCGAAATAAAAAATATCATATTATGAACTCAATAAGAAGATTGCCGGTGATATGTGGATACGGGGGTATTAATTCTGCAGGTAGATCTTCTTCAGATCTTGCTTATAAAAGGCTCGTTTTCGATCTTCTATCTGAAGAGATGAAAAACGAAGTTGTCGAAGACCTTAGCAACATTACAAATAACGAAACAAACAAAGACAATTTTAAGAGTCAAACCTTAGTAAGAAAAATTGATAAGGAAAAGTACGACTCAGAAGGTTTGATGACTGAGACGATGAACGTTAATGCTGCCGGTCAGTATCCCTCTGGATTTAAATCAGGAAGCTTTTATAAATCGCGCCAACATCCCGTTGGTCTGGAAACAACTATATTTGGTGTATCTGATGCCTTAGGTTACTCAGGGATAGATTGGGATGTCGATATTAAACCTTTTGTTGATCCGTCTAGGGTTGGAGTTTTTTCTGGTCCTGCAATAGGTCAATTAGATTTTCTTGGAATGGGCGGATTAATGCAATCAAGACTAAAAGGGAAAAGAGCTAGCTCAAAACATTTATCTATGTCTTTGTTAGAAATGTCTGCCGACTTCATCAATGCATATATTCTTGGTTCGGTTGGTGTTACAGGAGCTAATGCAGGAGCTTGTGCCACATTTTTATACAACCTCGATCTCTTGGTGAATGGGATTAAGGAGAATCGTTTAGATATAGGGATTGCCGGTTCAGCTGAAGCTCCCATTACTGCAGAGGTCACAGATGGGTTTGTGGCTACCACGGGGATTGCGGATGATAAGAAGATTCTTGCAATGCAAGAAAGAAATAATGATCAATCTGACATCGACTACACAAGAGCGTGCAGACCGTTTGGAGATAATGCAGGACTGATATTAGGAGAAGCAGCGCAGTTTGTTCTTGTCTCCAGTCTTGAAAAAGCTATTGAGTTGGGACTTGAAATATATGCATTAGTGCCTTCTATTAAAATAAATGCAGATGGAATAAAAAAATCCATTTCTTCTCCAGGCATTGGCAACTACATCACTATGGCATCTGCTGTAAATGAATCTAAAAATTTTTCTGATAATTTAAATAAGAGTTTCGTCATAGCTCACGGGACAGGTACTTTTCAAAATAGGAGCACGGAATCTCATGTCCTTAGTTCAGTAGCGGATGGAATGAATCTCAAAGATTGGAAAATTACAGGTTTAAAAGGGCTTCTTGGTCACACTATGGGTCCAGCTGCCGGCGATGAACTAATGACTGCAATAGGATTTTGGAAGCATGGATACGTTCCTGGAATTAATACCACCGAGGTTTTAGCAGAAGATGTCTATAAAGATAACTTAGATTTTATTTTAGAAAATAAAAAACTAGATAAAGATTCAATTGATTCTATATATCTTAATGCAAAAGGATTTGGCGGAAACAATGCATCAGCGGGAATTATCTCTCCAACCAAAGCAATGGATTTAGCTAAAAAAGAATTTTCAGCTTCGGATTTAAAAAAATATACGGAGAAGAAAGAAAAAGTAATAGAGACTTCAGAAAAGTATCAAAATGATTGTCGAAAAGGAGAATACAAAGTTATTTATCGATTCAATGAAGAGGTATTAGAGGGTCTCGATGACATCGAAATATCTGATAAAGGAATTCAGCTTAAAGGTTTTCCCCACCCTATCAAATTTAATTAATTTTATCTTTAGGAAACAAATTCCTAATGATTGAGACTAACGGAAGAAAATAGATGTACCATTTTGGAAAAATTCTTTGTAATAGATCGTAAGCATGGGCATCAATACCCACCAAGATTCTCTTATTTTTCTTTCTTATGTTTTTTAAAATTATATTTGCAGCGCTCTTAGCACTTGTTGGGGCATTCTCTTTAAAAATTTTGCCTGCTTCTTCAGGAGTATCTGCTTTACCAAACATAGTTGTTCCTGGCTCAAAATTTTTAAATCTTGAAGCAGAGAATATATTAGTGCCAATATGCCCTGGGTGAACTGAATAGACTTCTACTGTTTCTTTATTTAACTGCATTTCCAGAGCAAGGCTCTCGGTAAAGGCTCTTACGCCAAATTTTCCTACGTGATAAATAGATTGAGATGGCACGCTTAAAAGACCAAATATGGATGAGGTATTTACGATGGCGGATTCAGGCCTTTTTTTTAGGTGCGGTAGAAAGGCTCTTGTGGAATTGATGACACCGTGTAACAAAATTCCTAGCCCAAAATCCCAATCTTCATCAGTACTTTCTTCTACCGTAGCTGCAACAGATAAGCCTGCATTGTTAAAAACTATATCAACTTGACCGTGATGCTCTATGACTTCATTGGGAAGATTATCTACAGCTTCTTTATCGCTAACATCCAACAAATGAGAGGATACCCCAACATTATGTTTTTTTAGTAACTCTCTAGTTTCATTCAAAAGTTCTTCTTTCCATTCAACCAAGGCTATATTGCATCCTTCGGAAGCAAGTTGAAGGGCCAGTGCCTGCCCCATTCCTGAGCCAGCACCTGTTATAACGGCAACCTTATCTTTGAAATTTTTCATAAGAAATAAACCTTAACAAATTATTTAAAAAAATTCTTTATGGCTTCTAGGGGCAGCCCTTGAATCACATAAGGATCCCCTTTTATATATTCAAATAAATTTTTCCCAAGTGATTCGTATTTATAAGATCCACTGGACATTAAGGGATCGTCCTTTTCAACGTATTCTTGAATTTCTTCTAGCGAAAGATCTCTCATTTTCAGTATAGCCTTGTAATGTTTTTCATGAACAACCTTGTTATTGATTGCAATTGCAAGACCGCTTATTTGGAAATGTTCTCTACCAGAGAGTTTTCGAAGATTTTCTATCGCTTTGCTTGCAGTTAGGGGCTTGCTAAAGATCTCTGAACCAAGAAGACAAATTTGATCTCCACCAATTACATATTTGTCAGGAAATATTTTACTAACGCTTAAAGCTTTTTCTTTGGCAAGCATCACAGATAAATCTATTGGTGCGAGACTGCGATATTGTGATTTTAGCTTGTCTTCGTCTACAAGAGGTTTATGTGTATCAAATTTAAAACCGGCATCAAAAAGAATTCTTTTCCTAATTTCAGATTCGGAAGCAAGAATAAATGCAGTGGGCAAAATTATTGATTGTTACCAGAATGAATCAAAGCCATAAATTCATTTCGAGTATTAATATTTTTTTGAAATACTCCAGTCATTTTACTGGTCACGGTGCTTGTTTCTGACTTATGAATACCCCTGGTAGTCATGCATTGGTGAGCAGCATCCACAACCACGGCAACACCTTTTGGTTTTAATACTTTGCTTATAGTGTCGGCGATTTGAGCCGTCATAGTCTCTTGTGTTTGTAATCTTTTACCAAAAACATCAACAATTCTTGCCAATTTACTTATTCCTACGACTCTATTATTTGGAATATAACCTATATGAGCTATACCCAATATTGGTACCATGTGATGTTCGCAGTGAGATTCAAGCCTTATGTTCCTGACGATAACCATTTCATCGTAACCTTCAACTTCTTCAAAAGTTTTAGATAATATTTCTTCAGGATCGTCATGATAACCTGCAAAAAATTCCTGATAAGCTCTTGCAACTCGATCTGGAGTTTCAATTAGACCTTCCCTATCAGGATCATCTCCTGCCCATGCAATTAATGTTCTGACGGCATCTTTAGCCTCTTCCATGGAAGGAACAGGTGTTTTTAGTTTTGTTACTTTTTTCATAACTTATAAGTTTGTGGTGCTAACTCTAGAGGTAATTTTACAATATAGCAAAGTTAATAACAGGAATAAGGTTATTTCTGAACTATTGATCCTCCGCCTTTTGCAAACTCCTCTGCAGCTTTTTTATCTTTCAATAGGTTTTCAACCTTTTCTGGCACTTCCAAGCCTTTGAGCATTCCTGGTTGTTCGTAACATCTGTCAATCCAGTCTTTTAGATTATCTAAGTCATCGATTGAAACTCCTGACCAACGATGCGTCCTGACCCAACACCAATTTGCAATATCAGCTATCGAGAATTCATCAGCTAACCAATCTCTCCCTTCTAAGCGAGTGTTTAAAACTTCAAAAAGCCTTCTGCTCTCATTTTGGTATCTATCGATTGCGGGTTGTATTTTTTCTGGGAAATATCTAAAAAATACATTTGCCTGCCCCATCATCGGGCCGATGCCTCCCATCTGGAACATTAACCATTGAATGGCTACAGATTTTTGATGAGCATCTTGTGGAAGCAATTTTCCTGTTTTCTCAGCCAAATAAATCATGATTGCTCCTGATTCAAATATTGCTAAATCATCGTTAGCTCTATCAACAATAACGGGTATTCTGCCATTTGGATTCATCGCTAAGAATTCTTTGGTTTTTTGCTCTCCTTTTTGCAGGTTTATCGCATGAGTAGTGTATTCAAGATTTAAAGCTTCAAGGGTGCATGAAACCTTATGCCCGTTTGGTGTGGAGGTTGTATAAAGATCAATCATCTTCTGAATTTTTTAAAGAATTAAAAGGATACGGTCTTTCTTCTGTTTCAAAAGTCACAAAATCGATAATTTGGTTAATGAATTTTTGAAATACATTGGTTAGATCGCCTAAGTTTTTGTTTGGTTTTTTTGTTATCAGTTTAAAAATGAATTGTGCAAAAGCAATTATCCACAACAAGAATATTGAATAGGATATAACTATCAAATAAACAATGACGAGAAGAGCATCTATCCAAGTAGAACTGTCTTTAATATTTGACATTGCTTCATCAGAAACTGACTCCTGAGTTGTTTCTACTTCCTTGTTTCCTTCTTCTATTTTTTTTCCTTCTTCACTCATTTATAAATCTCTTCCATCAGACTCAATAACCATTTTATCAAAAGATTCTTTTACTGAGCCTTTTTTAAAGACGATATTGTATAGTTTTTCCACAATTGGCATATCTAATTCTAGAGCAGAAACTTTTTCATAGACTATTTTCAAAGTTTTTTCTCCCTCAATAACCTGATTTATTATTTTTTTTGCCTCATCTCGTGTTTTTCCTTTGCCCAAAAGATAACCAAAAGAATAATTTCTACTTTTTTCTGAACTGGCAGTGGCAAAGAGATCGCCGACTCCAGCTAAACCTAATAAAGTTAATTTTTTTAATTTCAAAGCCTCAAAAAGGTGAGACATTTCTACCAGACTTCTTGTCAAAATCATTGCTTTTGTATTTTTTTTGTTTCCTAATCCATCGGATAATCCAGAAACTATTGCATAAATATTTTTTAGAGCCCCAGCAAGTTCAACACCTTTAACATCATTGTTTAGAAAAACTTTAAAACTTTGGCTATCAAAAATGTTTAAAAAATCTTTCCCTGTTTTTTTGTTTTTAGCAGCAATCACACAAGCTGCTGCCATGCCCTCGATGATTTCGGAGGCTAAATTAGGGCCAGATAAAACACTTAAGTTTGATTCCATCGAGAGTTCTTCCTTGAGAATTTCACTCATTGTGTAAAAAGTTTTCTTTTCCAGACCTTTTGAGGCTATTAGAAAGGAAGTCTCTGGCACTATGTGTTTTTTATTTTTTCTGAAAAAACTCCTTACGGATGATGACGGTATGCAAACTATTACATGGCTTAGATTCAATACGTCTTTTTGATTTGAAGTAGCATTTATATTTTTATGTAATTTCTTGTTACCAGAATATTTTTTATTTGTATGATTTTTATTTATTTCATTAATGGTGCTTGAGTTACGTGACCAGATTGACACTTCATATCCATTGTTTGCTGCGATATCAGCGAGAACTGTTCCCCAAGAGCCAGATCCTAAAATTCC
>CACFIK010000020.1:0-8711 GCA_902566305.1 uncultured SAR86 cluster bacterium | reverse complement strand
ACAACTTTTTTTCCTTTGTTTTTAGCCTGGAGTAATTCATCTCTGATGATTTCACTGGCAATTATTGATCCACCAGGACTGTTAACCCTAAAGACAATAGCTTTAGTTTTGTCGTCTTCATGAGCTTTTCTGATCTGTCTAGCAATACCGGCAGATCCTGCAAAGCCTTGGGAAATTTCTCCTTCAACAATTGCACCTTCAGCAGTGATAACAGAAATTATATTTTCTGATTTTTCTTTGTCTTCTTTCATCGAAGATGAATATTCCTCATACGTAATGTAGTTGTATGTTTCTCTATCGGATGATTCGTCTTTACCAAATTCATCAATCATATAGCTTCTAAATTCAGGAAAACTTTTTACGCCTGTTAAATAATTTTGCTCAATTCCTGCTTCTATGTTGTCGAAAGCGGCTTCACCAATGGCATCGAAATATGAATCTGCAAATTTTTGGACCTTTTCTTTCGAAATACCTCTTGCTTGGGCAATGATTTCTTTGTACTTACTCCATATAGGATCATAAAGAGCCTTTCTTTGTTTTTTATCAAAGTCTGACATTGAATCTCTAGTAAGTCCTTCTACAGCAGATTTATAATCACCTTGAGAATAGTTATAGACTTTCATTTTTAAATTTTCATATAGAGATTTGGTATAACTTCTGTAGCCTCCGATTCCCTGAATATCAAAACCACCAGCCTGATGTATATAAATTTCATCTGCATGCGCTGCGATTAAGTAAGACGAAGTTGTATATCTATCCGAAAATGCGATTACTCTTTTTAATTCGCTGAGCTTTTGTATTTCCTTAGAAATTTCAATTAAATTTGTCGGTCCAGAATAAGATAAACCACTAAAATCCAATAGGACGGCAGGAATATCTTCGTCTTTAGAGATTGACTGAATAAGTTTTATAAGATCTCTGGTTTGAATTTGTTCAACTTGACCAAAAGAAAATTGGAAGTCTGAATACTGCACCTCTTGATCCACCAGGACACCTTCAGGGTTCAAAATGACTACTTTTCCTTCTTTATCAATACTCCTATGGTTGGGGATAAAAACCGAGATTAGTCCAATAAAAACAAGAGCTAAAAAAATAAAAGTAATCAAGTTTGTTAAGACAATCCTTGTGGAAGTTAAAAATCTGCCTAAAAAATTAAAAACTGACTTGAGTGCGTTCATTGCTTATTTCGGATGAGCATTCTACCGACAATGATTCCTAATTCATAGAGAAGCCAAGCAGGAATTGCAAGCAGACTCTGTGAAATTACATCTGGTGGGGTTAGTAACATTCCAACTACAAAACACCCTAAAAAAACATAAGGTCTTGCAGATATAAGTTTACTCACCGTAACTGCATTCGATACAAGAAGTAGAATAATTATTATCGGCATTTCAAAAGCTAAACCGAAAGCAAAAAACATTTTGATTACGAATGACAAAAGTAAATTGATGTCCGTCATCATCATTACGTTTTCTGGAGTTGAGGCTGAAAAGAAAGAGAAAACAATTGGAAGAATAACAAAGTAAGCAAAAGTAATTCCGAGATAAAACAGCAGGATAGAACCTAAAACCAAAGGAAAGAAATAAATCTTTTCTTCAAAATACAATCCTGGCGAAGCAAATTTAATGAGCTGATAAATAAGAAAAGGTATTGAAACAAATAAGGCTAGATAAAAAGCAAATTTCAGAGGAGTAAGAAAAGGCGAAGCAACCTCAGTAGCTATAAGGCTGGATCCTGTTGGCAAAGCGTTGATCAGTGGATCTGAAATAAAATTAAAAATATCTTTAGAAAAGAAAGCTGCAACAACAAAAGTTATTCCTAAAAATATAAGAAACTTGATGATACTTTTTCTTAAAACAGAAAGGTGTTCGAGATAGTTTGTATCTTTATCTTGATCAATCATTTTTTTTATTATGATCTTCGACGTAGATGCTATCTTTTATCTCCTTCGAGGTTTTATTAAAACTTGCACGAATGGATTTAATGGTTTCTTCAACCCATCTTATGAACTGCGGAAGTCTTTCTGGTCCTAATATAACCAGAGCTATTATTGAGATTATGAAGAGCTCAAAAAAACCAATTGAGAACATTATTGGTTATCTTTATCTTCTTCTTTGGTAGGCTCCTCGTTTACAGCTTTTTTGAATCCTTTGAATGCTGATCCGAGATCTGAACCAATATTTTTTAATCTGGAAGTGCCGAAAATCAATATTATGATTGCAAGAATGATTAAGATTTGCCAAATGCTTATGCCACCAAAACCCATTAATTATTTCCTCGATTTCTTTTCTTCATGACCAGATACTCCTTCTCGTTTTTTAAGTTCTAATAAAACTTCATCGAAAGGTATATTTTTCTCCGATAATAATACCATTAAGTGAAACAAGAGGTCTGCAGATTCATGTTTAATGCTACTGGGATCATTTTCGCGGAAAGCTTCTGCTAATTCCTCTGACTCCTCTTTAATTTTTGAGAGGATTTTCTCTTTTTCCTCAAACAAAGAAGCAACATAAGATTCTTGAGGATCTTTGTTTTTTCTATCCTGAATTGTCGCTTCAAGATCGTCCAAATATTTTTTCATATGACAGCAAATATTATCAGAATCAAAAGGAAAGCTAGCGCAAATAATTGCCAAGAATTTCTCCTTTCAGATTTTTTAACTTCTTTTCTTAAGTCTCGTAATTCAGCGGTGTAATTTTCCATCTTATCTACCGCATCAAATAAATTAGCGATTTGAGAAGGAAGATTGACAGCTTTTTCTATCAAGAATCCAGCATCATCGTGGATTTTTTTAAAAATTCTAGCCGGATTGTATTTAGCCTTTATCCACTCTTGGATAAAAGGTTTAGCAGTAACCCATAAATCGAGCTGTGGATAAATCTGTTTACCTAAGCCCTCAATGTTTATGAGTGTTTTTTCAAGTAATAATAGCGAAGGCGGAAGAGAAAGATTATATTTTCTTGTTGAATCAAAAAACTGAAATAGCATTTCACCAAAATTGATGTCATCAAAAGGCTTCTCAATAATTGGCTCTAGAAAAGTTCTTACCGTTATCTCTAGTTCTAATGGTGAGGTTTTTTTATCAACCCATCCTGCACTTATCATAGTCTCAGCAACCGCCTTAAAATTTTGAGAGAACATTTCAGACAACATTTTTCCAATAAAAAATTGTTCTTGATCGCTTAAACTTCCGCATATAGCATAATCTACGTTTATATAAGTTGGTGACTTAGGATTGCTTACATCAACAAAAATATTCCCTGGATGCATATCTGCATGAAAAAAATTATCTTCGAACACTTGTTTGAAGAAAATGCTAACTCCTCGTTCGGACAAAAGTTTTCGATCTACTTCTAATTTATCTAATGTTTTGAAATCTGTTATCGGAACGCCCTTAATTTTTTCGATCGTTAAAGTTTGGCTGCCAGAAAATTCTGAAAAAACTTTTGGAACGTATAGCAGTTTAGAATTTTCAAAATATTCGGCTGTCAATCTTGTATTCGCAGACTCCCTTTTTAAATCTACTTCTCCTTGAATTACAATTTCATATTCTTGAACTAATTCTTTTAGTTGCAGTCTTTGAGCATCAACAAGAAGAAAATCCAATAATTTTGAAATTAATTTTATTAGGCCAAGGTTTTTAGTGATTTCCTTTCGAATATTTGGGCGTATCACTTTGACTACAACGTCTTCTCCAGAAAAAAGAACCGCTTCATGTACTTGAGCAATTGAGGCAGCAGCCAAAGGTTTTCTCTGAAAGCTTTCAAACAGTTCTTCAATTGGTTTACCCAAGTCATCTTCAATAATCTTAATGGCTATCCTTGAATCAAAAGTAGGTAAATTAGATTGAAATTTTGTGAGCTCATGAATGATTTCATCATCAAAGAAGTCTGAACGAGTTGATAAAATCTGACCTAATTTTACATAAACAGGACCGGCGGCTAAGAGCGCAGAGAATAATCGCTCTCCCTTACTTCCTTTAGCAGGAATTAAACGTAATGGATTAATGACATACAAAATCTTAAAAAATAGATTTAAATTAAGGTCAGGCAATAAGAGATCGAGTCTATATTTCCAAAAAATAAAAATAATCTTTAAGAACTGTACGAAAATCATTTTAGGTTTTAGTTCCTTTGTGCAAAGCCACAATTCCTCCGGTGAGGTTTTCATAGCTAGCATCCAAAAAGCCAGCAGACTGCATCATTTTCTTAAAAGTTTCTTGATCAGGATGTTTTCTGATTGACTCTGCTAGATACTGATAACTATCGGCATCATCTGCAATTAACTTCCCCATCAACGGAAGCAAATTAAAGGAGTAAATATCGTAGATTTGTGAAAATAAATTGGAGGTAGGTTTTGAAAATTCTAAAACTATAAGACGCCCTCCGGGTTTTAAACAATGAAACATGCTTTTTAAAGCCTTTTCTTTATCAGTAACGTTTCTTATTCCAAATGCAATTGAGATGCAATCAAAAGAATTTTTTTCAAACGGTAACTCTTCAGCGTTAGCAATCTTGAAGTCAACATTTAGTCTTCCTGAATCAAGAACTCTCTTTTTTCCTTCCTCAAGCATGTCTTCATTGATATCTGATAAAACAACACTCCCGGATGATCCTACAATTTTTGAAAATTCTATCGCTAGGTCTCCCGTTCCTCCTGCCACATCAAGTACGGAATTCCCAGGCATAACCTGGCTGGATTCAATAGCAGCTTTTTTCCAAAGCCTATGGATGCCTAAAGACATGACATCATTCATGAGGTCGTATTTTGATGCAACGCTGCTAAAAACCTCACCAACAAGCTTAGATTTATCTTCCTTTGGTACTTCTTTATAGCCAAAGTCAGTATATTCTTTTTTGTTTTTATCCATATTTGCTATAGTAACCAACCTTCACTCATCCTGTATTGTAAATTAGTTCTATGGAAAACAAATTAATATGGCTAGATCTAGAAATGACTGGTTTGGATCCAAACTCCGAGAGAATCATTGAGATCTTTACTGCTGTAACGGATGAAAATTTAACTGAAATTATTGAAGGACCTGACCTTGTTATAAAGCAACCAAATGAAATTCTTGATCAAATGGATGAATGGAATCAGGAACATCATAAAAAATCAGGCTTAATTGATGAAGTTAAAAGAAGCGTGATAACTCAAGAAGATGCCGAAGCGATGACCCTTGATTTTTTATCGCAACACGTTGGAAAAAATGTTTCACCTCTTTGCGGAAATACCGTTTGGCACGATAGAAAATTTTTAACGCTCTACATGCCAAAACTAGAAGACTATTTTCATTATCGCGTCATTGATGTAAGTTCAGTTAAGGAACTCACAAAAAGATGGAGGCCAGACGCAACCAAGCCAAAATCTAAAGAAATTGCTCATCGCGCTCGTCCGGATGTATTCGAATCAATTGAGGAATTACGATTTTATAGAGATCATATTTTTGCTCAATAATCAGACCTTTTCTTTTTTTCTCAAGCCTATATAGTTGCGAATCTTATATTTGAAATGAAGAAAGTTTTTATTAAAACGCATGGCTGTCAGATGAATGAGTACGATTCAGCCAAAATGCTTGATCTTCTTAAAGGTGAAGAAGACTATGAGCTTGCTGAGTCTGAGCAACAAGCAGATCTCCTGATTTTGAACACTTGTTCGATAAGAGAAAAAGCTCAAGAAAAAGTATTTCATCAAATTGGCAGATGGAAAAAGATAAAAGATTCTAATCCTGATTTAAAAATAGCTATTGGAGGGTGCGTTGCATCTCAAGAGGGTGAAAAAATCATCAAAAGGGCGCCATCAGTCGATATAGTTTTTGGTCCTCAGACTCTTCATAAACTTCCTGATTTGATTAAAAACAATGAGATAAATGATAAATCTCAGATAGATATTACATTTCCTAAAATAGAAAAATTCGATCACATACCGACTCCAGACTATGGAGAGCCTTCCTCATTTGTTTCTGTTATGGAGGGATGTAATAAATATTGCTCTTTTTGTGTAGTTCCGCACACCAGAGGTCATGAAGTATCAAGAAACTTTGATGATATCCTTAATGAAGTTTCAGCTTTAGCAGATAACGGAACTAGAGAAATTCACCTCCTAGGTCAAAACGTAAATAATTTTAAAGGTCTTCAGAATGGTAACAAATCATCCTTAGCGAAGTTAATTGTGGAAGTAGCAAAAATAGAAAATATCGAAAGAATTAGATATACAACCAGTCATCCTCATGAATTTAAGGATGACTTAGTGGAAGTTTATGGGAGCGTGCCTGAACTTGTTAGTCATGTTCATCTCCCGGTTCAAAGCGGGTCTGACAGAATTTTAAAACTAATGAGAAGACGATACACCGTAGAGAAATATTTAGATCTGATAGATAGAATCAAATCCGCAAGACCAGACATGAGTTTTTCTTCAGACTTTATAGTTGGTTTTCCAAACGAATCAGAAGAAGATTTTCAAGCCACCATGGATATCGTAAATGAAGTAGGTTTTGATGAGTCTTATAGTTTCATTTATTCTCCCAGACCAAATACACCGGCTTCTGAGATGCCTGATAGCGTGCCTCAAGAAGAAAAAAAATTAAGATTAGACATCTTACAAAATAGACTGAATCAGCTATCATATGGGTATAGTAGAAAAATGGTTGGATCTATTCAAAATTGCTTAATCACTGCTAGATCTAAGAAAGATCCGGGCGAATTTCAAGCAAGAACCATCAATGACAGAGTTGTTAATTTCAGACCAAAAGATCATAAAATTGGAGATTTTGTAAATTTGAAAATTCTTGATGCTTATACGAATTCTTTAAGAGGAGAAGTTAAAGACCTTTCTTAATTGCTCAATGACTGAGGAAATTAAATTCAAACTTAGCTCGGAAGATTCATCAATACTTTCCAAAGTTTTCGGACCTGTAAACGCTAACATTAATCAAATTCAAGATTCTTTAGGCATCAAAGTTAAGAGCAGAGGGAATAGCTTCTCTTTGGTTGGAAAAACCGAGGCAATAAAAGCCGGGAAGGAAGTTATTGAAACTCTACATTTAAAAGCTGAAAAGTCAGAATTAATTACGCCTGGAGAAGTTCACTTATTTATCAGAAAAGCTCAATCAACAGGCGATAAAGTTGATTCAGGAAGTTTATTAAAGCCAAAGGAAAAAGATATTTTTGCAAAAAGCCTACAAATAAAAACCCCAAAACTTGTCATTTCACCGAGGAATGATTCGCAGGAAAAATTTCTGAAAGAAATTTTAAAAAACGACTTAACTTTTGGAATTGGTCCGGCAGGAACAGGTAAAACCTTTCTTGCTGTCGCTGTTGCAGTCTCAGAACTAATGTTGAATAAGGTTCAAAAAATAATTTTAGCCAGGCCTGCAGTTGAGGCTGGAGAACACCTAGGTTTTCTTCCGGGTGATTTGTCTCAAAAAGTTGATCCTTATCTTAAGCCTCTCTACGATGCTTTATATGAAATGATTGGTCCTGAAAGGGTCAATAAACTTTTGGAAAGAGGAATAATTGAGCTTGCACCTTTGGCTTACATGAGAGGAAGGACTTTGAATAATTCATACATCATATTAGATGAGGCTCAGAACTGCACAAAATCTCAAATGAAAATGTTTTTGACTAGAATTGGTTTTGGTTCATCTGCCATAGTAACCGGAGATATAACTCAAACGGATCTTCCCAAAGGCTCAAAGTCAGGCCTATTGGATGCTATAGAAGTCTTAGAGGGTGAAAAAAATATTTCTTTCAGTCGTTTTCAATCAAAAGACGTAGTTAGACACGGTTTAGTTCAAAGAATTATCGAGGCATACGATTCTCACGAAAAGGAATGAAGCTTTCATTATCCAACTCAAAAAATTTCAATAAATTTTCCATACCCTCAAAAAAGAAAATTATCGAAGCCTTAGGTTTAATTGAAGAGAAATTTGAAAATTCTGCTGGTAAATCTGTCAACATAAAGTTTTGCAAAATAGATGAAATTTCGGCTTTGAATAGAGAGTTTAGAAAAAAGGATACACCTACAAATGTTTTGTCTTTTTACCCAGAAAGTAGTTTTTTAATTGATCAAGGTTTTCTTGGAGAAATAGCAATTTGTCCTCAAATAATTGATGAAGAAGCAAAGAAATTTGGAAAGAGCTTTGAATCCAGACTGTATCATCTCATTATTCATGCCGTTCTTCATTTGCTGGGTTTTTCTCACGAAAATATGCATAATAGAAAAAAAATGGAATCTATCGAGAAAGAATTAATGCAAAAACTTAATTTCGCAGATCCTTACGTTTATTAAATGATAGAAGAACCTCCAAGTACATCGCCCGAGTCTAATAAGGGCTTGGGTTTTTTCAAAAAAATAAGATTATTTCTGAGAGGCCTGTATAAAAGGGTTTCTTATACTCCTATGAACCAGAAGGAATTAAGCGGAGTTCTTAAAGAGGCCGAAGAAATGAATCTTATCGATAAAAACATTCTGGACATGATGGAGGAAACTTTGGAATTCTCCTCAATGCAAGTAAGAGATGTGATGATTCCTAGACCTCAAATGATTGTAGTCAGGCACAATGAAAAGCCTAAAGAATTTCTTCCTCGAATTATTGATTCCTCACACTCAAGATTTCCCGTTGTTGATGAAGATTCAGAAGAAGTAAAAGGTATTCTCCTTGCAAAAGAATTGCTCCCTTTTGGCTTCAATTCAAATGATGACTTCAATCT
>CACFIK010000019.1:0-17680 GCA_902566305.1 uncultured SAR86 cluster bacterium | reverse complement strand
TCTGACATTTTGTCATATTTTAACCGAAAAATCCATTTTTTCCCTTATTTGCAAGGTTTTATTAGGTTGGATAGAGTATTTTCTTTGATTTTTTTAATTAATCAATCAAATATATGCCTTCAGCCATATAGAAGTCATTGGCACCAGTTGTTCCTAAAACACCGGATTTGCTCAAGCTTACGCCCAAGCGCCCGCCGCTTTCATCCGGAGCCGAACCGTTGGTTCCGTAGAGCGCACCTGCTATCACTGCTTCGCGTGTCCAGCCGTTGTTGGTATCGGCTAACGAGCCGGAATAAGTGGCGCCCGAACCGGAGATATTGATTGAAAACGAGGTAAAGCCTGCGTTGGCGACAATGGCATTTTTATCGTCAAAATTAGTAAAATCAAATTGACCTGAATAGCTAGACGCGCCCCAGTTGAAGGTAGCTGCGACATCCGCTGTGGTGGTGTATTTGTGGACATCGTAATTAGACCCTGATTGGTTATATCGCGATGCGACTTTCATCACCGCTGCTCCGCTCATCGATGCAGCACCGGAGGTTGGAATGTCACTTTGATCGACCACGTCACCCGCTACCCAAGAACCCAGGTGCACCGATGCGTTTTGAGCACCCGAATTAGGAGAGATGTCCGCTGAACTCATCGCCCAAAAGCCCCACGTTGAATAAGCAGTATTCGGCATTGAATCATTGCCGCCGGAGTGGAATAGATCAGAGTCTTCTTTATCTAAAGTATTGTAAGAAACCATCACTCCAGCTAAGTTATTGGAGCCACCCGAAGTGCCATCAACTTGGGTGCCATCGTCTTGAATCTCCGCACCAAATACTTCACTGGAAATATAAGCTGATTTTGCAGTGTCATTGGTTGCATCGCCAAATTTAATAGTCATGGAGCCCGTATCCACGGTGGCCCAAGTAGACGTATAGTTATTGGATGGAGCTGCGCTGACGGTCATCGGAGCCACGACTTGTACATCATCATTGATGGTATCAAACGTAAAGCTAGCAAGTGTGCTGCCAGAACGCATAGAAGCAAGTTGCGAATTACCTGCACCGCTGACGTCAAACTCTAAGATACCGCTAAAAAAACCACTGTAACTTGAAGCATAAGATTCATAGAAAGTTGAATTTCTGAAATTAGTTAAATAGGCTGATTCTTGCGGATTTGAGATAGTTTTTACATATTGACTCACGGTTGCAACATTAAAAGTCCCCGTACTGAAGGTATCAGTATCTGAGTTGTAATTTACACTCAAAGTCATATCACCAGATTTATACGGGTCAGAAGATGTGATCATGGCGCCGCCAGGCAATCTACTGTTATTGGTCTCAGACCAAAAACAACCGGAGTCCGTTGATGTCGCACATTCAACAGCTGAAAGCCCGTAATTAATTCCCTCACTATCATTATCTACATTGGTCGCACCTTGATAAGACCAGTAGTGATAACCATCCATCCCAAGCCCAGTATCTCCTGCTGAGTATCGAGCGGTATCATTCTTACGATAATCGAGATTAGAAATTATCACGTTTAATAAGCTGTCTTGATCATCGCGTGTCGTGCTGCCTGAAGCACCGTCGTATGAATCTTGAAAGGAAATTTGTGCCCAAAGGCCGACGCCCACTCCGCTTGGATTAAGCACTTGCCACCATAGAGATTGACCTTCAGGAACCTCATTAGTATCTGAACTGCTAAGCCATCTGTTTGTATCAATATAATGGTTAGTCTCCAGAGCTTTCTGAGAATAAGTATAGACGTAATCATAAGTATTACAGTTCGAGCTTGAATACCCATAGCCTGTGCAATAATCTAGGCCAACATCGCCGCCAGACCATAGATTAGTTGGAATAAAGTTAGGGTAAAAATAATCGTTATTCGTGCCGCTGGCAGCGAAATTTTCAATCGGAATGACCACCATGGAAATAACACGCTTACCGCTAGCAGTGAAGTTAGTAAACATGGCATCGGTATAGACCTCCCCCGCTATGGTTACTTGGTCTTCGTATAGGTTATAAGTTGAAGTTGTGCCACCTGATGAATTTAAACCGATCAGCCAATCAAACCAAGATCTGTTATTGGATTGATAACCATTTGCATAATTTAAAACTGTATCCACGCCTCCGAAACCACCAAAGACTCCAGTGTAGGATGAAGCGTTGCCTGAAGGATCACACCAGATGAAAGCTCCTGATCCAATATCAAAACACCCTGATGGAGTGCTCATTCTTCCTTCGGTGTTACCAACCTGTATTTGATCGCCCACTACAGCACTAAAATCGATATTGGAATTATTGGTTAGAGATGATGGAATGTTAAAATTTTTGTAGCCGCTATGATTGCTGAGTCGAGAAAATGAGCCGTAGCCAAGTGCAGATAAAATAGAATTTGTTTCTGTGATTGTTGTTGAGCTCCCACAACAACCGTTCTCTGTCCAAATTTTAAATAAGTAACCACCATTTTGAACATAACTTGCTAAAGCCGAGGCATTTGAATCATGACTGATGTTGTAAGGCATACGAAAATCTAAAATGATGTTGTAAGCAGACAGATCGCTTGGCCAAGTACTACTGATACCAGGATTATGAAGTACTGTGAAAGTTCCGCCCGCATCAGTAACAACATCCTTCCATCTATTGGCTGCAGAAGAAGAACCGTTATCATAGCTGTTACTATTGAAACTCCACAAGAACAGAACATTCGGTGCTCCGCTTGATGAAGAATAAGAAATATTGGCAGCTGCCTTATCGGTGGTCATAAACCAAAAGCTGCCGTCACTATTTCGCCCAGCGGAAATAAATTCTGTATTGGCAATAGTAGTGGTTACTGGTGATCCTAAGACACTGTAATACTTGCCATCGAGAGCAGCGGAGTTAGGTGCAAATGCGTATTGTCCGGTGCCGCTGGTATCGGTTGGAAAGTAGTAGCGCCAATTGAGCGCGGTTCCGGAATCGATTTCCACGGGCACGTAATTGTTGCTGGTATCGTCTACATCAGTGATATTAGTGGTATTAGTAGTACCTACTTGCTCTAATTGATACGCCGGAAGGGATGAACCTGTAGGTCCCCGCGTTGCGGTCGCGCTAAAGCCGGTGCGTGAAGTCGAATTGTAATCTGCTGAATAACGTAGGACAGAGGAATTAAGTTCTTCAACGTTGTAGACCGGCACAACCACATTGGTTGAGGTGGTGTCGCTGCCTACCGTCGCCGTTAAGGTAAGGGTGTGCGATTTAGCGGTTTCAAAATCGAGCGCGGTTGCGGTGGTTGAAATGGCTCCGGTGCTAGAATTGACCGCAAACAAACCTCCGTCATTACCGGCGGTAATGCTATAGGTTGGAGAACCGCCGTCGTTTTCAATGCTGCTTACGGTGTATAGCCCAGTCCCGCTGGAGGTATTTTCAGTGGCTAAAGCGCTTTGACTGGTGACCAAACCTCCTAAATCAACGTCGCCAATGTTAAGTGTAAAAGTCTCCGATGTGGTCGTTGTGCCGTCGGTTGCCGTAACCGTGAAGGTGTGCGACGTTTTGGTTTCAAAATCAAGCGCGCTTGCCAGAGTTACTTCTCCGGTTGCGGAATTGATCGCAAATTTATTATCGGCATCTGTTAGTGAATACGTGACCGTCCCTTCTGCTTCGCTAGCACTAGAGGATAAGATAGTCGATCCGGTGCTGATAGTCTCAAGTTGGCTCGCACTAGCCAAACTAGCAGAAAGCGAAAAATCTACATCGTTAATTTGTAAGGTAAAAGTTTGCGACTCGCTGTTGCTGCCGTCGCTTGCGGTAACGGTAAACGAGTGCGAGGTTTTCGTCTCGTGATCGAGCGCATTAGCCAGGGTCACTTCTCCAGTAAAAGAGTTAATAGCAAATTTATTATCCGGATCAGAAATGGAATACGTGACGGTGCCTTCCTCACCGCTGGTGCTTGAACTTAAGATAACCGAACCGGTAGAGATGGTTTCGTTTTGAGAGCTTGCCGCTAAACTTCCGGAATACACCAATTCAGCCACGTTACCGACGTTAATGGTAAGGACTTTTGTGGTGGTGCTAGTACCGTCGCTTGCGTTTAAATTAATTGAATAAGAGGTAGCCGTCTCGTAGTCCAAAGCACTGGCTAGGGTAACCTTACCGTCGGCGTCCACACTGAATTTATCGCTCCCGGTACCCGAGAGCGAGTAAGTAATTGCATCGTCTTCAGGATCGGAGCCGGTGGAAGTAGCAATGGTGGTTCCCACAGCGGTGTTCTCTAGAAATGAATTAAAAGCAACTGATGAAGTGACCGACGGTGCCTCGTTGCTGTCAGTGATGGAAACAGTGACCACTTTCGGAACCGTAAACAAACCGTCGCTGGCAAATATAGTTAACTCGTAACTTTCTGTTGTTTCATAGTCCAAAGAATCTACTAATGTAATGTTTCCGTTGCTGTCGATTTGAAAGTTTTCACTGCCTGTCCCCGCGATCGAATAAGTGACGTCCACACCTTCAGGATCAAGGCCGGTTGCCGTAGCAAGCACTGTTCCTGCAGCAGCGTTTTCAGCCACCTGAAAATTATCAAGGGTTACGCTTGGGGCTTCGTTATCGTTCACAACGTAGATAACGACGTCTTGAACAATTTCGTTGATTCCATCTGAGCTGACGACTTGAATAGTGAATTGGCTTTGAGATTCAAAGTTCAGCTCTGAAGTCAGAGTAATTTCACCGGAATTTGAAATAGCGAAGTTATCGCTGCCCGTACCGGCTAAAGTGTATTGCACGGTGTCGCCGTCTGGATCAGCAACCGTAATGTCAGCAACCACGGCACCTATTTCGGTGGTCTCACTGATGTTAGAGCCGTTGGCTTGAACGTCGTTTATCGATGCATTAACTGAGATTAAATTGTTATGCGTCATCGAAAGCATGCTCGGCGCTTCGTTGACGTCGTCTACCTCAATCGTTAAATCGTTGATTTGAATGTTCCCTAGATCATCGGTAACCACCAAAGTAATGTCTAAAGTATCATTGGTTTCATGATCCAAACCATCGATAAGCTGAATGGAATTTGTCTCTGGATCAAAGACGACCTTGTCGCTGTCTTCTCCGGTGATCTCAAAGTTAATTTCATTTTCTCCAGGATTGGTAATCGATAGCGTTGCAACGGTGGTGTTGCTTTCGTTTTCTGTAACTGAGGTAGTGGCGACAACATCGACCTCTGGCGCACCGACCGCTTCATCGGCAGCAGTTTCTTGTGCAACTTCAGTAACGTCTTCGACTACTTCCGTCTCTTCTTGTGTTTCGGTTTCAGTTTCAGTGGCTACTTCAATCTCTGTTCCCGTATCGATGTCTGTTGCAGTGGATAATTGATCTGGGGCAACTGCTGAGGAGTTATCGGATATACCGCTTGAGTCTAAAGCACTCTCGTCTATTTCTGGTTCGCTATCAGTATCCGGTCCGGCATCCAAGGCATCGGTATCGGGGCTGGCATCGGCCTCGCTGCCGCCAGCTTCAGTTGTTCCAGCTTCATCTGATGATCCGGCATCTGAACCAACTTCGCTTTCGCTTTCACTTTCTGTAGTTTCCGAATCTGAGCCTGCATCAGATCCTTCCTCACTTGGACTTTCTGAAGAATCGTCTTCAGTCCCAGCATCATCACTGCTCTCAGACTCCTCGCTGCCTGAATCTTCAGATTCAGATTCTGAATCTGAGTCCTCAGAACTTTCTTCTTCGTTTGAATCTTCACTTGATTCATCTTCACTTGATTCTTCCTCTGATTCTTCTTCGCTGGATTCTTCTTCGCTGGATTCTTCCTCTGATTCTTCTTCTTCGGATTCCTCTTCAGATTCTTCTTCTGACTCTTCTTCTTCAGATTCCTCTTCTTCTGACTCTTCTTCCTCAGATTCCTCTTCTTCTGACTCTTCTTCCTCAGACTCTTCTTCTTCGGATTCCTCTTCTTCGGATTCTTCCTCTGATTCTCCTTCTTCGCTGGATTCTTCCTCTGACTCCTCTTCCTCTTCTTCAGGTGAACCTTGCAAGCTCTGTTGCATTGCTAGCAGTTGTTCGGCAGTCAGCAATGAAACGTCTTCAACGTCTTCTAACGGATCATCAACCACAACGACAAACCCGTTTCGAGTCAGAACATAAGTACCGTCCTGATTTAACGACGGAGTCACGGTCATCTCATCACCGTAAATAAACGAAGCTTCGGTCGTATCGCCTTCGCTATCGACAAAGACGATTCCACCTCTGATACCCACGGTTGCTGCGTTGGTTCTGATGATGGCTGGATTACTTTTGGTGACCTTACCACCGACTAAACGCATTAAGCCCTTACTGGTGACGGTCAAAGAACCTTCTGCGGTTTCGGGGTTGTAAATAAATGAGTCAAGGGTAACCGAAGAATTAGGTCCGACGGTAAAAGCCGTACCGTCGATGAGCAGCATTTGTGCCTTTCCGTTCTCGTCGGTTTCGATCGTGTGGTTTTGGATGATTTTATAACCTTCATCCACGAGCCTGCGCTCTTGCTCCAAAGTTAAATCAGTGGTGGTGGTGTCGACTGCGGCAGCGACTCCGATTCGTTCTTGCGCTCCGATTACTCCCGTAATTAAAAGTAACGCACTAAACAGTATGGTTGATGGTTTAGAGGGCGCAAGAAAATGTAAAACTTTCTTGCTCATAATCTTTCTATTATGACATTTTGTCATATTTTTACCTAAAACTCCAATTTCCCCATTTAAAAAGCTTTCAGAAGCTAACTAAGACAGCTATTTTCAGGTATTTTTCTAATTAATCAACACCCGTATTGAAATTAACGAGAACCACGCCCAAGATGATAAAAGCCATCCCCAGGGTGGTAATCGAATTGGGCATTTGACCGTATTTGATGGCGGCAAAGATGTTGATCAAAACCAGTCCTACTCCGGACCAAATGGCATAAGTCACGGCAACTGGAATTTGTTTCAGAGTAAGGGAAATAAAGTAAAAAGATGCTGCGTAACTGACTGCGGTGATCACGCTGGGTGTCAGGCGCGTAAACCCTTCGGTATCGCGTAAATATATAGTCCCGATCACTTCGGTGACGATAGCTATTGATAAAAATAAATAAGCAACAATAATACTCATATAGGCATAATATTACACAAATACGGAGTATGCATGACAAAACATAACGCTTTAAGAATGTTAGGTAGATCGGGAAATCCTACCTTAAGCGACGCAACGTTTGCTGGGTTTGAAAAGGTAGAAGCCAAAACCATGACCCTGCAAGGCACGGTTAACAAAGTCGGGGTCTTACTCGCTCTTGTGATTGGCGGCTCTTTGTTCACTTGGAATCAATACTATTCCACTGGTAGCGCGGGTTTTTTAATGCCGGTTGGTTTGTTTGGCGGCATGATCTTTGCGGTGATCACCATGTTCAGACCGACGCTCGCCATGTACACAGCTCCAATTTATGCGATTTTACAAGGCCTTTTCTTGGGCGGAATTTCCGCAGCCTTTGAAAGCATGTATCCGGGCATTGTGATCCAAGCAACGGGTCTTACGTTTGGTACGCTAGCTTCTTTGTTAGTGCTTTACAAAACAGGTGTCATCAAACCCACAGAGAACTTTCGTTTAATGATTGTCTCCGCCACTATGGGCATTGCAGTCTTGTACGCAATCAGCTTTGTCATGAGTCTCTTTGGTTCGGGCATCGGCTTCATTCACTCCAACGGTTTGTTTGGCATCGGCTTCAGTCTTTTTGTTGTCGGCATTGCAGCAATGAATTTGGTATTAGATTTTGATTTCATCGAAGACGGCGCAGAACGCGGTGCACCTCGTTACATGGAGTGGTTCGGTGCGTTTGCCTTGATGGTTACTTTGATCTGGCTCTACCTTGAAATGCTGAGGTTGTTAGCTAAGATCCGAAGTCGTTAATGGATTTCAACACGCTTTTTTTCGGCGGCCTAATTGTCGTCTCGCTAGCAGTATTTTTTTACTTAAGTCGATTTCGAGCTTCTGCCAGTCAGCGTAACCGTGATAATAAAATCGATTGGACCAGCAGGCGGTACTGGTGGTATCGCTGGGTCTTTTTAGCGCTTGTGCTATTCGTCAGCGTTGCCGCTATGGTAAGAATGTTCAGCTAATATAGCTGTCTCATCTGATCTTCTGTAAGTTACACAAATCCTAGGATCGTTAAAAAATGATCCTACTGAAATCCGCAACAGTTAGATGAGGTTAGCTGTCTTTGCTTCTTGATTCGTTGACCACCAATGGTCTGCCTTCGAAGTCTTTGTCATTCAATGCAGCAATTGCCTGCTCGCCACCGTCAGCCATTTCAACAAACCCAAAACCTCTAGAGCGTTTTGAGAATTTATCGACAATGATTTTAGCTGAAGTAACGGTTCCGAATTGTGCAAAGAGCTCTTCGAGTTGATCATCCGTGACCGACCAAGGGATATTCCCTACGTAAATATTCATAAATTCCTAAAAAACCTAAGTGTACAGATGTTTCTGTAACACGTCTTAATTAAATTGCGACAATTCTGGAAAATCTAAGCAAGCGAACAGGTCATGTCCATGCCGCAGCACAAAGGTGATTTTATTTTGCCTTCGCAGCTGGTGCATTTTGAGATCTGTACTTCCCTACCATCGTCTGTGATCAACACATCATCGATCAGAGCTAAGTCACATTTAGCGCAGGAGGCATTAACTGCCATTCCGCATTTTGCACATTCATAAGTTGCCATTTAATCATTATATTAGAAAAAAGAATTTATAAAAAACCTTGTGTTTTTTATAAAATTCATCAGAATGAAATTAATAAAGTGATTTGTCCCTGCTTGCATACTTAAACTGCTAAAACGGGACACCTTAACAAAAGGTGTATAAATGAGAATATCATACGAATTTTTTCCGCCTGCCGACCTCGACTTTAATAGAGTTGCAACCCATTTTAATGAGCTTAAAGGTTTTCAGCCTAAATTTCTTTCAGTGACCTTTGGTGCCGGGGGATCGCCAGAGGATAAAAGTCTGGGTTTAATAAAAGAATTACAAACGCACACCAATGTTGATGTTGCTGCACATTTAACCCTGGTAGGGAAAAGCATTGATGATATAGATGCAATCATACAAAAACTGAAAATTCTTAACGTAAAAACCATTGTGGCTATTCGAGGCGATAGTCCCAACAATTTATTTGTTCCTGTGAAAAAAGGGTTTATCAATACTTCTGATTTTGTAGCCTATTTAAAAAGAAATGGCTTTGAAGTTTGCGTTTCTGCTTACCCCGAACCACACCCAGAATCAGAAGGATTTGATTTTGACTTACAACTGTTACAAAACAAAGTTGAAGCCGGAGCAAGTAAAGCGATCACGCAGTTTTGTTTTGACTTGCCACAATTTGATCGTTTAGTTGATTCAATAGCTCAAAAAAACATCAACGTTAAATTGATCCCAGGCATCATGCCTGTTGCAAGCATTAAGAATATCCTAAGGATGGCAGAAAGGTGTGGAATTATCATTCCAAAATCAGTCACTAAGCGTTTTAACGGCAATATAAATGAAGATATCAAGGCTGCCAAAGAACTCTGTCTTGAACAAATCGAATATTTACAGAATCTTGGATTAAACGATTTTCATTTTTACACCTTGAATCGATCTGATCTAACTTACTCAATATTGAAGGAGATAAAAGCAAATGAAATACATGAGCACAAACCTCGGAATGCCAAGAGTTGGCAGGAAGAGAGAATTAAAATTCGCAACTGAAAAATACTGGCGGCAAGAAATTACTTCAAGCGAATTGCTTAGCGCAGCAACTGATGTTGTTTATGACATTTACACTCAGCAACTCAATGCAGGTATAGATCTTATTCCAGTAAATGATTTTTCTTTTTACGACAGAGTATTGGATCTATGCTGTTTTCTTGGAATTACCCCGGAAAGGTTCTCTCAAAACGTAAAACCATTTTTCTTGGACGAATATTTTAGATTTGCTCGCGGTGACGGCGACATAGCTGCCATGGAAATGACCAAATGGTTTGATACCAATTATCATTACCTTGTGCCTGAAATTGAAGCAACAACAAATCCTTCTTTTTCTGATCAACTCTTTGCTCAACAAATTCTGCCAGAATTGGATTCTAAAAAACAAAAGTTTTGTCTCATTGGGCCAGTAACTTTCCTTGCTCTTGCTAAAGGTGCGGATTCAGTTGATAAATATTCCATCATAGAAGAACTATCAAAAGCTTATACTGACCTTCTAAAACACATTGAAAATTTAGGCTATACGAATATTCAAATTGAAGAACCTATCCTTGGTTCAGATTTATCCGATCAAGACAAAAGCTTTTTTTCAAGCTTTTATTCTAAACTCTCTGGAAACCTGAATCCTGCAACAAAAACTCACCTGGTTACGTACTTTGGTAACATTGAAGATAACATTGATTTAATTTCATCAGCCTCTTTTGAGAGCATCCATCTAGACCTAATCACTGATGACAGTAATTTGGAAAATTTACAGAGCATTAACTGCAAAAATATTTCTTTGGGTATTATCTCCGGAAGAAACATTTGGAGGCTTAATTGGGAGAAAACGCTTGAAAGAATTAGTTCTCTTCCCTTGGAGGGTTTTGAAACGATATATCTTGGCCCATCTACTTCCCTTCAACATTTACCTTACTCTATAGAGTTGGAAAAAAAGATAGATGAGGAACTTTTATCTTGGCTTGCATTTGCTAAAGAGAAAATTTCAGAACTTGCTTTACTAGCAAATCATTTATCCAATCGATCTGTTGGCGAAG
This sequence comes from uncultured SAR86 cluster bacterium, assembly GCA_902566305.1. Classification (GTDB taxonomy): domain Bacteria; phylum Pseudomonadota; class Gammaproteobacteria; order Magnimaribacterales; family AG-339-G14; genus CACNYO01. Next base: position 6,933 of record CACFIK010000019.1, on the reverse strand, counting down.
CAATAGAAAGCATAAAAGCTGCTAATGAATCTCGACAGAGATCAGATAGAGTTACAAAAGCTTCTGTAAGACAGAGAATGTCTAGTCTTTCAGAGAAAGACTTTGAGAGGAACAGTGCATTTCCAATAAGACAAAGCACTCAAAAAGAAAAATTTAATTTTCCGATTTTACCGACTACAACTATTGGTTCTTTTCCTCAAACGACCGATATTAGGAAAGCCAGAGCTAGACTTACGAAAGGAGAAATTTCTCAAAAAGAGTACGAAACTTTTATGCAAGAGTCCATCGTTGAATGTATCAAAATTCAAGAAGACTTGGACTTGGATGTTTTAGTCCATGGCGAACCCGAAAGGAATGATATGGTCCAATATTTTGGTGAATTACTTTCCGGTTTTGCCTTTACAAGTTTTGGTTGGGTGCAGTCGTATGGAACCAGATGCGTTAAGCCACCAATTATCTTTGGAGACGTTGAAAGACCAGAGGCGATGACAGTGAAATGGTCTAAATTTGCTCAAAAAAACACAAAAAAAGTTATGAAAGGAATGTTAACCGGTCCGGTTACCATTTTACAATGGTCCTTTGTTAGAGATGATCAGCCCAGAAAAGATACATGCTATCAAATTGCCCTGGCAATTAGAGACGAAGTTAAAGATTTAGAGGATGCTGGTATCCATGTCATTCAAGTTGACGAAGCAGCTTTTAGAGAAGGACTTCCTGTGAGACGTGCTCAATGGGACGAGTACCTAAAGTGGGCTGTTGATACTTTTAGATTAACCACTGCTTGTGTCGAAGATTCAACCCAAATCCACTCGCATATGTGTTATTCGGAATTTAATGATGTGATTGAAAACATTGCTGCTATGGACGCTGATGTGATCTCGATTGAATGCTCAAGATCAAACATGGAATTATTAAAGGCGTTTAAAGACTTTGATTACCCCAATGAAATTGGTCCAGGTGTATGGGATATTCATTCTCCAAGAGTTCCAAGTCAAGCTGAAATTGAAAGCTTAATTGAAAAAGCTAAGAGTTCTGTAAAGCTTGAGAATCTATGGATTAACCCAGATTGTGGGTTAAAAACGAGAGGTTGGCCAGAGGTGAAAAACACCATAGAGCATATGGTTAGAGCAACTAAGAAAGCTAGAGAGCAATTAGGCAATTAATAAGATAAAAGCTTTTTTTCTTATTAGATATAGAAAACTAACTTATTTCCATCTAGGTCTCTTACGTAAGCGCCGTAAAAGTTTTTTGTGCGTCTTCCTGGCTCGCCTTCATCAGTTGCGCCGAGTGAGATAGCTTTGGCATAAATTTCGTCTACCTCCTGCTCAGAATTCATAAGAAATCCTGTCATGCTTCCATTACCTGCTGAAGCTTCTTCTCCATCATAAGGAATGAAAACAGCAAACATTGAGTCATCTCCTTTGATAACCCAAAACCAACTTCTGTCATTGGGCGAGAAACTCATCGTCTCAATATCTTCAAATAATCCGTCATAAAAGGATTTGGCAGATTCTAAATTATTGGTTCCAAGCGTCCTGTAAGTTGCAATTTTTTTCATTAATATCCCTTTGTTTCTCAATTCAAAAGTATAGAAGATAGTTTTTGTAAAATGTATTTTTTTTAGCTATATTTTTGGAAATAAAAATCAGAGGATAAAAATGGCAACAGTTTATATAACATTTGAAATAGCAAAGGATTTTGAAGACTGGAAGGAAGTCTTTGATGATGATCAGGACAATCTCAATGACAATGGTATTGAAACATTGGCTGTTGGATATGAATTAGATAATCCCTCGAAAGTAAGAATTGCTTTATCGGCGGAATCCTTGGAAGCGGTTCAGGAATTTATGCAAGGCAATAACGAAACCATAGAAGATTCGGGACACATTATTGAAACGACTGTATTTGAAGAATTTAGCGACTGATTAGTCCATGCCTTTAGAATTTCTGCCTCTAGGCATTTTTGGAATTTTGATATTAGGCATTTTTGCTCCCTATTGGTTCAAGACAAAAGATTTAAAAAAAATCAGCTCAAAAGATCTTCCTCCTGATGGTGATTGGGCAAAATTATCAAGGGGGAATATTTATTATAGGTGGCACTATCCTGAACAAAAAAATAGCCAAACCATTGTCATGGTCCATGGTTTTTCCACTCCTAGCTTTGTCTGGAACGGACTTTTAAATGGGCTCTTAAAAAAAGGCTATTCCGTCTTAGTTTATGATCATTACGGCAGAGGATTTTCTGAAAGACCGAGAACCAAATACACTCTAAATTTTTATGTTGAAACTCTAAAAGAACTTATTTCTCATCAAAATATTGATGAAAAGATTCATTTAGTCGGATATTCCATGGGTGGTCCTATTATTGGTGGATTTGCAGACAAATACTCCGACCAAGTAAAAAGTTTATCTTTTATTGCTCCGGCTGGATTTGGAAAAGTGCAAACATCTATTCCTTTTTTTATCAAGATTCCAGGAGTGATTGAGTGGGCCATGCATGTTTTAGCTGATAGGTTTTATGGCTCTGCTATCAGTTCTGAGACCACACATAGCAACGATCCTTTATCTATTAACGAGAAAGAATTTCAACAACTTTTTTCCTTTCAGATGCAATTTAAGGGATTTCGTGAATCCTTAGCTTCAACGATGAGAAATTTTAATCTTTTCGATGCACGAGAGATGTTCGAAAAGGTTGCGGCAAAAAATATTCCCTCTATCGCTATTTGGGGTGATAACGACGGAGTTGTTTCTTATAAGGGAGCAGAAACTTACTCAGAAATCTTTCAAGAAGGAAAAGTCATAACAATTGAAGGCGGCACTCATGATATTACCTATCGACAACCGTCAGATGTTTTAGCAGCTATAAAAATTTTCTTAGATCCGTAAATATCTTAATTTGAAGCTTTACCTTGGAAGCATGCCCTTAACTCTTATTAATTGGGTAGTTGTAGCCTCTCTTCTGTATTTTGAAATCTCCTGATATTCAGGATCGTTGTACCACTTATCAGCAGCTTCCTCATTAGGAAAAGAAAAAATAATGACTCTACCTTTAACATCGTTATTCCCTTCCACATTTATTACGTTGTCATCATAAGTAATAAATTCTCCACCGTGTTTTTTGAGAATCGGAAAAAAACCTTTTTCATAATTCCTATAGTTATCTGCATCGTGTATTTGAAGATTGGCAATCATATAGACTTTTACATCGCTCATTTTTTTACCTCTTTCATTAATAATTTATGAATCTAAATATTCTATAAGTGTCTTGACCTTTTTGGCACCACCAAAATAGTTTATTTCATCTTTGTCCATGGTCTTCAAGCTTTTTAGCATGCCCACTTTTGCATCATTATAAGCGTGTATTTCATTGAGAGGAGCAAAGCTAACCCTGATGGTAAACAAAGAATAGTCATCGTGAATTTTACAAATAGTTTCTCTCTCGCTTCTTACGAACCAATTATCTGGATTACCAACTATTTCTGGCTCTTCATTTAGGTGTAATCTTTTTGTATCTGCATGGATAAGCCAATTTTCTCTTTCAAAAGGTTGCAGCAAGGGGGCCCTTTCAATAAATCTTCCTATATTGATGCCAATCTTATCGTTAAGGCTTTTCACAGGAGCATGAACATCGTAAAGAGATTTGCCTATTTTTTCTTGGACATTCCAATAACTCGGAGAGCACACAGATGCCGCTAACATCCTCTGCTTTCCATTTGCTTCAATGAGACAAAGGTCGTCTGGGACTAATAAAGATGTATCGGCGATAGGATCCGGATAATCACACTTCTGGGTAGGTATGTGTTTGGCTAATATTTGCTGAGCTAGCAAAGAATCTTCTGTGGCAGCTACAACTTCCCTGTATCTGTTGCTTAAAAGATTAAATTTATGCTCAAAAACTTCTTTTGAAATCGGCTGATTAAACCAATTTTCCTCGTGGATTGGATTAAGGCCAAGCCTGTACTTAGTGTAACCGTCACCCCAAGGAGGAGAGAGAAATAAATTATTTCCAGCCAAGGGGTTTTAATTTTTCTTCTACAAACGAATTTGGTACATCCTCTAGATGCGAACCAAGTGTGTCATTCCATCTGTTTAGAAAACCAAATAGAGAAATAACAGCAACCATGTCGGTAATTTGTTCCTTGCTAAAATACTTTAATAAGTCATCAAAGTGCTCTTGCTCTGCTTGATTTGGCGTCTTGCCTGCTGCAAAAGCTAGATCAAGAACTGCCTTTTCTGAATCGTCGTAATGAGAACTTTCTTTATATCTTAAAATATCATTTATTTTTTCCTCATTGACACCGGCTTGATGAGCTCCGTGAGATGTGTGTGCCTGACAATACTTACACCCAGAAGAGAGGCTTGAAGCTAAAGCAATAAGCTGCATTAAGCCTGAATCGATTTTTTGTGATGAGAAAATTGTTCCGGCTAGAGCAGCAAAGCTTTGATTTAATTGTGGGTTTAACGCCATAGACAGATGAGAATTGGGTAAATATCCCATGAAGCCTTCAATCACTTTGAATAAATCCTCTTGATCAGAAAAATTATCTCTGGAATCTCCTCCTAAGAATGAGTAACTCATAAAACCTCCAATGATGATGTTTATAAAATATCTTATTCGATGTGTTCGCTCAAGAAATCTACAATAGCTTCTGCGAAAATATCGTTCTTATCGCCAACAACCATGTGCGTGGCTTGCTGAATCTCAGCAAACCTGGCGTGAGGCACGGCGTTGAGAAATTCCTCTTTTTCTTTGTTGGTTAAAATATCGCTCAAGGCCCCTTGGACAAGCAAAGTTGGTACGGTAATCCTCTTGGCAGAATTTTCTAATTGCTTAAAACGTTCTTCCCTTACTTCACCCATCCCAGTCCTATCTGTTAAAAAAAGAGGATCCCAATGCCAGTAGTAACGACCATCTGCTTTGAGTCGTAGATTTTTTTTGAGTCCAGATATATCTTTGGGTCTTTCTCTGTGTGGCAAATAACCTGAAACGGCATCTGCAGCCTCTTCCACTGAAGCAAAACCTTTTGCGCCAGAGCGCATGAATTCAACTATTCTGTCTGATCCCTCGTCGTTGGGACGCATGCCGATATCCACCATGATAAGGCCTGAGCAATGTTTACTTTCTTCTTCATGACCGGCTAAGGATAATGAAATCATGCCGCCTAGCGAGGCGCCCACTAAATTAGCCTTTTTTCCAAGTTGCTGGATTATCTTCACAAGGTCATCTCTATGAGCATCAAAAGTATAATCGCCATTACTATCCCAAAAACTCTCACCGTGACCTCTTAAATCGTGCGCGATTACATGAAAACCTAAATTAGCTATTTTTGCTGCAACGCCCTTCCATGAATGTCTTGTTTGCCCTCCTCCGTGTAACATGATTACAAGCGGATTCATGTTATCCCCCCACTCGGAGGCTATAATTTCTCTATCTTCAGAAACTTTGAATACTTTATTCACTTAATTTTTATTTAAATAATTGAAACAACCTTTTAAAGCAGGCGTCTTACTGGTAATAAGATTTATCTCAATTGATTTTAGGATTTGTGCGTGTTGGTCTTTGGGATGATTTGAGTATTGATCCAAAAATTTATTATCTTTAATAAGGTATGCAAGATCTGATACAAGGGACCCTCCGAGTAAAATTCTTCTTGGCAAATAAGCAACTGAAACATCTTGCATAAACTGTATGAGATTATCGACAAAACCGTAAATAATGAATTTTGCTTTTGGGTTTCTTTTTTTAGCCAAGGAAACAATTTCCTCGGGAGATAATTTTTGCTTATATCTAGATTGATATGCTCTGCTTATGCTGGGCCCAGAAATCACATCTTCAAGAACTGAAAAATATTTTGACGCCCTTATCCCTAGATTGTTTAAAAGTAATTTGCTGTGAAGTTTTGTATTTCCAATTTCTGTTGGTATAACTTTTCCATCGGCAACAATAGCAAATCCCAGACCTGTGCCGGGCCCAATCATTAAATCAACATTGGACTTTGATTTTCCCTTTTTAATTTTTTTTAATTTCATTTCATCAATAGCATAACCAACTGCTTCCCAATCATTAAGAACTTGAGAATTTGCTAACTTAAACTGCCTGCCCAATAAATCTGCATCTATTATGACTTTTCTATTTGTCATTTCTATTCTGTTACCAAGCCTCGGACCGGCAGCAGCTATGACAGCATTTTTAATTTTGGGATTTGATAAAAGATTGCTCAAAGTTTTATTAATGTTTTGATCAGAAATATTTGAAAGGATGTTTTCTTCAGAGATACCTTTTTTATTTGCATAGGCATAACGCATATTGGTACCACCAACATCTACAAGTAAAGAAGAGTATCTGCTCATTATTTAATATGTCTTTATATTGTTACTTTAGAGTTTTTTTACAAAGTCTTTGGGGTCTAGTTGAGGAATCTTTTTGTTATCTCCGGTTGGAGTTCCTATGTAAAGATATCCCAGCACCTCTTGATTATCATCAAGCTCTAAGAAATAACCGATTTCTTTATTCAAAGCGAATTTTCCAGTTCGCCAAATCCCACCAAACCCAAGTGCATTGAGAGCAAGGAGAATATTTTGTCCAGCTGCAGCAGTTGAGAACATCTGCTCTAAAGCTGGCACCTTAGGATGTTCTTTTATGGTTGAAACCAAGATAACTATCATAGGCGCTCGAAAAGGTGCTTGTCTATATTTCTCCAATACCTCATCTGAAACATCCTGCAGGTGCTTTTGGGCAAATTGTTCAAAAATATTTGATAGCTTTTCTAACCCTTCTCCTGAAACTTCAATAAATCTCGTTGGTCTAATCCAGCCATGATCAGGGGCTCTCAGAGCTGCCTCATAAACTAACTTCATTTGTTCAGGATTAGGGTGAGGTTCAATTAGTTGTCTGGGAGAATTTCTCTCAAGAATATTTGATAAAGCTTTGCT
>CACFIK010000018.1:0-19907 GCA_902566305.1 uncultured SAR86 cluster bacterium | reverse complement strand
CCCGCCTAGAGCACAAATTATACCACTCAGTAAGCTAGCTGATAGTTTAGTTTTTGAGGTATCTTTAAAGAAATCAGCAAAAGATTTCTTCCTTGAAGTTCCAGTAAGTATTTTCCTATTTTCTTTTTTGAAAAAATTTATGTTAGCCATCAGCAATATATTTTCGGAAGGTGTTTTCCCATAACCAAACCCGGGGTCAAAAAAGCATTGTTTAATATTTATGCCTTTCGAAAGATATGATTTTTCTTTAGCCTGAAAGAATTTATCCACATCCATAAGAATATTTGATGTTTTTTTTGTTTTATTTCCATGATGAGTTGTGCATATGAAAAGTTCTTTTTCTTTTGCCAACTTTAACTTCTTTTGAGATATGTTCTTTGATACATCGTTTATAAATTTCATTCCAAATTTAGAAGCTTCATAGAGGACTTTATAATCCCTTGAATCAACAGAGATCAAAATATCTTCATCCTTAATCTGCTCTAATATCGGCATCAATCTATCTATTTGGACTTGTGAAGGAATTTCAGTGAAGCCTGGCCTTGTAGACTCAGCTCCAAAATCTAGAATGTCGGCGCCTTCATTTATAAGTTTTTCAACTTTTCTAAGTGCTTTCGATAAATCTACTTTATTACCGGAGAATAGATGACCACCGTCTGAAAATGAATCGGAAGTTAGATTTATTACACCCATTAATCTAGGAGACTCTTTTGTGAGGCTCCCAGATACAGAAGGCATATTAAGTTTGATTTGCAGGTTCTTCTATAGAGGAGCTTTTTTTACCAGTATTCTTTGGAGCAGAATCATCATCTGACTCTTTTCTTGGTTTAGCCCCTGCCATAATGTCATCAATTTGTGCTGTATCAAGAGTTTCAAGCTCGACTAAGGACTCAGACATTAAATGAAGTTTATCAATATTATCCTTAAGAATTTTGGTTGCTCTTTTGTAACAATCATCGATAATTTTCTTGATTTCTTTATCAATCTTCTCTGCAGTTTGATCAGAAATTCCCTTAGATTGAGAACTAGCCGATCTTCCTAGGAAGGGCTCGTCAGATTCTTCATCGTATTTCATTGGTCCAATTGCAGTTGATAAACCCCATTTAGTGACCATGTTTCTTGCTAAATCTGTAGCTCTTTCAATGTCATTAGAAGCACCAGTGGTAATGCCTTTATCACCATAAATTAATTCTTCTGCTATCCTGCCACCAAATAAACCACAAATTCTGTCGAGAATTTCTTGTTTGCTGTTACTGTATTTATCCTCTTCAGGGAGAAAGACAGTCACTCCTAAAGCTCTTCCACGAGGAATTATGGATACTTTGTAAACTGGGTCATGTTCTTCAAGCAATCTTCCAACAATTGCATGGCCAGATTCATGGTAAGCCGTTTTAATTTTATCGGCTTCATTCATAACCATGGACTTTCTTTCTGCACCCATCATGACTTTGTCTTTAGCCAATTCAAGCTCTTCCATAGTGACTTTCTTTTTTCCTGCTCGAGCAGAAAACAAAGCAGCTTCGTTAACCAAGTTAGCTAAATCAGCACCTGAAAATCCTGGTGTACCTCTTGCGATAAAGGATACTTCAACATCCTTATCTACTGGCACTTTTCGAATATGCACTTTAAGTATCTGCTCTCTGCCTTTGATATCTGGCAAAGGAACGACAACCTGTCTATCAAATCTACCAGGCCTTAAAAGAGCTGGATCTAGAACATCAGGTCTATTTGTTGCTGCAATTATGATAATTCCTTCATTAGCTTCAAAACCATCCATCTCTACAAGTAATTGGTTTAGTGTTTGTTCTCTTTCATCATGTCCTCCTCCGAGACCCGCACCACGATGTCTTCCAACAGCATCGATCTCATCTATAAAAACAATACACGGTGATTGTCTTTTAGCTTGCTCAAACATGTCTCTCACTCTTGAAGCACCAACTCCAACAAACATTTCGACAAAATCAGACCCTGATATTGAGAAGAAAGGAACTTTTGCTTCACCTGCTATAGCACGAGCTAACAAAGTTTTACCTGTTCCAGGAGATCCAACCATTAGAATTCCTCGAGGAATCTTTCCTCCTAATTTTTGAAATTTTGATGGATCTCTTAAGAAATCGACTAATTCCTGTACTTCCTCTTTTGCTTCTTCAACCCCGGCTACATCTGCAAATGTAGTTTTAACTTTACCGCCTTCAAGGAGTTTAGCTTTACTTCGACCAAAGCTCATAGGGCCACCTCTGCCGCCCATTCCGCCTTGCATCTGTCTCATAAAAAACATGAAAATTGCAATAATTATTAGAATTGGAAAACTTGCAACCAACAATTGAGTCCATATGCTTTCCTGTTGTGGCTCTTCACCTAGAACTTGTACTCTATGTTCGAAAAGATCATCCATCAATTGATTGTCTTGCACATAGACTGGACGTGTTGTTTTAAATTGAGAGCCATCTTGAAGTGTACCTTCAAGTGTATACCCATCACCTTTGAACTCTACAGATGAAACTTGATCTGAATTTACAAGAGACACAAACTCAGAATAATTCATCGAAGATGAAGTTGCTGGACCCGAAAGACTTTGAATAACAAAAAAGGTAGTACCAGCAATTGCCAACCAAAGGAAAATATTTCTTAGAAAATCTGACATAACTTATTTCAATTTATTTTGTGCAATAACATAAATTTCTTTAGATGTTTTTCTTGATGCATCCGGCTTATAAAAAGTTACGTTACTGAAGTGGTTTAATAAAGATCTTTTTAGATCGTTTTTTGAATTTTCAAAACATTTTGCTATAAGAGAACCTCCTTTCATTAAAGAGGTGTTACAAAAATCAACGACATTATTTAGTAGTTCAAGCATGTTTTCTTTATCTGTAATAGCTATACCACTTATATTGGGCGCAATATCAGAAATTACAACATTAAAATCAAGATTAATAAATTTCTTTATATCTTTATCCCTAAAATCAAATTCTATAAATTCAACCCCATTTATGGGTTTCATCGGAATGATATCTAAAGCAAATACTTTTCCTGAATTGCCTACTAATTCTTTTGCTACTTGACTCCAACCGCCTGGAGAACTGCCTAAGTCCATCACAGAGCAACCCTTTTTAAGAAGATTGAATTTGTTATTTATTTGATGAAGCTTAAAGGCTGCTCTCGATCTATACCCCCTAGACTTAGCAAGCTTATTAAAGTGCTCGCCTCCTGAATATGACATTTAAATGTGAGACACCTCTAGGATCTCATACTCTTTGATGCCGGAGGGACTTTCAAATTTTGTAACTTCTCCTTCTTCTTTACCGATGAGAGATCTTGCCAAAGGGGAGGAATAAGATATTTTTCCATTTTTCACGTTTGCTTCATCCTCGCCTACAATTTGATAGCTGATTTTTTCATCGTTTTGCATATCTAGGAGTGAAACTGTAGATCCAAAAATAACCCTTCCTGTACATTCAATTTTTTTGATATCTATGATTTGAGATGCACTCAATTTTCCTTCAATTTCTCTTATCCTCGCTTCGGTAAGACCTTGCTGTTCTTTGGCAGCATGATATTCGGCATTTTCTTTGAGATCGCCAAATTCTCTTGCTTCGGCAATTTTTTTGGTAATGTTTGGTCTAATATCTGTAATTAGATGCTGTAATTCCGCTCGAAGGCTTTCTTCTCCTTCGACTGTCATTGGCTCTCTGTTCAATTTTATTCAATACCTTTATGAATATCTTGAATGTTTTGCACGGACCAATCAAGTCTCTTTTCTAGGACTTCGCATATGGCTAAACCACCTTGCAAAGTTGTCGTACATGGAATTTTATTATCTAGAGCAGTTCTTCTGATGGAAGAAGAATCTTGGATAGATTCTTTACCTTCCGTAGTATTAATTAACAAAGAAATTTCATTATTTTTAATTAAATCAACAACATGTGGTCTTCCTTCTGCTACTTTATTTATTATTCTTGCCTTTATCCCCATGTTTTGAATCTCTCTAGCAGTTCCCTTAGTGGCCACAATAGATAGGTTCAATTGATCTAGCCTTGTTGCGAGCTCTTCAAGATGAGGTTTATCATTTTCCCTAACGCTAAGAAATACCGATCCTCCATCTGGGATAATTGTTCCGGCTGAGATTTGAGATTTATCATATGCCTCTGCAAATGATTTACCTATACCCATTACTTCCCCGGTGGATTTCATTTCTGGGCCTAAAATAGGATCAACGTTTTGGAATCTATCAAAAGGAAGTACTGCTTCTTTAACCGAAAAATGATTTAAATTTGAGGGATTTTTTATTTTTTGTTGCTTAAGAGACTTTCCAATCATTGTCTTAGAAGCTATTTTTGCCAGAGGAAGTCCAATAGCCTTGGAAACAAATGGTATTGTCCTTGAGGCTCTGGGGTTAACTTCCAAGAGAAATATTTCCTCGTTGGCATACGCCATTTGAACGTTCATTAATCCAATAATATCCATTTCCTTTGCAATGACTTTCACTTGTTCCTTGATTGTCTTAATAACTTTGTCTGGGAGACTGTAAGGAGGAAGAGAACAAGCTGAATCGCCTGAATGGATTCCTGCTTGCTCAATGTGTTGCATAACTCCATAAATTTCAACTTGGCTTCCATCGGATATTGCTTCAATATCCAACTCAGTAGCAATATCTAGAAATCTATCCAAAAGTACGGGGTTAGAATCAGAAGCCTGGATAGCTTCATCCAGATATTTTTCCAAATCATTATCGTTATGCACAATCTCCATGGCTCTTCCGCCAAGGACATATGAAGGTCTTACAACTATAGGGTAACCAATTTGATGTGCGATAGACTTAGCTTGAGACTTATTCGAGGCCATCCCATTTGGAGGCTGCTTTAATTTATTTTCATTAACGAATTGTTGAAACCTTTCTCTGTCTTCTGCAAGGTCTATTTTATCTGGTGAAGTTCCCAAGATTGGTACTTTATTTTTTTCAAGCTCTTGTGCTAGTTTTAATGGAGTTTGCCCCCCAAATTGAATAATAACGCCATATGGATTTTCTAATTCAATTATTGCAAGAACGTCTTCAAGAGTAATTGGCTCAAAATATAATCTATCGGAAGTATCGTAGTCAGTTGAAACAGTTTCAGGATTACAATTAACCATTATTGTTTCATACCCTTCTTCTTTCATTGCCATTGATGCATGAACGCAGCAGTAATCAAACTCTATGCCCTGACCGATCCTATTTGGCCCTCCTCCTAGAACAACTACTTTTTTATTTTCAGTTGGGTTTGATTCACATTCGTCTTGATACGTCGAGTACATATAAGCCGTGGTAGTTTCAAACTCTCCTGCACATGTATCAACTCTCTTAAAGACAGGTTTAATATTTAGCTTCTGTCTTAAAGATCTAATTTTTTCTTCTGACTGAGCTGAAAGAACTGCTAAACGCTGATCAGAAAAACCCATTTTTTTAAGATTCAAAAAGAAATCTCTAGAAGATAAAGATTTTTTATTTATCTTTTTCTCAGCAGAAATAATCTCCTCAATGGTTTGAAGAAACCACTTATCTATATTGGTTAAATCATGCACTTCTTCCAGAGAACTGCCTTGTCTGAAAGCTTCGCCAATAAACCAAAGTCTTTCAGGAGAAGGAGATATTAATTTTGATCTCAAAGTAGTCTTTGTTAATTCTTCCTCTATGTTGTCAAAACCGGTCTTTCCATTCTCCATTCCTCTTATAGCTTTTTGTAATGACTCTGCAAAATTACTTCCTATCGCCATCACTTCACCAACAGATTTCATTTGAGAAGTTAGAGTGGAATCAGCTTGAGGAAATTTTTCAAAGTTAAATCTGGGTATTTTAGTCACCACATAATCAATAGTTGGCTCGAAAGAAGCTGGAATTTTTCCTCCACTGATATCATTACTTAATTCATCTAAGGTAAACCCAATAGCTAATTTTGCTGCGATTTTAGCTATGGGAAATCCTGTTGCTTTCGATGCTAGAGCTGAAGACCTGGAGACTCTTGGATTCATCTCAATAACGACCATTTCTCCATCTTCTGGATTTACAGCGAACTGAACATTTGAGCCGCCGGTTTCCACTCCTATTTCTCTGAGAATGGCAAAAGAAGCATTTCTCATTTCTTGATATTCCTTGTCCGTTAACGTTTGAGCAGGTGCAACGGTGATGGAGTCTCCTGTATGCACCCCCATAGGATCGAAATTTTCTATGCTACAAATAATTATGCAGTTATCCACTTTATCCCTTACAACCTCCATTTCGTATTCTTTCCAGCCCGAAAGATACTGGTCTATGTATAGCTCAGAAGTTGGCGATAAATCCAAACCTCTTAAACATATGGATTCGAATTCTTCAGAGTTATAAGCTATTCCACCGCCCATGCCGCCGAGGGTAAAATTTGGTCTCAGAATACAAGGGAAACCAATTTCCTGTTGGATTTTTACTGCTTCCTCTAGATTATGTGCTAATCCAGCTTTTGGTGTCTTTAAACCTATTTTTTTAATCGCTTTTGCAAACAGTTCTCTATCTTCTGCCTTATCGATAGCTTCCTTAGTGGCTCCTATCAACTCGACATTATGTTTTTTCAAAATACCTTTTTGATCTAAATCTAAAGCAGTATTTAAAGCTGTTTGTCCTCCCATTGTCGGCAAAAGAGCTGATGGTTTTTCTTTTTCGATTATCTTTTCTAATGTCTTCCAATTAATAGGCTCTATATAAGTTGAGTCAGCGGTCTCAGGATCGGTCATTATTGTTGCAGGATTAGAATTCACCAAAATCACTCTATATCCCTCTTCTCGAAGAGCTTTGCATGCTTGCACGCCAGAGTAATCAAATTCACATGCCTGACCAATCACAATTGGGCCAGCTCCAATAAGCAAAATGGAATCTAAATCATTTCTTTTTGGCATTGCTTTTGACTACTGTTAAAAATTTATCAAATAATTCTTGTATTTCTTGCGGACCGGGGCTGGCTTCGGGATGTCCTTGGAAACTGAAGCATCTTTTATCGGATGTTTCTATTCCTTGAATGGTTTCATCAAATAAAGAAAGGTGTGTAATTTTTACATCCTCAGGAATTGATTTCGAATCAATGGTAAATCCATGATTTTGGCTCGTTATGAAAACTCTATTTGAATCCAAGTCTTTGACTGGATGGTTAGCGCCATGATGTCCAAACTTCATTTTGATAGTTTTCATTCCCAAAGCTAATCCTAAAAGTTGATGGCCTAAACAAATGCCGAAGATTGGGATTCTTTTTGTCCTAAGTTCCTTAATGCATTCAATTGCATACTTGCAGGGTTCAGGATCACCAGGTCCATTAGAAAGAAATACACCGTCGGGCTTCATTGCCATAATCTCTGCAGCAGTTGTTTTAGCTGGAACCACGATCACCTGAAATCCTCTATCTTTAAGCATTCGTAAAATGTTGTGCTTTACTCCAAAATCGATCGCAACTATTTTTAAATTATTATCATCAAAATCCTTCCTCCAAGAGGGTTCTTTCCATTCATAGATTTTTTTTGTAGAAACAACTGAGGCGAGATCTTTTCCGCCTAGAGGCACAAACTCTTCAATTAATTTAAGCGCTTTCTTTTTATGGTCTTTACCGGAAACGATGGCACCTACTTTTGCACCTTCGTTTCTGATTATTCGAGTGACTTTTCTAGTATCAATCCCATAAATACCTGAAATATTTTTTGTCTTTAGGAAATTTGATAAATCATCCTGTTTTCTCCAATTGCTTGTAATTGTTGACGGGTCTCTGATGATGACCCCATTACATCCGTTTGCATCTGACTCTAAATCATCATCATTAGTTCCTACGTTACCTATGTGAGGGTAAGTAAAATTAATAATTTGATCAGTATAAGATGGATCAGAAATTATTTCTTGATACCCAGACATGGAAGTATTAAAAACGACTTCTCCGCAAGTATCAGCATTTTTTCCAACGGAAAAACCTTCAAAAAATCTTTCGGAATCCAGATATAAATATGCTTTTTTTTCTGTCATTTAGGCAAAAAAAAACGCGGCACTAAATTTTTAGTCTCGCGTTTTGAAAGTTTTCTAATGCTACTGGCATTAGAAGGACACTATAATGAAGAGTACTTAATAAGTCTATGACTTATGATGTAAAATCTCAAAAAATGATTAAAAGTTCTGACGAAATAGCCAAAATGAAGGTTGCAGGAAAGCTTGCAGCTCAAACTTTGGAAATGATTGAACAACATGTTCAACCAGGGGTATCTACAGGTGAGTTGGATAGAATCTGTCACGATTATATTGTTAATGAAATTGACTGTATTCCTGCCCCCCTAAATTACAATGGTTTTCCAAAATCTATTTGCACTTCTATAAATCAAGTGGTTTGTCACGGAATACCTGATGACAATAGAGTCCTAAAAAACGGAGATATTATCAATATTGATGTAACTGTGATTAAAGACGGTTACCACGGAGATACAAGTAAGATGTTTTTTGTTGGGAAAAAACAACCTCATGCAGAAAGGCTTGTAAGTATTACTCAAGAATGTCTCTATAAAGCCATTGCAATATGTAAACCGGGAATAAACCTAGGTGACATAGGTTATGTGATTCAAAAACATGCAGAAGAAAATCACTACTCTGTTGTCAGAGATTATTGCGGGCATGGTATTGGCAAAGTTTTCCATGAAGACCCACAAATTCTTCACTACGGAAATCCAGGAACTGGAATGGAATTAAAAGCAGGTATGTGTTTTACCATTGAACCTATGATTAATCTTGGGACTCATAAAACCAAATTATCTAAAAACGATGGCTGGACAGTAGAAACTATTGATGGAAGATTGTCAGCTCAATGGGAGCATACGTTGGCAATAACCGATGATGGCTGCGAAGTTCTTACTGCTAGATCAGAAGAAACTCTATGAATCATTTACTAGCTAAAATTGGATCTTATCCATTTGAAAAACTTAATCTTCTTCATACGGACATAAAGCCATCAAAAGATGTAATCAATCTGTCCATTGGTGAGCCAAAATTAAATGCTGACTCCAAAGTTCTGGATATTTTGAATAAGGAAGCAAATTCTTTTTCCAACTACCCTCCTATGAACGCAATTCCTGAATTATCAGAGGCATATCGGCAATATTTGGAAAGTCATTTCGGTATAAAGAATGTTGCTGAGGATGAAGTTTGTCTTGTAGCTGGCACAAGAGAAGGAACATTCTCAATCATTCAGGCTCTCTTTAATAAAGGGAATGTTAAAGATAAGCCCTATGTTGTAATGCCTAATCCTTTCTATCAAATTTACGGCGGAGCAACTACTCTTGCCGGAGGAGAAGCAAAGTTTCTGGATTGTCCTGAAGAAGATAATTTTCAGCCTGATTTAGGTTCTCTTAAAAGTGAGGATTGGCAAAAGTGTCAAATTTTAGTTCTCTGCTCCCCAAACAATCCAACTGGGTCAATCTTACCTCTTAGTAAACTTAAGGATATTTTAGATTTAGCTGATAAGTATGATTTTTATGTTGTTTCTGATGAGTGTTATGTGGATTTATATACATCGGAGGAATTATGTCCAAGCATCCTACAAGCTTCATCAGATAGATCAGATAGATTGATTGCTCTTCATAGCTTATCGAAAAGATCTAATTTACCTGGCTTTAGATCGGGTTTTGCTTGCTCCAGTAAAAAAACCATTTCTGCCTACAAGAAGTTTAGGTCTTTTCATGGGGTCAGCGTTCCTTTGCCAATTCAAAAGGCGAGCGTTGAAGCTTGGCTGAATTATGATTTTGTTGCTGAAAATAGAAAGTCTTACAATGATAAATTTAGTCTGGCAGCAGACATGCTTAAAGATAAGGTAAGCAACGTAATTCCTGAGGGTGCTTTCTATCTTTGGTTGGATGTTAGAGACGGTCAATCATTCTCAAAAAAAATTCTTGAAAAGGAGGGTTTAATTACACTGCCTGGAAGTTATTTGTCTGCCGAGGTCAATGGTTTTAATCCTGGAGAAAAATACGTAAGAATTGCTTTAGTGTATGATTTTGAAACCACAGAAGAGGCATTGAAAAGAATCAATAATTTTTTATAAAAATGACGAATCAAAAATGGATTGGTTTTGGCAAAGGAACCAAAAATAAAAAGGGTGAATACATTGAAATGTACTTTTCACCTGATGATATATATACAAGTGCTACAGAAATTAAAGAAGGATATGAAAAGGTAGAAGTTTCTGATGATGTGCCACCCTCTTCAGTTCCAGAAGCTTATCTGAAGTTACATCTTCTTTCTCTTCGCTTGGTAAAGCCCAACGAAACAAATTTAGACGGTATCTTTGGCATATTACACACCGTAGCATGGACCTCAGCTGGTCCAATAGATTCTAATGAATTAAAAGAATTTCTTAATGAAAAAAGAAGTAAAGGCGAATATGTAAAAGTTTATTCAGTTGATAAGTTTCCATGCTTAACAGATTACGTTGTATTGAACGATGTAAGGATTGCAGATGCCAGCAGAGTCAGATTAGGAGCTTATCTTGGACCAGGAACCACTGTTATGCATGAAGGTTCGGTCAATTTCAATGGAGGAACTCTGGGTGAAGCAATGGTTGAAGGTAGAATTGCCCAAGGGGTGATAGTTGGGGATAAATCAGATATAGGCGGAGGTGCCTCTACTCTTGGAACTCTATCTGGAGGTAACGAAGTGATTATATCCATTGGAGAAAGTTGTTTGCTGGGTGCAAATTCTGGTTTGGGTATTCCTCTTGGAGATCGATGCACAATTGAATCAGGTCTTTATGTAACTGGTTCATCGAAGGTTCAAGTAATAGAAAACGGAAAAGCAAAAGAAACTGTCAAAGCGATGGAATTGGCGCATAAGTCCGATCTCTTGTTCATTAGAAATTCAATCACCGGCTCTATTGAATGCCGAGACAACCGAAACGTTAACGAATTAAACGAAGACCTTCACGATAATAATTAATGGTCATCAATCTTCTTCTAACTTGGCTGGCTCTTTATGTAATTGCATACGCAACAACTTATATTTTCAAGGGAATTGATCCCAAGAAAAGGTGGTGGCTGTCTTTGCAATTAAGTTTCTTAGGTTTTTTAGTATCAGTAATTTGGTATAACTTTTTTTAAACAGTTACTCAGAATAACTAACACTCACGACATTAGAACCAGTGCTCGTCCCAGATGCATTAACACCGTATACACGATACCACTTCGTGCCAGACGAAAGCGTATCAGTATAAGTGGTTCCACTGAGCTCTGTTGTGACATCGCTATAAGTCCCAGTATTTGATGTTTTAGCTTTGATTGTGTAACTGTCAGTATTCGAATCGCCTGCAGTCCATGAAAGACTAACAACACCGCCAGTTCCAGAAATAGATAGCGTTGCAGTCAAATCTGTTGGTGCAAGAGGTACATTTGATTTTAATTCACAAGTAGTTTGTTGTCCTATTGACGCCTTTACATCCCATACAAAGCAGCTTTTTGAAATTTTATTTATGTTTGAAACCCTTCCTGGTATTGCACAAGTTGTGCCGCCATTATGAGCTGTCAGAATTTTTGTTCCTTCTAAAAGTTTTGCCTTACAAGAGCTGCCTGATACAAAGGCACCTCCATCAATATTCGCAACATCATCTCTAGCAGAAGTTAAAATTTAGGAAAAGTTATTAAAAAAGTATTATCAGATTGTTTTTGAAAATTTATGTCTTGTATCATTGTTGAAGTCATTCCATCTGAATCAGGAGAGAATCCGTTGAGAGAACCTATTTCAGAAATTGTTGTTCTACATTTCCATATACCATCAAGTTCATCTGGGGTAATCCCTGATGTTACATTTGAAATTCTGTCAAAAATATCTTTTATCATGTCTGCTGAAATCACATCGCCTGGATTCAAGTCAATATCATCATCAACGCAAGTGATAGCAAAAGAATTGATTGAAAAAAGGAAACAAAATACAGTTAGTAATCTCATTAATCTCTTTTACTCGGAATAAGTAATAGTGACAACGTTCGAGCCAGTGCCCTCTCCGTATTCGTTGGTGCCAAAGACTCTGTACCAGTAGGTGTTTCCAGATGAAATAGAATTATCTGTATAAGAATCGGTGCTCACACTCGCTATAGCTTCATAAATACCATCTGCAGTTTGTTTTCTTTTCAGGGTAAAACCGGTATGTCTGTCGTCTCCTTTTTGCCAGGATAGTGAAGCAGAGGATTCAGAAAACGAAGCTTTTAAATTTAGAGGAGAAGATGGAGGGATATTTATTTTCTTACAACTCGTCACAGAATCATTAATATTTTCCATTCGAAAACACTGATTTGCGATCATTTCAATAGCGTAGGTACCTGTGTTAAAACAGTTATTGCAGTTACCTACATAATCTCCGCCAATTCCACCATGACATGAAGTATCGCCATAATCATTTTTGTCATCAACATTGTTTGTGACAAAAATTTTTCCATTTTTTACTCTCACCAAGCACTGTTGTGGTCCGGTTTCGGTGAAGCTCTGACCAAGGTTGTGAGGATAAGTCATTAAAACTTTTGTATCATCAACTGATTCAATTTTCATATTTTGACTTACTATGTAAATACCATCTTGATTTTTCCAGTACCCATTATAAATTTCTACATCATTACAAGCCCCGTACCGACAAGTTGAAGTACAACTCCACTCTCCTACTAAATCTTGTTCGGAATTTATACCTCCAGTTTGTAGATTATTAATACGGGTTAGAATTTCATTTAAAACATCGGCTGAAATAACATCGCCAGCATTTATGTTTATAGGCTCAGGATTACAAACTACTTCATCATAGGGGCCACCATATCCCGACGGAATAGTAGATTGAGAAAATAATGTATTTGAGCCTAAGAAAATTAAGATTGAGAAAATTTTCATTGAGTTAGTTAAATATTGCTTCATCAAATTTAGTATTTTCATAAGTTGAAATTTCCTCTATGACCTTGTCAGGTTCCAATTGGTTATTTTGAAAGCTTGAATCCGTATTAGCTTGTGAATTAATTTCTAATTCTATTTCATCAGAATTAGATGATCCACCTCCACATGAAATTAAAGTAACAGAAATTGTAAAGATAAATAGAAAGTAAAAAAAATTTTTCATTGTTCAACTTTGCCTTTAATAAAGAAAGATAAAACAATTAAAACCACTGCTAAAACAAGGTAGTAATATACTAGCTCTGAAAATATAGGCGTCATGCTATCTAATCCAGTTGACGTTGCCTCGCCACCAAACAATCCTGCCAAAACACCTCCTAGGGAAGAGGCAAGAAACCACAATCCCATCATCTGTCCTAAGTATCTTTTTGGAGAGTATTTAGAAAAAGCTGATAACCCTACCGGAGATAAAGCTAACTCTCCAAAAGTATGCAGTAAATAAGTTAACAGTAACCACTGGACGCCTACCGGGGATGAAACTAAAGCGTACTCAACTGCAAAAAGCATGATTATAAAACCCAGAGCCATGAAGATTAAACCTATAGCGAATTTAACAGGTGTATTTGGATTGAGATTCCTTTTTCCTAGGAATACCCATATGTAGGCAAAAAACGGAGCGAACATTACTACGAACAGTGGATTTGCGAATTGAGTCCAGCTAACAGGTGCAGTAAATGATCCAAAGGTTAGATCAACATAGTCTCTTGTAAAAATAGTCAAAGATCCGGCTGATTGATCGAATCCAGACCAAAAAGCTGCAGCACCTATGAACAATAATAGAAGCATCAAGACGTTTCTTTTCTCTGCTGAGTTAAGTCTGGCAAAAAGGAAAAGGTAGGCAAAATAAACCATTGAAAGGATGACAAGGAAATCTCTAAATCTTTCAGCAAAAAATACTGCATCAACCGACCACCACCCTAAGAGGCCTGAGAGGACTATTAAGGAAACTAACACAATAATCCCTAAAGAAATATTTCTGAGCTTAATTTTATATTCGTCAGAATTAGGATTCGGATTCAAACCGGCTTCTCCAAGTTGGCCTCTAAAATAAATAAATTGGATTACACCAAGAAGCATTCCAAATCCGGCTGCACCAAATCCCCAATGCCATCCTACTTTTTCCCCTAACCATCCACAGACTGCAAAACCAAGCATGCTTCCGATGTTGATAGACATGTAAAAAATAGTAAAACCGGAATCTCTTCTATCGTCGTTAGTAGAATAAAGCTGACCAACAATCGATGATATATTGGGTTTAAGTAAACCTGTTCCAGCAGCAACTAAAATTAGTCCAAGAATAAATGTTTGTTCTAATGGAATCGCTAAAGTGAAGTGACCAAGCATTATGATCAAAGCTCCAAATAAAACCGCTCTTTGATAGCCCAATAGGTTATCTGCTAACCAACCACCTGGAAGAGCTAGGAAATAGACCATTCCTGCATAGATGCCGTAAATTGCATTTGCTTCTGCATTGGACCAATCTAAACCAGGATTACCAGTCACCCCTACGGTCATGTAGAGAACCAATAAGCCACGCATCCCGTAATAGGACATCCTTTCCCAAAGTTCGGTAAAAAAAAGTGTTCTTAAGCCTTTTGGATGACCAAAAAATCCTTGGTCGATCGAATCTGTATTTTCTGTATCTGGATTCATCATAAATATAGGAATTTAAGATATCATAATTCTAGTATGTTCTTTAGAAGATTATTGGCGTTATTTTATGACCTGCTTTTAATAGCAGGCATATTGCTCAGTTTCACCTTACTGATAGTTATCATTAACGGTGGTGCGATTTCATCTTTCCTAGGAGGCAACTTGATGCTTCTTTCGTATTTTTTAATTTCTTTTATTTTTTATGTTTATTTTTGGCATTTCAACGATGGACAAACCCTTGGAATGCAAGCTTGGAAAATAAAATTAGTTGCAGATGACAATCAAGCAATCTCTATAAAATCTATGCTTCAAAGGTTGGTATTGGGCTTATTATTTGGATCAATAGCAGGTTTAAATTTTTTTGTGATTCTGTTTAGATCAGATAAAAAAAGTCTCAATGATATCTTCTCAAAGACCAGAATAGTTCGCTCTTAAAGTCTTTTACTGAATAGAAAAATAAGACTTACAAGCCCAAGAAGAAAAATAAAAGTAGTTATAAGCGGGCTGAAGCCAAAAACGATGGAGACGTTCCCCGCTATTTTTTCTGTAAAGTTGAAAAATATTGTTAAAACCACTCCTGTGAGTACCTTATAAGTGATGGAATAATCTCTTAAGAATGCTTGGCAAAAGATGAGGGCTAACAACACAAAAATTGAGACAGATATTGGTTGTATAATTTTTTTTAAAAACTGCCATAGAAATAAGTTCTTCTCTCTGGTGCTATCTGAAAATTTAAAATTCTGAAAAAGCAAAGATGGAGGTTGTCTGTTTAATTTAATGTATTTTGAAAGCTCAATTTTAGAAGGAGCTTTCCATATTTTTTGTATTTGATTATCGGAAGCTCTATCTTTAAAAAATGCTTCTTTTTGATCGAGCGAAAGATCAAACTCATCTTTTTTAAAAACTGAATCAATATCACCTTCAGAGTTAAATTCATAAATTCTTAAATTATCAATTTTTTCGCTAGATATATCACCTAGGTAAATGAGTTCATTCTTTCTCGTTAACCACTGAGCTTTTTGCGCTTGCTGAGGATTTGTTTTATAAACTTCAGACATCAAATTTGAACTTGGAATAACAAATTCCCCTATCGTGAGCATTATTGATAAGAGGATAAATATTGGAAGAAGCATTGAAGAGAAGATTTGTTTGAAAGATTTTCCCAAAACCCTTATGGCAATCAGTTCTCCAGACTCTTGAAGTCTTCCATATGAAACTATTGCGCCAATCAAACAGGCCAAAGGGACCACATCATAAATTCTTTTAGGCAGACTAAAAGCTAAAGAAATTATAAAAGATTCAAAATTCTGATAATCGGATATATTTTGTAACTCACCCACCATCATTAGAATGAAATCAAGAGAAAAAAGGATCAGAAAAACCAAACCTATGCTTTTGAGGATTGAAAGCTGTATCAGCACACCAGTTATATCAAATAAACTCTTAAACATTTAGATTAAAAAGTAAAAAAACATATAAATTACAAAAGTCAGAAGAGCTAGATTAAATATTAATTGGAAGTTATTTAATGAAGTTACTCCACTACTGTAAATATTTATGGGTGACTCTTTATTAAGAAAATAACTAAGGAAAATACCTGCCAAAAAAAATACGAAGTGAAAAGCAGCAAAAGAAATAGATGGATTGTACTCAGAAGATAGCGTCCAGTTTTGCAAACCTAAATAAATACCAAAATAAAGCAAAAAGAATAACGATCCGGTAATTAACGATACTGTGAAGCCAATTCTATGATTTGAAATTCCAAAATTGAGAGCAACGAAGGCACTCACAATAATTAATACAAAAATTGATAGCCTTTTAAAAAGTTCTGATTGTTCTCGATTATTCTCTAAATTTGAGATCAAGCTAGTCATTGAAAGATGACTTAGATCGGTCGATGAGGTTTTAATTTTTCTGGGAAAAGTAAATTCTAGGTGCGAGAAGTTCATCAAAAAGTCTCCCTCCATCTCTAGGCCAATAATTTTCCCATTCTTAAAAGTTAATCTATTGGTAGATTTGTCAGTGGGTTTAGAAGAAACCTGATCTGCCGTTAAAATGATCTCCATATCCTCATGTTCAATTGATGCAAATATTTCACTGAATCCAAAATCAAAGTCATTAGATTCTTTGGCAAAAAAGGTAGTATTCACATCCTCAAAATAGGTAGGCTTGCCTGCCCCCATCATTTTGAATCTATCAGAGAAAGTTTGATTACTTGTAAGCTTGTACAAAGAGTCAAGAGAATAAGGAGAGACTATCAGAGATATAAATAGTGCAAAAAAAGACATTAACAGTATTGGTATTGCAAGGATTTTAAGAAAGTTACCGCTCTTTAACCCCATCTGCCTCATGAAATTTATTTCATTGCTTGTGTTCATTCTTGCAATGCAAATTAAAGTTGAGAGGAAGATGCTCAAAGGGAGAATAATCTCAATAACACTTGGAATGTTAAAAAATATATAACCCAAGGCAATTTGTGGATACATATCTCCTCTGGCTGCAATCTCTAGGAAATCAATGCTTCTTAAAAAGAAAAAGGCTAAAAATAGTACTGAGAATATAACTAAAAAAGTCTGTAAGAAGCTTCTGATAATATACTTAGATATAATGCTGAACATTTTAATTTGTCTATGGTGATATTATCCCACAGAAATTTGGCTTACTAAGGAGTAATAAATGACATCAAATTTAAAAATAAACCTATCTATAACTTCTCCAAATGAGATGCTTTCTGATAAAAACGAAACTCTTATTATTGGTATTCAAGAAAACGGCAACTCTCAATCCAGTAAAAATATATTCAATAAGGCTTCTAAGGGCCTAATGAACACTTTGATAAAAAGAAAAGAATTCTCAGGAAAAGTTAATACTTCTTGTTATATCCCCGCCCTAGCGGATCAAAAAGATAAAAAGTTTTTCTTATTAGGTTTAGGTAATACATCAGATAAATTCAAAGATGATGGTGCATCGAAGTTGATAACTAAGATTTGCACCTTAGCAAAAACTGCAAATACAAAAAAAGTTTCTTTGTTTCTTCCAGAAATTAAATTTGAAAAAAGAGATTTTTCTTGGTTCTTGCAAAACCTTTCAATGCAATTGGAATCATCGACTTATAAATATATTTTTGATGGAAAAAAAGAACAAAAAAATAATATTCTTACGTCCGTAAATTTACTTGTTAACTCCAAAAAGGATATTACCGATCTAAGAAAATCAATATCTATTGGGACTAACATAGGTGTTGGTATAAACAGAATGAAGGAGCTTGGCAATACTCCTGCAAATATTTGTACGCCCACTTACCTTGGAAATACAGCTAAAGAGCTTGGAAGAAAATATAAAAATCTATCTGTGAAAGTTCTAGGTGAAAAAGAAATGGAAAAGCTTGGAATGCATTGTCTTTTGTCTGTTGGAAATGGGAGTGTACAAGAATCTAAGTTCATTATTATCGAGTACAAAGGTGGTAAAAAAACAGAACAACCGGAAGTTATTGTTGGAAAAGGTATAACTTTTGATACTGGCGGTATAAGTTTAAAACCAAGTCCAGCAATGGATGAAATGAAGTATGACATGAGTGGGGCTGCGAGCGTTCTAGGAACCATGGAGGCTATTGCTTTGATAAAACCAAAGTCAAATATCATTGGAGTAGTCGCTTCTGCTGAAAATATGCCTGGCAGCAAGGCAACCAAACCTGGAGATGTTGTTAAAACAATGTCTGGGCAAACTGTGGAGATACTTAATACAGATGCAGAAGGACGATTAGTTCTTTGCGATGCACTCACCTATGTAGAACGATTTAAACCTAAAAATGTCATAGATATAGCGACATTAACTGGAGCAGTGATAGTAGCTTTAGGTCATGTTGCTTCAGGTTTGATGAGTAATAATCAGAAATTAGCCGACAAAATAATAGATGCTGGTCATGCTTCAATGGACAAAGCATGGCAATTGCCTCTATGGGATGAATATCAAGGTGATTTGGATAGTAATTTTGCTGATATAGCCAACATTGGTGGGCGAGCTGGAACAATTACTGCAGCGTGTTTCCTTTCAAGGTTTACTAAAAAGTATCCTTGGGCGCATCTTGATGTAGCTGGGACAGCTCATGGTTCTGGAAAAGCCAAAGCCTCTAGAGGAAGACCTGTTCCACTCTTAACTAATTACCTATTGTCTCAATCGTAATTAATGGAATTTTACAAGGCTGGAACTTCCTTAGACGAGGGAGAAAAGTTTTGCTGCCAGTTTACAAAAGACCTCTATTGGCAAAATATTGAATCTAACGAAAAAAATTATATTGTCATAAATTGTGAAGATCTAAATCAAGCAAAAAAATTAGATGACTTTCTGTGGGAAAATATTTCAGATATTTTTCTACCTCATAAAATCTGTAATGATTTAGATTCACCTGATGCTCCAATTTTGATTTCCTTCCCTGGAATAAAGCATCCTTGTAATAAAAATACTTATTTGATTAATTTGAACCCAAAATTGCCTTCGAATTTTCAAGATTTTAAATCCTCTTATCAATTGGTTATTGAAGATGGCGGTGAATATCAAAAGATTGCGAGAGAGAGTTTTAAAGTTTGTTTAGAATACGGAATTAAACCAAACTATATTGGATAATGGATTCTAAATACCAACCCAAAAAAATTGAGAGATTGTGGTCTTCTAAATGGGAAGAATCTAAATTATTTTCACCAAGCTTAAAGAAAAATAGCAAAGCTTTCTCCATCATGCTTCCGCCCCCAAATGTGACAGGAGTTCTACACATGGGGCATGGCTTTCAAACATCTATCATGGACTCGATTTGTAGATACAAACGAATGAATGGATACGATGTGTTATGGCAACCAGGTACAGATCATGCTGGCATATCAACAGAAATAGTCGTTGAAAGAAATCTTGAAAAAGAAAATAAAAGTAAAAATAAATTAGGGAGAGATAGATTTATCAAGGAAGTCTGGAAGTGGAAAAGCAAGTCAGGAAATACCATCACAAGTCAATTAAGAAGGTTAGGTGCATCTTTAGACTGGGAAAATGAAGCTTTCACCATGGATGAAGATTATGCGCATATTGTAAGAAAAGTATTCATTGAACTTTATGAAAAAGGACTGATTTATAAGAAGAATAGATTGGTTAATTGGGATCCCAAAAATGAGACTGGCTTATCCGACTTAGAGGTAACTACGAGAGAAGAAAATGGGAATATTTGGCATATCAAATACGAAGTTGGAGATGGCTTTATTATTGTTGCTACAACTCGGCCTGAAACAATGTTTGGTGATCAGGCAATAGCTGTTCATCCCAAA
>CACFIK010000017.1:0-20102 GCA_902566305.1 uncultured SAR86 cluster bacterium | reverse complement strand
TCGATCGGGATGATTTCGAGTCTGCTGGACAACCAGAAATATCTGATTTAGTCAGGAACCTTCCTGCTGTATCGGGTACTGTGAATACGTCTGAGCAATTCGTTGAAGGGGGAACAATAACCGGTATTAAAAACGTGAACATTAGAGGTCTGGGTGTTGCTAGAACTCTTGTTCTTATTAATGGTAAGAGAATGGTTGAAACTGCGGTTGCAACTAACTCTGCTGAGTCGCCAGTTGATATTGGTAACTTTCCATCAATTGCTCTAAAACGTATTGAATTACTTAAAAACGGTGGTTCAACAGTATACGGTTCTGATGCGGTTGCTGGTGTGTTCAATATGATCACAAGAAATGATTTTGAAGGGTTTGAAATGAATCTTTCAACTACCAATATTGCTAATGCTGATCCTGGTTACAATTTTGGATTCATTTATGGAAATCAAAACGGTGATAACAGATTCACAATTTCATATGAATACGAAGAAATTGGCCGTTTGATGAATATTGACCTTGGTCTTGTAGACTGGAAAGATCCAACTACTTGGTCGTTAGGTTTCTCTTCGTTTGGACAACCTGGAACATGGCACCCTGGTGGTGTTGCTCTTGGTGAAGACGCTGTCATGGATCCAACTTGTGGAATGAGCGTACCTGTAGCTAGATCTAAGACTAAAGGTTTGTCTCACTCAGTTCCAATTACTGGAAGCCCTCACTCTAAATGTGGATACAACTACGTACCTTTTTCAAATGCGATTGATCCAACAACTAGAAACAAATTGTATGTAACTGCAGAATCCGATATTAATGAAGATACAGTCTTATACTTTGAGTATCTCCATGCTGGATTGGACACTACATACACTGGATCTCCTTCTTATCCGCCAACTGCTGCTGGATATTACTTAGCGGTTCCTGACCATAACCCTGGTTTTCAAGAGATTGAAAGAGCTAGCGGTGTAGACATGGGATCAACTGCTTTTACTTGGCTAAGAGCTAGAGCTATTGAAGGTCCTGGAATGGAAAGACCTAATTATCATGACTCAGACAGAATCGTCACTGGTATTAGAACTGACATAACTGATTCAGTTCAGTTTGATGCGAGCATAACTTACGGTGCTACCGAATGGAGTAATGCTTGGGGTGATGTTCTTACTGATAGATTTAACATGGCTTTAAATGGTATCGGTGGTGAAGATTGTAGAGATCCTGCAACTGGTAATTTTTATGAAATTGGAACCGATGCTGCTTTAGCTGCTGCTGGAACTGGTAATTGTTATTACTACAATCCCATCGGAGCGGCCATTGGAGCGAGTCCATCTGATCCTTATTACAACAATCCAGCTTCTTGGGACTTCTTCTGGGGAGGCCCTGAAAGTGAAGAGAAAAAATCTCTTACAGTTGGTGAATTCGTTTTCTCTGGTTTTGGAGCAAATGATATTGGTTGGGCGGTTGGAGCTCAATTTAGAAAGTTCTATGGTTTCTATAGAGCTGCCGGTGATAACAGATGTCCTGACAATGGAAAATGTAATACTGTCTTCCATTTCTTGACTATGGATAAAACTGAAAGAGTTGATAATGAAGTTACATCTCTCTTTGGTGAAGTTAATATCCCAGCTGGCGACAACTTTGAAATTCAACTTGGTGCGAGATACATTGATTATGAAATTGATCAGGTTACGAAGCCGAGAGTGTCTTTCATATGGGATGCTACAGACATCTTTAGTTTAAGATTCTCTTATGAGCAAACTTTTAGAACTCCTGTTCTAGCTAGTCAGCCTACAGAATCTTTAGAAAGATATGCACCTCTTGGTGAATATGTAACAGTTGTTACTCCTGTTCCTTCAACTTTAGAACCTGAGCAGTCTGACAACATGAACATTGGTTTTATTATCAGACCAACTGATAGAAGCCAATTAACTTTTGATTACTTCAACCTTGCGTTTACAAATGGTTTTGCAAGAACAGCTTCAACAGCTCCTTCTGCAAGAATTATTTACAACACACCTGGTGATGACACTAGTGGTGTAGCAAGAATTGAAACTGACTTTATTAACGGAGATGACGTTGATATTTCAGGATTAGATTTTGAAGGTTCCGTTGGATTTGATTCTGGAAATGCAGTAATGCAATTCTCTTACGGTGGTACCTACATGACTCAGTACGACGTTGCTGGTGGTATTGGTGCCCTTGCGGGAGGAACTTACGATGCGTTGGGTAAATTCAACACTAGATCATCTGTATCGCCTATCGTTTTAAGATCATTGCCTGAATTGCAACTATTCTTAGGGCTTGGAATAGATATCGACATTCACAGAATGAATATTTATCTAAGACACGTAAGTGAATAC
Source organism: uncultured SAR86 cluster bacterium (assembly GCA_902566305.1). Taxonomy (GTDB): domain Bacteria; phylum Pseudomonadota; class Gammaproteobacteria; order Magnimaribacterales; family AG-339-G14; genus CACNYO01. The sequence continues at coordinate 17,757 of CACFIK010000017.1, read as the reverse complement.
GATGTTCCTGAAACAATAACTGCTGCCTACAGCTTTATTGATAAAATTGACTCTATGAATACTATAGATTTCAATTACTCAGTTAACTTAGCTGATGACAGAGTTACCTTAAACATAAGTGCTCACAACTTACTTGATGAGAAGCCTCCTTTGGCGCCATCTGAGTTAGGTTATGATGCTTATACACATTCTCCTGTGGGAAGAGTTCTGAAAGCTGGTATCCAGTACAGATTCTAAACTTAGGGTTTGCAAAAAAAGGGCGGTGGAAACACCGCCTTTTTTTATGATTCTCAATCTCTCGTAAAACTACTATCGGTATTCCACCAAGCCATATCCGAAAAAGATCTTATATCTATTTCATGAGTCCAAGTGGATCTATGCTGGTTAGCAAGATGAAAATATGTTTCTGCTACTTTCTCCGGAAGAATTAATCCATCGTGCTCCATGCCTCGAGTTTCTCTCATCTTTTGATACATATCTGGTCCAAGCATTTTTCCAAGGGTATCAGGAGCATCTACGGCACCATCAATAACAATATGAGCAACATGGATGCCTTGCGGACCAAATTCATCGTTTAAGGATTGGCATAGCATTCTTCTCCCTCCCATTGCGGCAGCGTGAGAGTGTTGAGTCTTATTACCTCTGACAGCTGCAGTGGCCGAAGTAACAAGTAGACAGCCCTCTCCTCTGCTGGCCATAATAGGACAAATCTCTTTGGCCACTCTAAAAAGTCCTTGAGTAGCCATCTTCCAACCCCATTCGAATTCTTTTAGGCTTGTTTGATCCAAAAGCTTCATCCCAGTTTGAGCTCCTAGGTTATAAACTAAAGTATCAATTGGTCCTATACCTTCCTCAATATCCTTGATCAGCTTTTCTATTGCACCTTCTTCAATTGCGTTAATTAAGAATCCTGAGGCTTCTCCTCCCTCAGCTTCAATATTTTTAATCCATTTATCCAGACCATCTTGATCTGTTCTTCTTGCTAGGCAGGAGTGATAACCCTCAATTGCAAATTTTCTGGCTATGTTTGCTCCAATTCCACCGCCGGCACCTATAACTAGACAAACTTTTTTAGTCATTTTTAAACTCCTTTTCTACTATTTTTAACATATTCTATCGTTTCCTTATACTTCGATAAGTCATAAGATAGTTTTATGAAATCTTTTGAAAATAAAATTGCTGTTGTCACCGGAGGCGGCACAGGTATGGGAAGAGAACTAGTTTTGCAATTGGCAAGAGCAAACTGCAATGTCTCTATGTGCGATGTTATCGAAGAAAATATGGATCAGACAATGGATTTGGCAGCCTCGATAAATCCAAATGTGAAAATAACAAAGCACGTATGCGATGTTTCCATCAAAGACCAAGTTGAAAAATTTAGAGACGATGTTTTATCCGAACAGCAATCTGATTCAATAAATTTACTTTTTAATAATGCAGGTATCGGAGGCGGTCAAAGCTTTATAAAAAGTGATATTGAAGAATGGGAAAAAGTTTTTGCTGTCTGTTGGTACGGCGTTTACTTTTGTTCTAGAGCTTTTATGCAAGCGTTAATTAAAAGTGACGAAGGTCATTTAATTAATACAAGCAGCGTAAATGGATTTTGGGCATCTTTAGGGGATGGTGTTCCACATACTTCATATTCGGCGGCTAAATTTGCTGTGAAAGGCTTCTCGGAGGCCTTATTGAATGATTTCAAAGTAAATGCTCCGCATTTAAATGTCTCAGTAGTAATGCCGGGTCATATAGGGACGGATATCAGTCAGAACACCGGCATAATATTAGGTAAAAGACCTGAGGAAATGCAAGATGAAGAGCTTCAGGAAATGAAGGAGAACTGGATCAAAGCAGGAGCTCCTGTTCATAATCTTTCCCTAGAAGTATTCAAAGATGCATTAATTCAAAGGCAAGACGATTTTAAAAAAAATGCGATAACGTCAGCTGAAGACGCAGCAACAGTTATTCTTGACGGTGTAAAAGAAAATAAATGGCGAATTCTTATTGGTCCTGATGCTGCAGCATTAGATAAAAGAGTAAGAGATAACCCGGAGAAAGCTTACGACGGAGATTTTTTGCCAAAGAGAGATGATAATCATTTCACCAACCCCTTTTCCAAAAAAAAGTAATTTCGATAGCAATAAGATCAAAAAAAATAGACAATAATAATGTATGGAAAGAGGAGAAAGAATTTCTCGCTCAGACCACGCTAGAAATAAAAGAGCTCAAATAAAAAAAATAAAATTTCAAAGGAGTGAAAACTTATACGCTCATCTAGATAGACTGAGAGAGAAAAAGAAAAAGTTTCACCTAAAACATCCTTATTGAGGAAAAATATAGAGAAGTTGGTGGGCCCACGAGGACTCGAACCTCGGACCAACGGATTATGAGTCCGCTGCTCTAACCAACTGAGCTATGGGCCCCCAAGAATTGAGAATTATATAGGTTTTAATTTGAGTTACGATAAATTAATTGAAAGTTTTATTCTTTTGTTTGTAGCAGTGGATCCCATTGCGCTCATCCCTATTTTTGCAAGCCTAACTTTTGGCTTATCTAAAGTAGAAATAAGAAAAATTTATTTAAATGCAACTTTATTATCTTTAATAATCCTAAGCTTTTTCTGGTTTTTTGGTTCTGCTCTCTTAACTTTGTTAGGCATAAGCATGAGTTCTTTTAAGATTATTGGTGGTCTATTTTTAATTGCCATTGCTTTTGAGATGGTTCTTGAAAATAGACAAACTAGAAGAAAGACAAACGCTCAAAATGCTTATGAAGATTTTTCAAGCAGTTCTATTGCTATATTCCCATTAGCTATTCCCTTGATAGCAGGTCCGGGAGCTATTACCGTTGTGACTTTATTGGGAGAGGAAAACAAAGCAAATCTTCTGGATAATTTAGTAAGTTTCACACCGATCTTATTGATCTGTCTTTTGGCCGGCTTGGCTATGTGGCTATCCTCAAGAATTGCTAATAAGCTTCCTGAGTCAGCAATAATTGTTCTTGAAAAACTATTTGGAATATTACTAGGGGCTCTAGCAATTGAGTTTGTAGCTTCTGGTGTAAGGTCTATCTTGGTCTAATATTACTCGTCGAGAAAACCTTTAAGGTGTGCAGACCTTGATGGATGTCTAAGTTTTCGCAAAGCTTTAGCTTCAATTTGTCTTATTCTTTCTCTTGTAACATCGAACTGTTTTCCAACTTCTTCAAGAGTATGATCGGTGTTCATGCCAATACCAAATCGCATTCTTAAAACTTTAGCTTCTCTAGCAGTTAAACTTCCTAAAACATCCCCAGTTGCTTCGGTTAAATTATTTTCTGTAGCGGCATCAATAGGCGAACTCTGAAGAGGATCTTCAATAAAATCTCCGAGAGTCGTATCGTCTTCATCTCCTATAGGTGTTTCCATTGAGATTGGCTCTTTTGCTATTTTTAGAACTTTTCTAACTTTATCTTCAGGCATTTCCATTCTTTCGCTTAACTCTTCTGGAGTTGGTTCTCTTCCCATTTCCTGGAGCATTTGTCTAGAAATTCTGTTTAATTTATTGATTGTTTCAATCATATGTACAGGGATTCTTATAGTCCTGGCTTGGTCAGCTATAGACCTAGTTATTGCCTGTCGTATCCACCATGTTGCATAAGTAGAGAACTTGTAACCTCTTCTGTATTCAAACTTATCAACTGCCTTCATGAGACCGATGTTTCCTTCTTGGATAAGATCTAAAAATTGGAGACCTCTGTTGGTGTATTTTTTTGCTATTGATATAACTAGCCTCAAATTGGCTTCAATCATATCTTTTTTAGCTCTTCTAATTTTTGATTCGCCTTTTGTAATTCTCATGTTCACTTCTTTTAATTGAGGAACAGACAGCCCAGATACCTTTTCTAAAGCATTTATTCTTTTTTGAATTAAATTAATCTCTGGTTTTCTCGTTTTAAGCTCTTTCACAAAAGGTTTTTTTGACCTTAAGGTCGAATCTAGGAAGTTAGCTTTAGTTTCACTGCCTACAAAAATTTCAATAAATTCTTTACGTGGCATTTTTGACTCTCTGACACAGATATCGTAAATGAGCCTTTCCAGTTCTTTAACCTGTTGGAAATTTAATCTTGCAGGAAGAGCGATTGTTTCGAATTTTTTTGGAGATAATTTAAGGTACTTAAAAATTTCTCCTAACTTTTCCAAGTCAGTTTGAGCTTTTATGCTGCTTCTTCCGCTAGCAGCAATGGTTTTTTCAGTTTTGTTGAATTGTCTTCTTAGGGAAGCAAATCTTTTCTCTAGTTCTTCTTCATTTATTCCAGAATCTTCTTCTTCCTCAACATCATCGTCTGTTTCGTTTATATCTTTATTAACAGCAGCTTCCGAAGGAGCTTCATCCTCATCCATAAAGCCAACGATCAAATCTGAAATTCTTTTTTCTCCTTTTTTGGTTAACTTATAATCCTCTATTATTCCCTCAACAACTCCAGGATAATGAACGCATGCGCTAAGTAGATCTCTGGCGCCATCCTCAATTCGTTTTGCTATTGATATTTCACCTTCTCTGGTTAACAAATCAACGGAACCCATTTCCCTCATGTACAACCTTACTGGATCTGTTGTTCTACCTACTTCTGACTCAATTGCTATTTCACCCTCTGGATCTGGTTGTTCTTGTGGATCTTCAGGAGCAGGCATGAAATCTGAGCCCTCGGCAGGAGGATTCTCTAAAACTTCAAGTCCTAATTCATTTATAAGAGAAATTACTTCTTCAAGTTGATCAGGGTCTGATACATCTTCTGGTAAGAAATCATTGATATCAGCATAAGAGATAAATCCTTGCTCTCTCCCTTTTTCAATGAGTTCTCTTAAACCGCTATTCTCTAAATCGTCGTCGTACATGTGTTTCTAAAAAAGGTCGTTGATTATATCTTCTAAGAGCTAAAGTTTGAATAAATATGTAAAAAAGTTACAAAGACTTTAATAGCTCCTTTTCCTGATCATCTAATGCTTCAAATTTTTCAAGCAAGCTTTTTTTCAATTCTATCTTTTCTTTTTCCGTAATATCTCCATCCATGAGTTTTTTTTGTAGATATACATGATTCGAAATATTCTCTTTTTTTAAATAAAAATTAATTGATTCTTCAATGTATTCATTAGCTTTGGCTTCGGAAACTATATTCTCGCCAGCAGCGATAGAAGTAATATCTCCCTTCAATTCAGGATATTCTTCAATTAATTGACCTGCATTATAGTTGGGGGCTGATTTGCAAAATTCAATTATCTTAGCGATTGTTTCTTCTTCCTTTATTTGCGACTTGACGTCGAAATATGAGAACAAATCTAAATTAATTCTTCCAGGAAAATCTAATACAACCGCTAGAATCTTTTTTAAAATTGTACTTTCTATAAAGGTTTCGTTTTCTTTTATCGTGAAAGATTTTTTCTTTATTGATGGTTGGATTTCTTCATCAACTTTAAAACCTAATTTCGATGAAAAGTCTTCAATAAGCAAAGTTTTGAAATTTGATGACGGGATAGATTTTATAAAATTTTGAAAACTTCTCATGGCGTTTGCTTTTGTTTCTATTGAATCATCATTCCCAGCAAGAAAAGAATCTTGAATATATTTGGAAAGCACTACTGATTTACTCAAATATTCCTCAAATTTATTCGTACCATGCTCTTCAATAATGCTTGCAGGATCTTGTCCTTCAGGAAGAAATAAAATATTGAACTTTCTATTATCGTTTATGAAAGGCAGTGTGACTTCTACTGCTCTTCTAGCTGCATCTGATCCAGCTTGATCACCATCAAAACAAAAAACTACTTCATTGGTAATTTTTAGAATATTTTCAAGATGATATTTTGATGTCGCTATCCCAAGTGTAGCCATTGCATAAGGAAAACCACCTGCAAACAGAGCAATGACGTCTGTATAACCTTCAACCACTAAAATTTTGTTTATGTTTCTATTTTGCTCAATAGATTCATAAAGGCCATACAGCTCCCTATTTTTTTTAAATACCAGAGATTCTGCAGAATTGAGGTATTTTGGTTCTTCATTCTCAATTACTCTGCCACCGAAACCTATAACCTGCCCTCTTCTATTTCGTATCGGAAACATTAATCTATTCCTAAAGAAGTCATAATCTTTTCCTTTATCAGAGGTTTTGATTAATCCTGTTTTCAAAATATCTTCTCTAGATATACCCTCTTTAAGTAGATATTTGCATAAATCATCCCAGCTTTTAGTTGCGTATCCTAAGGAGAAATTTTGGGAAGATTTCCCTTCAATATTTCTACTTTTAAGATATTTAAAAACAGAACTAGATTCACTTTGCTCAGAAAGATTTTTTTGAAAAAATTTCATAGCAAGATCATTGATTTTGTCAAAAATTTTAAAATCTTCATTATTTATGCTGTTTGAGTCTTTAGGAATTTCGATGCCTGCATTAGTTGCTAAAAATTCCAAGGCATCCATAAAGGTTTGCCCTTGGTGATCTGTGAGAAACGAAATTGCATTTCCACTCGCTCTGCATTTGAAACAATAATAAAACTGCTTATGTTGACTTACGCTAAAAGAGGGCTTACTTCCATCATCGCAGAAAGGACAAAGCGCCCAGTGATCTTTTCCTCTTTTTTGAAGAGAAACATGGCTATCGATCAAAGAGACAATATCCGTTGAATCTAAAACTCTTTGAATAAAATCTCTGGGTAATTGAGCCATTATTATTTTTTGTTAAGCCAAGTATCAAGAATTATCTTGGCTGCAAGGGCGTGAGATGTTGTTTTTTTATCAGTAAGATTATTTTTATCAGACATAATTTTCTTGGCTTCCCATGTTGTAAGTCTTTCATCTTCTAATTCAACATCAATATCAAACAGCTGCTCACAAGCTATTTTAAATTTGCTCACTTTTAATGAAAGTTTTGAATCAGTATCATCCATATTAAGTGGATATCCTAGAATAATTCCTTTTAAATCCCACTCTTTTATTAAATTTTCAATAAATTTTAAAGCTTCTTTTTCAGATGCAATTTTTTCAGAAAAATATGTTGTTGAATTTTTGGTAATTGAATTGCCAATCGCAAATCCATAGTTAACTTCTCCGTAATCAATGCCCAAATAATTCATCTACAAAAAGTTTTGCTAAGTTTTCATCTGCTTGATCATTGAGTTCTCTAAAGCAAGTGGGACTTGTTAAATTGATTTCTGTTAGAAAATTTCCAATCATGTCTAATCCAACTATATACAGCCCAAAATCCAACATTTTGTCTGCTACCGTCTGAGCAATAATTTTATCTTGTTCATTAAGCTCAATTGTTGAGGCTGATCCTCCTGCAGCCAAATTACCTATAAACTCTCCTTCAGGAGGTGTTCTTAACACAGCGTGTTTAGGAACTTTACCGTTGATAATTAATACTCTTTTATCTCCAATGGAAATTTCTGGAAGGAATTTTTGCGCAATAAATTTTACTTCACCCTCCTTAGATATTTTTGAATAAACTTCAGATAAATGTTCATCATCTTTCTTTAGTTGAAAGATAGAATCTCCACCCATGGAGTTAAGAGGCTTAACTACAATATGCTCATTCTCTTTAAGAAAATTATTAAAAATTTCAAAATCAGATGTGATCAAAGTAGGCGGACAAAATTTTGGAAAATTTAATGCAAATATTTTTTCATTTAAGTTTCTTAGGTTTGAAGGATTATTAATAACGTTGACGCCTAAATCGGCAGCTTTTTCTAAAATCATTGTGTTTACTATAAAAGAGTAATCAACAGGGGGATCTTGACGCATCATGATCACTTCAAAAAAATCCATTGTATTCTCGGAAGAGGACAAAACGTTGAAGTTCGTATCATTTAAAGAAACTTCTACCTTTTGATATTTACAGTAAGGTTGATTGTCCTTCATAAATAAATTTTTTGAGTCAATAAAATATATATCGTGTCCATTATTTTGGGCTTCGAACATTAGTAATAAAGTTGAATCCTTTTTTAGATTCTTTGCAGGAATTGGCTCCATTACAAAACCTATTTTCATGATATATCCCTCATAGAAAAATTTAACATTGATAATATTACGATCGGCATTGTATCCGTTCTAAAAATCATATCTCCACAATTAATGCTAATAAATCCTTCTTCTTCTAATTTTTCTATTTCATTATCTGTAAATCCGCCCTCTGGGCCGATTGCTATAGAAAGGCTTTCAGCTTTTTTTAAGTCTTTAATGGACTTGCTTGCCCTGGGATTTAAAACAATTTTTAGAGAGTCATTGGAATTATGTGCCCAAGACATTAATTCATTTGAATATATTTGAGGGACCCAATCCATTCCGCATTGTTCACAACTGCTTGCAGCGATTTTCTTCCATCTTTCTATTTTTGATTGAGAAGGTTTTTTTCTTATTTTTGATCTTTCGCTTGATAAGCAATTTATCGAATTTATCCCAAGAGGAGTGCTCTGTTTTATAACGTTATCAAAATTTTTTATCTCACTGATACCTAAATTAAATATTGGTTTAAGTTTTTTAGAAAAGTTTAAATTCTTGTTGGTTTTGATTAAAAAGGTTTTTTTCTTTTTTTCAATAATATTTCCAAAAGTTGAATTACCTCGCCCATCGAACAGATGAAGCTGTTGACCAATTTTTTTGTTCGTAACTTTTAAATGATCTGAAATATTTTGATCAAGCTCTATAATTGAATTTGCTTTTAATTCAGTTTTTAAAAATACCCTTGGAGTTCTCATGAATTTCTTTGTATGCTAAACATTCAATTTTATCAGAGTTTAAAAGATGAAAATCTACATCATAAGACATGGAGAAGCTGCCAAATCTTGGGAAGTTGATAGAGATCCAGAATTAAGTCTGAGAGGAAGGGAGCAGGCCCAAAATATTTCAGACATTCTTGCTCAAGAAGATTTGAATGATTTCCAAATCATTTCAAGCCCGCTCAGAAGAGCAATAGAAACCGCCGAACCAATATCTAAGAAATTAAAAAAAGAAGTAGAAATTAATGAAAGTTTTATTGAAATTCCTTCTCCTGGGATAGACATGTCTGAAAGACCTTCTTGGTTGAGGGAAATGTTCTCAAAGGATGTAGATCAGTTTGAAAAACCTCAAGCAGATTGGAGAGATAAAATAATAAATGTGACTCATTCGTTTAAATCACCTACTTTAATTTTTTCACACTTCATGGTGATAAACGTTTTGGTAGGTTATTTACAAAAATCAAAAAAAATTGTTACTTTTTACCCAGATAATTGTTCGGTAACAAAAATGTCTCTAAATCAAGGAGTGCTTTCCTTAGAAGAAATAGGAAGCAATCAAGAAAGTGTGGTTAACTGATGGTCTCAAAGAAAAATAATTCAAGCGATAAAAATTCTTTGAAATATCAGGTCGGAAAATCAATCAGAAGATATCTTAGAGAGTTGGACGGCAACAAATCATCTGATGTTTATCCAATGGTCCTGAAAGAAGTAGAAGCACCTCTACTATTTGAGATAATGAAGTATTGCAATGGAAATCAAAGTGAGGCTAGTAAAATGCTTGGCCTTAATAGGGGCACCTTAAGAACAAAACTCAAAGAATACGACCTTCTCAAAATTAAAAAAAATTAAGATGTCTAAAATTGCCCTCATTAGTGTCTCAAACAAGGATGGAATAATTGATTTTGCTAAAAATCTTATATCACTGGACTACAAAATCATTTCAACTGGCGGAACTTACCAGCTGCTAAAAGAAAATAATATTGATGCTATTGAAGTTTCAGAGCATACAGGCTTTCCAGAAATAATGGATGGCAGAATCAAAACCTTACATCCCAAAATTCATGCAGGAATTCTCTCTAGAAGAAAAATTGATAAAAAAATCATAAAGGAACACAGCATCGATGAAATCGATATTGTGGTAGTAAATCTTTATCCTTTTTATTCAACTGCTAAAGATCCAAATAGTTCTGAAGCAGAAATAATTGAAAAAATTGATATAGGTGGTCCAACGATGTTGAGAGCGGCAGCAAAAAATCATGAGCACGTTACCACAATTGTTGATCCTAATGATTACGATCTGGTGACAAAGGAACTCAAAAAAAGCAAAACTATTTCAAAATCTATAAAAAAACAATTGGCTATCAAAGTTTTTTCACATACAGCTAATTATGATTTAGAGATTTCAAACTATTTTAATGGTGACCAATTTGAAGAGAATCTTCTTTTGAGTTATGAAAAATCTGAAAATTTAAGGTATGGAGAAAATCCTCATCAGACGGCCTCTTTTTTTAAACATAAATTTTCAAAGCCTTTTGGGATATCTTCATCCATTCTGCATCAAGGCAAAGAAATGTCTTATAACAACATAGCAGATACAGATACTGCGATCGATTGCGTATGTAATTTTGCTGAACCTACTTGTGTCATTGTAAAACATGCTAATCCTTGTGGAGTATCATCAAGAAAAAATTTATTGGATGCTTATCAAAGTGCTTTTGAGTGCGATCCAACCTCAGCTTTTGGAGGAATAATTGCCTTCAATGAAAAGGTTTCAGGCGAAGTTGCGCAGAGATTGATTGATAATCAATTTCTTGAGGTAGTTGCTGCTCCAGGATTCTCAGACGAATCTCTGAAAATTTTCAATGCAAAACCTAATGTAAGGGTTCTCTCATTCAAACCAAAAATAAATGACAAAAATAAAATTTTATCTGTATCTGGAGGCCTCCTTATTCAGTCAGCTGATAATAAAATTATTACCGAAGACAATTTAGAAGTTGTAACCAAAAAAGTACCCAATAAAGATGAAATACAAAATGCTTTGTTTGCATGGAAGGTGTGTAAATATGTTAAATCTAATGCAATTGTGTTTGCTGCAAGTGAACAAACATTAGGAATTGGTGCAGGTCAAATGAGCAGAATAGATAGCGGTAAAATTGCTGCCTCTAAAGCTAAGGAATTTGGATTCTCATTGAATGGAGCATCAATGGCTTCTGATGCATTTTTCCCTTTTAGGGACAACGTCGATAATGCTCATGAACTGGGCATAAAATGCATCATTCAGCCTGGAGGTTCAATCAAAGACGAAGAAGTAATTCAAGCTGCGAATGAGGCAGATATGAGTATGTTATTCACTAAAGTAAGGCATTTCAGGCATTAAGTGAATTTCTTAATTATTGGTAATGGTGGAAGGGAGCACGCCTTCGCATGGAAAATCTCCCAAAGCTCTCTTGTTCAAAAAGTTTTCATTGCTCCTGGAAATGCGGGAACTGAAAGAGAAAATAAGTGTGAAAATATAAATATTGATTCCGAAGATATATCTGCACTGAGAGATTTTGCCATTGAAAAATCTATAGACCTTACTATTGTCGGCCCTGAAGCCCCTCTAGTAAAAGGTATCGTTGATGAGTTTGAAAAACATAAATTACTTATTTTAGGCCCTTCTAAAAAAGCTTCGCAAATTGAAGGATCAAAAAAATTTATGAAAGATTTTTTAAAGAAAAATCATATTCGTACTGCTGAGTATGAGGTCTTTGAAGACTATGAAGAGTCAAAGAAATATATATCAAAGTCTAAGTTTCCTGTTGTTATTAAGGCAGACGGTCTTGCTGCTGGAAAAGGTGTAACCATTGCGCACTCAGCTGAAGAAGCACACAAAGCGCTAGATGATGCAATGCAGAAAAAAATATTTGGTTCTGCGGGTACAAAAGTTGTCATAGAAGATTTTCTACAAGGAGAAGAAGCAAGTTTCATTGTTTTATGCGATGGTAAAAAAACCATTCCTTTTGCTTCTTCTCAAGATCATAAAGCTAGAGATAATAATGATTTAGGCCCGAATACGGGAGGTATGGGAGCATATTCTCCAGCCCCTATTGTGACGGAGGAAATTCATAAGCAAGTAATGGAAAAAATCATAAAGCCAACAATTGATGGCCTTAAATCAGAGGGGATAACTTATAAAGGCTTTCTCTATGCTGGGTTGATGATTAAAAATTCAGAAATTAGTGTATTGGAGTTTAACTGTCGGTTTGGAGATCCAGAGACACAACCAATTCTCATGAGAATGGAATCTGATTTAGCTGAGATTTGTCTTCTAGCTGCGCAAGGTGATTTAAATGAAAGAGAAATTTCTTGGACTAAAGATTCAGCTCTTGGCGTAGTAATAGCATCCAAAGGCTACCCTTTTGAATATGAGAAAAACAAAGAAATTAATAATTTAGAAAATGAAAATCCACGCCAAAAAGTCTTTCATGCTGGGACAAAAACTCAAGAAGGACAAGTTCTTAGTAATGGAGGAAGAGTTTTATGCGTTACTGCATTAGGGAGTACTTTGCTAGATTCAAAAAATTTAGCTTATCAAAAAGTTAAAAATATAGACTGGAAAGATGGATTTTATCGAGATGATATTGGTGATAAAGCTATTAAATCTTGAACAGCCTTATATGGTTCTTTTTTTCTCATAAAAAATTCTCCAACCAAAAAGTTGTAAATTTTGGCTTCGTTGAGATCATTTATGTGATCTCTAGAATAGATGCCGCTTTCGGAGATAATTAATTGACTTTTAGGTAGCATTTTTTTAATTTTGATCGAATTATTAATGTCTACATCAAAAGTCTTTAAATCTCGATTATTTATTCCTAAAAGTTCAGGTGAAACTGCCATTGCTATTTCTGCTTCCTCCTCATCATGAACTTCTATAAGAACATCTAATTCATTTTCTTTTGCGACTTGATAAAAATCTTTAATTTTATTTTTATCTAACATTGAAGCAATCAGAAGAATGCAATCCGCCCCAAAAGCTTTGGACTCTAAAATCTGTATTTCATCAATTATGAAGTCCTTTCGCAAAATAGGTAAATGACAGATTTTTCTTACCTCTAATAAATAATCAAGACTACCTAGAAAAAAATCAGGTTCTGTTAGTATGCTTAGACAGGCAGCTCCTCCCTTCTCATATTGCTTAGCAGTCCAAACGGGATCAAAATCTTCTCTAATAATACCCTTGCTTGGTGAGGCTTTTTTTATTTCTGCAACTACAGAATTTCTCAGCTGTTCTGAAGATTTATGTAAAATTTCAACAAATTTTCTTTTTTTATATTCCTTTCCGTTACTTTGAAGATTTTCTCTAGAAAAAGTGGATTTCAAAGTTTCAACCCTTTGTTCGGTTCTTTGAATAATTTTTTCAAGATGATTCATAAATTACCTAAGACTTAAAATTTATAAACTCATCAAATTTCTCTAGTGCCTTCCCTGAAGAAATGAGTTCGTAAGCAAGATCGTATCCATCTTCAAAATTATCTACTACGGAAGATATTTTCAAAGCTGGAGCTGCATTTAAAGAAATTATCTCCTTGCCTGGTAAGAATTTATTTTCAAAAGAATCTATAACTTTCCTAACACTATCTTGAGGAGAATCTATTTCTAAATCAGAGAGATTTTTAGATTTTATGTTAAAAGCTTTTGGATCTATTTCATGATTAATAAGTTCACTCTTAGATAATTCTATTAATTGGGTTTTACTAGAGAAAGAAATTTCGTCTAAGCCATCATCTGAATGAAAAATTGCTGCAGCTTTACAATTCAAATTTCTCAAGGCCTCGCCAACTGGTTTTATCCATTTACCGTGAAAAACACCAATAGACTGAATGTTTGCGCCTGCGGGATTTGATAGAGGGCCCAAAAGGTTAAAAATAGTTTTTTTACCTAATATTCTTCTGGCTTCCATGACATATTTCATGCCTGGATGATGATTTTGGGCAAATAGAAATCCTAATCCTATTTTATCTAAAGAGTCAGAAAAATATTTAGATGACTCATTTAAACTAATACCTGCTGCTTCTAAGAAATCAGCGCTACCACTTTTACCCGTTGCAGTTCTATTTCCATGCTTTGCAACTTTTAAGCCCGCCGCAGCTAGAACAAAACTTACAGAGGTAGAAACGTTTATCATTTTTTTTCCTAGCCCTCCTGTACCGCAACAGTCAATAACTTGATTATGATTAACATCAATGGATTTAGAATTTTTTCGCATTGAGGTAGTAGCTCCAGCCAATTCATCAGAAGTTTCCCCTTTTTTGCCCAGAGCATCCAAGAGGCTAGTAAGGGAATTTGTATCTACCTCTCCGTTAAAAATCTTATCAAAAAGTTGTTCCATCTCATCTGAAGTAAGGTTGATCTTTTTTTTAATGTTTTCTATTAAAGTATCAATCATTTGCTTCAAGGAAATTATTCAACATAGTCATCCCATCCATAGTTTTTAAAGATTCTGGATGAAATTGAAGGCCGTAAATTTTTTGAGAATTGTGTTTTATGCCCATTATTGTGCCGTCTTCTGTCCAAGCATTAACAGAAAAATCCTTGCTCAAAGTTTTTGAGTCTATAACTAATGAATGGTATCTAGTTGCCTGAAAAGGACTTTCAATATTTTTAAAAATTTCTGAGCCATCATGAATCACATCAGAAATCTTTCCATGCATAATTTGATTAGCTTTTATTATTTTTGCACCAAAAGCTGCTCCAATTGCCTGATGTCCAAGACACACGCCTAAAATAGGAATCTTTCCAGAAAATTCTTTAATTGCTTCTATTGAAATTCCTGCCTCATTAGGAGTGCAAGGACCAGGAGAAATTACTATGTATTCTGGATTGAGATCCTCTATTTGATCAAGACTAACCTCATCATTACGCAAAACTTTAACTTTCTGACCTAATTCACCAAAATATTGAACTAAATTGAAAGTGAAAGAGTCATAGTTATCTATCATTAGAAGCATTAGTCCATCTCCTCAACTGCTTTCATAATGGACATAGCTTTATTCAATGACTCTTGATACTCACTCTCTGGATCAGAATCATAAACAATACCCCCACCAGCTCTAACACTAAGATTTTTCCCTTGAATAACTGCTGTTCTTATTGCAATTGCGACATCCATATTTCCAGTCCAAGATAGATAACCTACAGCTCCTCCATAGACTCCCCTTCTATCAGGTTCAAGCTCATCAATTATTTCCATAGCCCTTATTTTTGGTGCGCCAGATAAAGTACCTGCTGGAAAAGTCGCTTTTAAAACATCAATAGAAGTAAGTCCTTTTTTTATTTTTCCTACAACATTTGATACAAGATGCATGACGTGAGAATATTTCTCAATTTTCATCTCCTCTGTAGTTTTAACGCTGCCGACCTCAGCTATCCTTCCAACATCGTTTCTTCCTAAATCAATTAGCATAAGATGTTCAGCTATTTCTTTTGGATCACTTTTTAACTTGTCAGCCAACTCTTCATCTTCATTACTATCTTTTCCTCTTTTTACGGTTCCAGCGATTGGTCTCACTGTAACCTCTTCATTTTGAAGCCTCACTAAAATTTCTGGAGAGGCCCCTACAATATGTAAGTCATCAATTTTCATGAGGTACATATAAGGAGAAGGATTTAGTTTTCGCAAAGATCTATATAAATCAATTGGCGATCCTTCAAATTTTGTGGAGAATTCTTGCCCATAAACAACCTGCATCACATCTCCTTCAACAATATAGTTTTTTATCTTTTTAATAGCTTCAAGATAATCTTCTTTTTTTACAGATGATTCAAAATTGATAACTCCTTTTTTGGATGCTTTTTGAGAAGGTAGGGGTTCTAAGATTTTTTTATGGATAAGTTCAATTCTTTCATGACATTCTTTTTCTGTATCTTCATTGCCGTGAACAACAATAAAAAGAGATTTTTTTAGATTATCGTAAATTACAACTTCATCGGAAATCATCAGAGATATATCAGGATAAGAGAGTTTTTCTTTAGATGAATTTTGAAGCTTTTTTTCTATGTGTCTTATTGTTTCATAGCTAAAGTATCCTACTAATCCCCCATGGAAATCAGGCAAATCAGGCATTGGTTGAGATTTATTTTGTTTGAGAAAATTCTCTATGTCCTTCAAAGGATTCTTAGAGAGGTCTATTTTCTTATCGGTAGGTAGGCCAATTATTGAATATCTGGCCCATTTTTCTCCGCCTTCAACTGACTCAAAAAGGTAGGAATTTCTATCATCCATGAATTTAAGGTAGATGCTGAGAGGAGTTTCTAGATCTCCTGAAATTTCTTTGAAAAAAGGAATTTTAGTAACGCTTTCCATATTGTCTATTTCCGATGAGTTCACCTCTATTTGCCTCGACTACAAGCTTAGCCCTGTGACAAATACTTTTTTCTGAAAAAGGAATACCTTTTTCAATTATTTCTGAATTCGATCCAATAAATTTAATATCAAGAGGGATAGAAGTGTTTCTCATCCAAAAACATTTGGTTGATAAATTTTGAAAATGAAATTTAACAATATGATTAGGAGGCAAGTAATCAACATACATTAGACCCTTCCTTCTATCAGCAGGCTTGTACAAATTTTTAACACAATATTCTCCTTCTTCTTCAATGTATCCTTCTGCGCACAAATTAGAGGAACTTTCTTCTCCAGCTAAAGGGAAGCAAATAAAGCTAACTAAAATTATTCTTAAGATTTTTGATTGCATCAAAATAATTGGGTTTGTTAAAAATCGCTGATCCAGCTACAAAAGTATCAGCACCGGATTTCGAAATCTCTCCTATATTGTCTTCCTTAACGCCACCATCAACCTCCAATCTAATTTTAAGATTTGAAGTATCAATTATTTTTCTCATTTCTTTAATTTTATTCATGACTTCAGGTATAAATTCTTGCCCGCCAAAACCGGGAAAAACACTCATTAATAAAACCATATATAAATCATCCATGTATGGCTTGATAACATCCAGAGAAATATCAGGATTTAAAACTAAACCAGGACTACACCCTAGATCAGAAATTAATTTGAGTGATTTTTCTGGATCTTCTGATGCTTCAGGATGAAAAGTGATTGAAGTGGCTCCTGCGTCTGCGAACATTTTAATCAATTCATCTACGGGATTGACCATTAAGTGGACATCTAAAGGACAATCTATTCCATTGTCCCTGAGAGATTTGCAAACCATAGGGCCCACAGTTAAATTTGGCACAAAATGGTTATCCATCACGTCGAAATGAATCCATTCAGCTCCTGCCTCTAATACAGATTCAACTTCACTTCCTAAGTTTGCAAAGTCAGCAGATAGAATTGAAGGAGCGATTATGTTTTTCTGTTTAGCCACAGATAAATTTTACACAAAATCTAGATCTTCTTTTGTATTAATATTCTTTAAAATACCCTCGTAAATTTCGGCAGATACTTTCTTCTTCTTAACGGCAGGCAAAATAATGTCCTTCCAAAATTCTTTATGATGTTTGTTTCTATCTGCCAACAAAGTTGGATTAATTAAAGCAATTCCTCCGTAGTTAAAACCTGTTCCCTCTTCAACTATTCCTTCGTTTATTGAAAAATCTCCAGTTGATTTATTGTTTTTTACGGCAATCAAATGAGCTCCGTCCACTTTATTACTTAGCCTTTCTAAAGGATATTCGGTGTATAAGTCTCCTGAGACTAAGACAAAAGTCTCTGTTCCAATCTCTTCTTTTGCTTTTATCATTGCCCCGCCTGTTCCCATCAATGTGTCTTCTTCAGAAAAAGTTATATTGATTTCAAAGTTTTTTTTACGATTTAAAAATTCTTTAATAGCATCGGGTTTATGATGTAAGTTGATAATGATTTCGGAAACATTGATTTCTTTCAACTTTCTAATATGCCTTTCTAAGAGACTCATACCCTTAACTTCAACAAGACATTTTGGGATTTGGTTTGATATTGGTCTCAACCTAGTCCCTAAACCAGCACATAAAATAAAAGCCTTCA
>CACFIK010000016.1:0-31285 GCA_902566305.1 uncultured SAR86 cluster bacterium | reverse complement strand
CTTTCAAAAATTCTGTGAACTTTGTAATTCTGATTTGCACACCAATGAAAAATATTTGACCACTGATGCAAGAGTAGAGAACTTAGAGTCTTTACTTGAAGACGTGCAAGATCTACTCACCGACATCGATGCAGAATTTCTTTGCGATGAACTAGATAAAGCTGGAGTGCCGGTGGCGATTGTAAACTCCCTAGATGAAATTCATGAAGATCCTCAAGTTATTCAACAAGAATCCTTGGTCGAAGTTGAGCATCCAGTTGCTGGCAAAATGCGTATGCCGAAACCTCCTTTTAATTTTAACGATCAAAATGAATTCCCTAAATCGCACGCTCCTAGTCTGGGGATGCATAACAGAGAAGTTCTCGAGGATTTAGGTGTTGATGAAGCGGATATCTTGAGAATGGAAGAAAGAGAAAAAACTAACAAAGAATTAATAGATGCTATGACTTTAGCTGACGCAGGCAATCAATCTAGAAAATAAAAATTAATTAAGATTAATTGTTCCCTCCAAATAACGTTTTGATAATCCTCCAAGGATAATTCTCTCGTTGGAAATTTCACACTGCAGATAGCCACCTCGTGGTGAAGCTTGATAGGCATTTAACTTATTTTTATTTAACTTCTTACCCCAGTATGCAGCGAGCATGCAATGAGCAGATCCGGTTACAGGATCTTCATTGACTCCGGTTTGGGGATAGAAGCATCGCGAGATGAAATCAAACTTGGAGCTTTCAGCAGAGACTACCAGACCTCTCGAATTTAGTTCCGCCATAGTGGAGAAATCGGGTTGTAAATTTTTTATATCTTTTTCAGAAGCCAAAATAGCAAGGTAATCGCTTCTTCCTTTTAAAATTTCGATGGGCTCGCACTTCAAACTTTCGCTGATGATATGTTCTGACTCGATAACCTTTGGGTGATCGATAGGAAAATCAAGATTGATCATGTCGTCTTTTTGTAAAGCAATTAACTCGCCGCTTTTGGACTGAAAACTAATCTTAGTTTCGTTTTGAAAATATTCATCGAATAAGATTCTGGCGGTTGCCAAAGTTGCGTGTCCGCATAACTCTACTTCAAGCGTAGGGGTAAACCATCGAATTTGCAGTGGATCTTCTCTGAGATTAACAAACGCTGTCTCGGATAAATTATTTTCAAAAGCTATCGCTTGCAGAATGTCATCGCCTGGCCATTCTTCAAGAATACAAACTGCAGCTGGGTTACCTTTAAAAAGCTCCTTAGTGAACGCGTCGACGTAAAAAATACGAATCACATTTCTGCAATTTTTTTATTCACTATTTCAATGCCCTTCATGTTCGCACCCATGATCCTTTCCATTTCAGGTGCCCCCTGACTGATATCGCCAAGTTCTTTTAAAACCAAGTGGGAATCATCGTGGCCATCAAGTTTAGTCATATCATTCAACCATCTGGAGACGTTTGAAAATTCTGAATAATCAAAAGTATTGGTAAATTCTTTTTTCAATTGACCAAGCTCAACGTAGGCAGCCATGTCTGCCAAGGTTGGAGAATCGCCGGTGAGGTATTGGTTATTAGCAAGCCATTGAGTTTCCATCGCTTTTAGACCGTTGGTAAAAACTCGGCGCGACATTTCTATGACCGGTTCAGCCAATCCTAAATCAGGCCTAACTTTAGGGGCAAAAAAAGCGAGCGTAGCTTCTTTAAAGCTGCGGTGATGATAATGCAAAATGGAATCAACTTTTGATCTGCGCTCAGGATCGTCGGGATACAAATCTGTCCATCCGTGCTTGGTGCAAAGATAAGTCATGATCGCCAGAGACTCACCTAAGAGAAATCCAGAATCAGTCTCTTCAAGACCGGGAATAGTCGCGTTTGGGAATTTCTTCATGTATTCAGGATCGCGAGTACCGTTGGCTTTCGGTGAACCAGGAACGGTGACAACCAATTCAAAGGGTAGTTTTTTATTTAAAAGTAGCCAAATAACAGTTCTGACCGCTTGCGACATTGGAACTCCGTAGATTTTAAGTGGTGCGCTCATAATTTTCTCCAAATTATTTAATTAACAAGACTCGAAGTCTTTTTTGATTCAAAAGCATACGTGATGAAATACATACAAACTATATTAATTAAGACAATGATTTTTTGCAGCGTTGCATGTCTTACCATTTCTGATTCGCTCTCCATCGGACTGCCGCTAAATATCTCATAGACAACGTAAGCAGTAATAGCCAACATTAAAAATAAAATGACATAAGCGTAAGTCTTATCAATCCCTTTGTTTTTAAACATTAAAAATAAATACAAAAGAGTAGCTGGGATCAACAATCGAAAAGAATTAAGGGCGAAAAATACATGTTCATCGAAATACAAATCATGCGGGGTTAGGCCAATCAATGCAAAAAAGGCCATGCCAAAAAAAATAAAGACTGAACCTGCCAAGGCTATCCAATAATCAATACCGTCCTCTTTAAAAAGAGGCGGCACAGAATTTAAAAATGCAATTCCAGCAAAAAAACAAATACCCAATGAAAAGGCAAAAAACACAGAAGACAAGAAATTAAGTTCTCCGTTATGAGCTGAATATGCTCCTAAATCACTTAAGAAGTTATGCGAGAAAGAATAGCCAACTTGTGACTCATCGTGGATATTACCGCCGGGATAAAAATACATCGAGCAAAGCACAAAGACTAAGAAACCGACGACGGTAAGTCTTATGAAATTGAAGTTGAATAAATCCCTCATCCTTTAGGAGCTTAATTAGTTGCTATCAGCTACTGCGCCGCCATCCGATGCAATAGTTTGGCCAACGATATATTCCCCTGCTCTGGAGCATAAAAAGATAGCAAGCCCAGCAATATCCTCAATACCGCCAACTCTGCCGCTTGGATTTGCATCACCTACCTGACTCCAATCAACATTGGTATCGCCGCCGAAGCCCACTCCAGTACTTAACATCCAAGTTGGATAAGGGCCGGGCGCTATCGCATTAACAATTATTTTTTCTTTAATCAAAAAAGCAGCTAGCACACGAGACAAATGATGCACGGCTGCTTTGGAGGGACCGTATGCAAAATTTTCAAATGCGCCTTTCTTCAGTCCATCGATCGAACCAATGTTAATGACTCTGGAAGGATCTGTTTTTCCAGCTTCTCTTAATAAAGGGAGAAGTTTTTGAGTTAAAAAGAAGATGCCTTTTACGTTGGTATCCATGACTTTGTCCCAACCCATTTCAGGGTATGTGTCTATCGGTTCTCCCCAAGCAACTCCGGCGTTGTTAATTAAAATATCAAGTTTGTCCTCTTTTGCTTTGATCGCATCAGCTAGGGCTTCTATGCCTTCAACGTTGGAAACATCTGCAGGAATGGATATGCACTCACCCCCGTATTCTTCGCTGAGTTTTTTTGCAGTTTCATCGCAAGCATCAGCTTTTCTAGAACTGATATAAACTTTCGCTCCAGAGGATAAAAACCCTGCGGCAATCATGCTTCCGATACCCCTTGAACCCCCTGTGACCAATGCCACTTTACCTTTAATAGAAAATATATCTTTCATGTGTCTCTCCTTTGATTCTTAAATACAAATATAACTAATAAATTGCCAATTTAGAAAACGGTTTTTCATTAATCTTGGTATTCCTCTTGGTGACTTCATAAGCATTCTTTCTTTTATTGAAAACTACCGCTTTATAAGGTTTCTCATCAATTAAATGCAGAGCGCAACCGCCGTCAATGGCAAAACACGCTTCAAATGAATTCCTTTTCAGCATTCTATGCACCGTGGGTCTTCTTTGAGGTTCTTCATCGTAATGCGGACAGCAAACTCCGGAGACAAAATCTAGACAGTCCATGATTTTTAAATCTTTTGCCCAAGAATCAGTAATCCCCCTTTCAAACCAGCAAATGGCTCCGGCACTAACTCCGCTCATCACAGTGCCTTTTTTATAAGCTTTTTTTAATATTTGATCCAAACCCCAGTCACGCCAGACTGCCAACATGCTTTTAGTATTTCCACCGCCCACAAAAATTGCATCTTGCGAGGAGATTAGCTTCTCTAAGTCTGGAGTGCGTTTAAAAAAGTCCAGATGGGTCGGTTGACAGTTTAAATTAGCAAAAGTTGCGTAGTAATTGAGTTTGTAAGCCTCTAGATCGCCTGTCGCAGTTGGAATAAAGCAAATCTTTGGTTTTCTCTTCTTTGTTTGATCCAGAATATACTGCTCAATTATGCCTTGACCAGGATTCCTTCCGAATCCCCCTCCGCCAATGGATATGATTTGTCTTGGTTTACTCACTTAAATCATGGCTACAAATTAGCCATTTCAAGCAACGCCCATTTCTGCTTCCCATAGACTTATAGAATGATCGACTTTCTCCATCATCTCTTCTATTTGGGATTCATTTATGCACAAGGGTGGACTGATCATCAGAGGCAATCCTCTTTTAAACAAGGGCTCTCTTCTTCTGCCGTACATAGTGCTATAAAAAACGAGACCGTTTTGCATGGCTATTGAATGAAAAGCTCCCTCAGCTCCTTTCTCGATGGAAAAGTATTCTCCGCTGTCTTTGTTTTCAACCATTTCTAAGACCCACATCAATCCCCAACCTCTCATGTCCTTCACAGTAGGATGAGAAAGAAGCATATCCTTGTATGATTCAATTTTTTTACCCATGGCGGCCGAGTTCTCGATCAACTTATCATCTTTATAAATATCGATAGCCATGGATGCTGCAGCACATGCTAGAGGATTTCCTGAATTAGTGAAGCCATGAGCAAAAACAGCATTATTTTTAATGAATGCTTCATTGATTTCATCTGAAATAACAACACCCCCCATAGGAACGTAACAACCCGACATGCCTTTGGCGATTGTCATGATATCCACTTCTACTCCAAAGTGTTCCATCGCAAACCATTTTCCAGTTCTTCCAAAACCAGTTACCACTTCATCAGCTATCAAGAGCACGTTGTAATGATCACAAATTCTTCTGATTTCTTGCCAGTATTCTTTTGGAGGAACCACTGCATACTCACTTCCGCAGCCGTGAGGCGTGGCAATGTAAGCGGCAACGGAATTTGCTCCCTCAAAATAAATGGCTTTTTCAAGTTCTTGAGCGCACTTAATCCCCCAATCTTCTCTACTCATGCCTTCAGGTTTTTCATGATCTGAGTACTGATGAATGTGAGGCCATTTATTGAGTATGGCGCCGTATTTTTTTGCGTAAGCGGGATTACCGGATAGCCCCTGAGTAGCCAGAGTCATTCCGTGATAGCTTT
Organism: uncultured SAR86 cluster bacterium; assembly: GCA_902566305.1. Classification (GTDB taxonomy): domain Bacteria; phylum Pseudomonadota; class Gammaproteobacteria; order Magnimaribacterales; family AG-339-G14; genus CACNYO01. The sequence goes on along the minus strand of CACFIK010000016.1, from coordinate 26,039 downwards.
GATAGTTGGAAATAATTTTATATTTGTCGGTGTTACCGTTTGTGACGTGATGCTCGCGAGCAACTTTTATTGCCGTTTCAACAGCTTCAGATCCTCCTGAAACAGGATATACAGTGTTCAGTTTTGGCGGAGTGACTTCCTGTAATTTTGCTGAATAATTTGCTAGCGGACGATTTGCCATGGTTGGCGTTATGTGTGAAAAAGCCTCCATTTGATCGGCAATAGCTTTCTTCATTCTTGGATCGTTGTGCGGCAGACTGAAGGCAAAAGGACCGCTTGTCACATCTATGTATTTATTGTCGTTAACATCGAAATAGTGAATACCTTCTGATCTTTTTAATTCAACATCCATAGGATGATAAGAAAAGATATTCGACCAATCTCCTTCGGGTTTCAAAGATTCTGGTCTGTTTTTTAATGAAATTTCTTCTTGTGATTTCATGCTCTTCCCCTTTCTATTTATTTTTACGACCCCGAGTTTTCATCTCCTCTTTAATATAGCAGTTTTAGTCTGGGCGTAAAATTTTTAGGAGCGTTTTAGGTGTTTACTTCCTCAGTCATTTCATCAGTAACGGGTTGTAAATCAGAAGGAGAAAATTCTCTTGGACAACCAAATAATCGCTCGCAAGGGAGTTCTTTCCCCATTTCTATTGGATAATTCTCGCTTAATATATCTCTGACCTTACCCGTCCAAATGGCATAACCCCTTGGATTCATGTGCAACATATCAGGGATGTAAAGCTCTCTTCGAGGTTTTCCGTCTTCTGTAAACATAGTTTCAGAGACATTGATAACAAAAAGATTTGGATCAACTTTAGCAAGGTCTTCGATATGATCGTTCCATTTAAGTTGTAGGTTTCTTTGAAAAAAACGACTTGGGGATGGCTGGATTTCAATAACAAATAGTTTGGTCTTTGGTAAATCGCGCTTTACGCGGTTATAAAAGATTTCAAAATCAAGTTTTACTTTCTCTACCGGGTTGTAGGCTGCTATATCGTTGGTGCCGCAAAAAAAGATTATAGCTTTCGGCTCGTAAGGCAAAACAATGGAATCAAAGTGACGGTTAATATGCTTGATATGAGCACCACCAAATCCTCTGTTTAAAACGTTCAAAGGAGCCATATCTTCCTGAAGTGATTTCCAAAGTCTTATTGAAGAGCTACCAATAAATAAAAATTCATTTTTTTTAGGCGGATTAATAAAGTCCTGCTCAACAAACGCATTGATATCGTCATCAAACTTCTCAATATCATTGGAGTTATAAGATTTTAATCGCTCAATCCACATTTCTAACTCGTCCTCGGAAAGTTGGTAATCCATAGCTTTAGCGGTTTCCCTTATGGTTTGAGCATATTGACTGTCATCTGAACTAAACAGAAGTAACGATGAAAGAGCTAATATGGTTAGAAAAATTTTCATAACTTTTTATATATTTTGCACCAAAAATGATATCTTAGAGAGCGATGACAGACAAAATAATCCTCACATTAATTGGTTTGGAATGGCTGGCATTTGGATTAATTGGACTATTTAATCCATTGCTCATTGCTTCAATGTTGGAGATGCAACTTGGATCGTTAAATGCCATCAGTGAAATTAGAGCCAATTATGCATTTTTTGCTTGCATGGGTTTCATTGCGCTTTTCAGCTTATGGAGAGTGAAATTAATGAAAACTGCGTATTTAACTTTTTGTATTGTATTAGGGTGCTTTTTATTAGGGAGAATTTTAAGCTTTATCCTCGATGGATTTCCGTCGACAGGTGGATTAATAATTTTTGTCAATGAATTGATCGTCTACTTACTAGCGATCTGGCGTTATCAAAAAAGAGAAGTTCTGTTTTAAGCGCTTTCAAATAAAGAGGATAAAGTGAAATATTTAATAGGCATTTTGCTTGTGATAATTTTTTTAAGTTGTTCACAAGAAGAAACATTAACTCCAACAAAAATCGTTAGCCTCAAACAAGGTGATTTGATTGGCTACGAAAAAGACGATACGGAGTATTTTCTTGGCGTGCCCTACGCAGAAGCTCCTGTGAATGACTTCAGATTCAAAGCTCCACAATCGCATGAAGGATGGGATGGAATTCTTAATGCACAAAGTACCAGTAAGACCTGTATTCAGGCGCAAGAAGGAGATGGGTTGCTGGGAAGGTTTGCTGAAATATTTATTACCTCTGCTGGATTGGAGTGGTGGCAAGAACGATTGATCACAGACGGCTCTTTCTTGTTGAGCTACTTACCAGATTTAAATTTAAGCCCTGAACAATCAGAAGATTGTTTGTATCTCAATATCATTAAGCCTAAAAAACTTGAAAACGGTTCTTTACCAGTGATGGTATGGATTCACGGTGGCGGCTATCGTGGAGGAGATGGGGGTGGCTTTTATATCTCTGATAGCTTTGCAAAAGAAGGGATTGTTTTGGTAACAATAAACTATCGTTTAGGCCCATTGGGTTTTATGGCGCATCCTTTGCTCTCCGCGGAATCTCCAAAAAAAGTATCTGGTAATTACGGAACTCTTGATCAAATTCATGCTCTTAAGTGGGTGCAAGCTAACATTCATAAATTTGGTGGAGATCCTAATAATGTAACTATATTTGGCGAGTCTGCTGGTGGAGCATCGGTGGAGACCTTAGTGTCAACCGGTTTAGCCAAGGATTTATTTCACAAAGCTATAGCCCAAAGTGGCTATACGGTAGGACGAGCTAGAAAATTAACGGAGAGAGTGGGAGAGTTTTCATCGGCAGAAGAAATGGGAGCATCCTTTGCTCAGTTTTTCACAGGGAAAGATAATCCTACGTTGGAGGATTTAAGGTCAGCGCCGGCAAATGCTTTTTACTACGAAGACTCCGATCATGAAGATAAGGACTGGTCTTGGTTTCCGATTCAAGATGGCTGGGTTTTTTCTGAAACCACTCAAGCTAGTTTTACGAAAGGAAACACCAATGACATCATTTACGTGGCTGGGTTTAATGCCAATGAAGGAACAAATCTTTTTCCTTTAATTTATTCAGGCGATCCGCTTGAAGAGGACTGGATAACTCAAGTTTGGAATTTTTCTGACTTTTCGTTTATTCCGCTGCCTAATGAGGTTAAGCAGTATGCAGAAAATCTTAATTATTCGTCTTTGAGAGCAGCAAAAGAACTTTACGGCGATTTATCGTTTGGAGGAGATGGCTACTTCATGGCGAGTCAGTACGCAAAAAATGGAGGCGATACTTATCTTTATTATTTTGAGAAAAAACCATCTTCTGAGAACCAAACTTTAGATGCAACCCACGGTTTAGAATTATTTTACTTATTTCAAAGTCCCATACCTTTTTGGCCTTGGAATTACAAAGACATTAGAGTATCTAGAGTTATGATCAAGGACTGGGCAAGCATTGCCAAATACGGAAAACCAAAATCTAAGTGGGATAAATTTGATCCAAGCAATCCCCAAGCGCTGCATTATGGAGACGAGATTGAATTTAAAGAACTTCAAAAGATTGACCTTTACCGTGATTTAGAGAGAGTTTATTTAAGGGAAGGGAAAAATTACTAAAACTTATCTAAAAAAACTTCCAATCTAGATATTAGTTTAAAGCAAGTGTTTTTTCATGAAAGAAAGCGCCTGATCCATAGCGTCTCTTCTTATCGACCAATCTCCACCTGAATGAGCGCCAAACTTTATCTCGCCGGTTTCAAATATTTTAACTCTATCTTCAAATGAGTTAGCGCTCATGGCTTTTCCTTCATCAGTAGTAAAAGTGATACTTCCATCGTTTTTCAATTGTGCAAACTTTTCATTTATTGCCAACGCTTCAGGCCAAAAAGTCACAGGATGAATAGAGTCAAAAGAGTGATGTCCTTTTTTAAATTCGTAAACCTCTACATCCGCACCAGCTTTCTTCATTTCTTTGCAAATATCTTTAACAAGAATGCCAGGCGTATAGTCATCATCCGAACCAATTAAATTCAAAATCGGAGCTTTTGACCATCGGTGTTCATCCGGATTCAAAAAAGTTGGAGGATAAAAAGGCAGGTGAGCACAAAATCTCTCACCGTTTGGTGCAAGCTTCTCCATAATAGGTTCCCATGCAGTATAGAAAGCCACCATGCCGCCTAAGCTCCAACCAGTAATTGCGATTTTATTTGCATCTATATCAGGATGCCTTGATAAAAATTTCAAAGGTTCTACCACATCAACCATCATCATGGCTGTTGTCACAGAGAGTTGATCTTCGACAGTGGAAGCAACCCCCCTTGAATCAAAACTATGTGCTTTAAAGACTGCAATTCCATTATTGAGAAAATTGAGTATATGTTCATGATGATGCCCGGCCCAATTATCGCTTCCATGCGCGCAAACTACTACTGGATAGGGTTTTTTCCCCTGTTCTGGAAAAATTAACCAACCAAAACTATCTTGAGTTTCGGCTTCATCTAATTCATTAAATATTTGATAAAACTCATAAGGATTTTTGGATTTATATTCGATATATCCAAATTCGTTTTCTTTAAAATTGATTTTTTCGTTCACGTCTTATAATTATTGAGAATAATTCTTATTTGATGATTAAATTTGCTCTATAAAGTGTCATAATATCCAACCGAACTTTGTAGAACTGAATGAATCATAATATTCCGATTGATAATCTTATAGAAATTGCCCTCAATAACAAGGAAGGCATTACTGCATCCAATGGCGCCTTAATAGTCACCACAGGAAAGAGAACCGGAAGAAGCCCTAAAGACAGATTTATTGTCGAGGATTCAATCACCAGAGATGTAGTTGATTGGAGTGAGAACAATCAGCCTATCGATTCAGAAAAGTTCGATCGACTTTGGAACGAGTCAGCAGACTATCTAAAAGGTAAAGATACTTACACCGCTGACCTACATGTCGGAGCTAGCGCTGAACATTACCAGCCTGTTGTTGTAGAAAATGAGCTTGCTTGGCACAACGTCTTCTGTCAAAGCTTATTGATAAGGCCTGAATCCTTTAACCCCAAGAAGAAAGATTTATGGAATCTTAGATGCGTTCCCAGCTTTGTTTGTGATCCAAAAATTCACGGAACTAATTCAGACGGAACAGTGATGATCAATTTCACTGAGAAAAAAGTTCTTATTCTGGGTATTGCCTATGCAGGAGAAATGAAGAAGTCTATGTTTGGAGTTTTGAACTTCATCTTACCTGAGCACGATGTTTTACCGATGCATTGTGCTGCAAATGCAGGAGAGAACGGCGATGTTTCACTTTTCTTTGGTCTTTCTGGAACAGGCAAAACAACATTATCAGCCGATCCAGATAGATGGTTGATTGGTGACGATGAACATGGCTGGGGAGAAGGAATAGTCTTCAATTTTGAAGGCGGATGTTATGCCAAAACTGTTAACCTCTCGCAAAAGAACGAACCCATTATTTGGGATGCCATCAAAAGGGGATCGGTAGTTGAGAATGTAGTCCTCAAACCAAATACCGTCGATATAGATTATGCTAATCAATCAATTACGGAGAACACCAGAGCTGTCTATCCGCTTTCGCACGTAGACAGTCATTTGAAAGATAATTTTGCAGGGGAACCAAATGCAATTATTTTTCTTACTTGTGATTTAACTGGAGTGCTGCCTCCTGTATCAATTCTGAGCAAAGAAGCAGCTGCATATCATTTTCTCAGCGGTTACACCGCAAAAGTTGGTTCCACAGAAATTGGTTCGACTAAAGATCTGGATTCAACTTTCTCTCATTGTTTCGGCTCTCCGTTTTTTCCAAGACCTCCAAGAGTTTATGCTGAACTTTTAATGAAAAGAATCGAGAGTTTTGGCAGTAAAGTATTCATTGTTAATTCTGGATGGACCGGAGGTCCATACGGGGTTGGCAATAGATTTGATATTCCTGTTACCAGGAGTGTCATAAAAGCTATCCAAGATGGTTCTATCCATGAGTCGTCTACAGAAATGCTTGATATCATGAATGTTGAAATACCCGTCAATCTTGATGGAGTAGATTCAAAACTTTTAAATCCGTCTGCTACATGGGGAAGTAAATCAGATTACGATAGTGAAGCAAAACAACTTGCTGAAAAATTCAGAAATAACATAGAAAAATTTAATCTTTCATCCGAAGTAGTAGCAGCTGGTCCAAAGGTATAATCTATACCTGCAATGTCCAACGAATTTCTTGATTCTCTAGAAAATCTTGATGCTTTAAATGTATCTGACTTCATTAAATTTTCGCAAAGGGGCATAGAAAAAGAAAATTTAAGATCAAGTAACTGCTCCATATCTCTCAAAACTCACCCAAAAGCTTATGGCTCATCTTTGACAAATTCTCGCATTACCACTGACTTCTCTGAGGCCTTGATCGAGCTTGTCACCAGTCCAAATAAAGACCTTAATAACTGTCTTAAAGAATTAGAAGACATCGTTTATTTTTGTTTAAAAAATACTGATGAAGACTTTTGGCCAGCGAGCATCCCTATGTCTATAGAAGATGAAGCTACGATTCCCATTGCAGATTATGGAAGCACCAACTCAGGCAAGTTGAAAAAACTTTATCGTGTCGGTTTATCACAAAGATATGGAAGCATGATGCAGACTGTTTCTGGCATACATTACAATTTTTCTTTTGATGATCAATTATTTGAAAAGTGGGCAAAAACGGAAGGTGAAACACTCAGAGAGTTCAAAGATAAAAAATATTTAAGCTTGGTAAGAAACTTCCGGAGGAATGCGTGGTTAATTACTTACCTTTTTGGATGCAGCCCTATTGTTCCTAAAGCTTTTGCAAAAGGCAGGGAACATAGCCTAAAAGAATTAAATTCAAAAGATCTATATCTTGAAAACGCCACTTGCTTGAGAATGGGAGAATTAGGTTACATATCCAAATCACAAGATAACCTTAATATTGCTTACAACAATCTTGAGGAATATTTAGCTGACCTAAAAAAAGCCTTAACAACTGATCATCCAAGATATAAAACTCTAGGCACAAAAGTTAATGATGAGTACATCCAACTAAATACCGCGATAATTCAAATAGAAAATGAGTATTACAGTTCTATCAGGCCTAAAAGATTAGTTGCAAGTGGAGAAAGGCCAATTAACGCACTTAGAGATAAAGGCATAGAATACGTAGAGATTAGAGCCTTGGATAATAATATTTATGACCCATTTGGCATCTCAGATGAAACGGCTATCTTTTTAGAAAGTTTCCTTTTTTATTGCTTGCTCTCAGAAGATCAGCCTTGCGAACAAGATGAAATAAGGAAAATACAAAGTAATTGGGGTAATGTTGTTCTATCTGGCAGAGATAAAGACTTAAAATTAGAATTCAAAGATGGTTCGTTCTTCTTGAGAGATAAAGCGGCGAGAATTATCAATGAGATGTCTTACCTTGAAGCTCGAATCGACAATCTAGAATATAAAACCATATTTAAGAAATCCCTAGAAACACAACAAAATAAAGTTAACGATTCAAATAAAACACCGTCCGGTATGCTTTTAAAAGAAATAATTTCATCCGATACGACTTGGGATAAATATACAGATGATATTGCGAAGAGGCATAAAGAAGAAATACTTAATTTGAATAGAGAAGTCCACTATTTAGAAAAACAGGCAAGTGAATCCTTGAAAGAATTCTCTCGAAAGGAAGCTGAAGAAGAAAAAGATTTTGATTCTTTTCTTGCAGAGTACCTATCTGCAATTGAATAAGGCAAAATATAAATAAATTTAGATTGGAGAAAACTATGAAAGCTTTTGTTTGTAATGAATTCGGACCCATTGATATTCATAAAGTAGAAGAGGTAGCAGAGCCAGAATTATTGGATGGCCAGGTATTAATTGATGTAAAAGCTGCTGGCGTCAGTTTTCCCGAAGTACTCATAGTTCAAGGCTTATATCAGTTCAAGCCCCCTTTTCCTTTCATTCCTGGAGGTGAAGTAGCTGGAGTAATTAGTAAAGTTGGCACTGGCGTTGAGAACTTTAAAGAGGGTGACAGAGTTATTGCCATGACTGGAACCAGTGGAATGGCTGAAAAGGTAGCTGTTTTTGCAGCCTCAATTTTTAAATTGCCTGATTCTATGAGCTTTGCTGAAGGAGCAGCATTCCCTTTAAATTATGGAACTACTATTCACGGACTAAAACAAAGAGCAAAGCTTCAGAAAGGTGAAACTTTAATGGTCTCTGGGGCAGCAGGCGGTCTAGGTATTACTGCCATTCACTTAGGTAAAGCAATGGGGGCTAAAGTAATTGCTACAGCATCCTCAGAAGAAAAATTAGAAATTTGCAAACAAGAAGGTGCAGATGAAGTTGTTCTATATCCCAGAGATATGGATAAAGATAAACAAAAAGAGCTCTCAAATAACTTAAAGGCTGTTGCTCCAAATGGGATAGATGTTATTTATGATATTGTTGGCGGGGATTATGCCGAACCGTCTCTCAGAGCGATAGCAAGAAATGGAAGGTATCTAGTTATAGGATTCACCGCTGGAATACCAAAAATGCCCCTGAATTTGACCTTGCTAAAAGAATGTCAAATTGTTGGAGTATTTTGGGGACAATTCATAGGGTTGGAACCTGAAGTCAATAAGCAGAATTTTGATGACTGTTTTGAGATGTTTAATAGCGGAAAATTTAAACCTCTTGTCTCACATACCTATAAAATTGAAGATTCAGTTAATGCGCTGAAATTTATACAAGACAGAAAGGCAACTGGGAAAGTTATTATTGAAATTTAAAAAAAGGGGGCTTTAGCCCCCCTTTTTTAGAGAAAATTAGTCTGAACTATTATTTACCCAGAGCGGTAAGATTATATAAAGTCCTAAAATAATCCAGAATAAAGTAATAAAAGGATCCCCTATCAAACTATAAGACGGCTCTCCATCTGAAGCAAAAAAAGCTATGAAAGAATCAAATCTTCCTGAAGGCTCATCAACTTGGCTTAAAGCATAAGCTGTTGCTTCAGTTGTCCATGTTGTAAAAGCTTGTTGAATCAAGCCGAAGTAAACAATTAAAACCCCAAAAACAGTAGTAACCAACTTTGTGAACATATTTGCGTTTCCAGAATTTACAAGATTAAGCGTCACCCTGGCTGCAAACCAGCCAGCGAAGAAGACAAACAGTGTAAATATTGCTCTGCTAACCATTGCAAGTTGATATGTTGACCATATTTCGTATTCATTCATTTTTCTCTCCTAATTATTTAAATACGCTCTTATCTTAATATACAAAGATCAAATAAAAAAAGAGGAGCAACCGCTCCTCTTTTTTATCTACTGATAAATTCAGCTTCTTTTCATCCAGATTCCACCAAAAATAATTCCAAGAATTACAATATACCAAACAACAAATACTGGATCAGCAGGTATCAGGCTAGGTGTTGAATCTCCTACTCCTATGAAATCAACAAATCTTTGACCTCCATTTGAAAGATTATCTAACTCAGCCAGTCTATTAGACGTTTCTTGCCAATTTGAATACAAAAAACTATTTGTAAGTAGCAAAAAGTAAACAGATCCTAAACCAAATAGAGTTGCTAAAACTTTGTTAAGCATTGGTGCGCTTGGATCAGCCTGAATATTTACAACCATTCTGAAAGCAACCCACAGAATAAAAAATCCTGCTGCTAGGTAAATAGCGTTACTTATCAAAAAAGTATTGAATTGACTCATTATTTCCATTTCAGTCATATTTCTCTCCTTATTAATTAAACTGAAGTGACATACTATCATTTACTAAAAAAAAAGGGAGCAGAGGCTGCTCCCTTTTTTTAAGGAATAAAAATCTACTCTTTAGGAGCAGGGGCGGTCCACATTCCGCCTAGCAATCCAACCAGAACCGCTAAAACAAATATTAAAGCAACCGGATTTGATGGAATCAAAGAAGCTGTGACAAACTCTGTAGCTCCTGAGTTTTCTACAAATAGTTGCAGGCCTTGCGGAAGTTCTTCTGTTGTTTGAGATGCAAGCGCGTATGCCCAATTGTTAACTGTTGCAGCTATATTCGCATACATTCCAGATAAAAAAGCCACAACACATAGAGACATTACTGAATGAATCACTTTTGCAAAAGTATTGACTCCATAGAGGTAGGCATTAGACACTCCCCTGAACAACATCCAAAGTAAGATAATATTTCCCAAAAGCATGGTTGCAAAAATTTGCATTATTCCTATGTAGGACTCTTGTATTTGCATAATTTCCATTTTCTCTCCTATATCAGATTTTAATTATTAGGTTTTAACCATGTACTCCCAAGCAGAATTACAAGAACGGCAATCCACCATACCAATAAAATTGGATTATTTGGAATTAGGCTAAACGTAACATCCTCGGCCCCAACAAACTCAACAAATCTTTGCGCTCTATTAGACAACTCAGGCAATTGACTAAGATCAAAAGCTGTATTTTCAAAGTTTACTCTTACAAAAGCTAAAGTTTGTAAATTTAAAAATACTATTCCCAAAGAAAATATAGTGGATAAGATTTTTTGAAATAATGTTGCGCCTTGTTCTTGAATTCTCAGCGCTCCCCTGAAAGCGACCCATAATAAAAATACATTAGCTGCTCCAAATATTGCAGTACTAGTCATAGCACCATTAAAAAGGGTATAAATTTCATATTCAGTCATTTTTTTTCTCCTATAAAAAAAACTTATATTAATTATTAATTAGTCTAATATAAAAAAACTCAAAGAAGATTATTTTTTTACAAAAAAAGCTAGAATAAAAATTATGAAAAATTATTTCATCCTTACTTCAATTTTTATCTTGCTCTCTGCTTGTGGCGTAAAAAGTGTTACCTCTGCTTCGGTTCAAGCTGACATTGTATCTGTAGCTGAATATAAAGATTACTCCTGCAAAGAACTTGCTTTGGATGCACTTAATATTCAAAACAAAATTCCTGAAATTTCTTCTGTTATCGACAAAAAGAAAAAAGACAACGATGCGTATATAGCTACTGCTGTAGTGTTTATGCCAATCTTGGCTGCAGGCATAAAAGGCAATCAGGAGGAAGCTGCCCAGCTAGCCCTATATAAAGGTCAACTGAATGCAATAAGACAAGTAGCAATTATGAAAGATTGCGAAATTATCTTTCAAAATTAGTTTATCTGTTGTAAGTCAGAACGCTTTCTAGCACGGTAACCATATTTTGTGGATCTACCGGCGATTTAAAGAATCCGTAATACCTTCCTGATGGACTTAATAGCGCAAGATTCATGCTGTGATCCATATCGTAGTCGGTGCGTTTTGAATCTACTACTGGCACAAATGGAAGGGTGAGTTGTGTCGCTAAAGTATAAATAGTTCCTATGTCCCCGCTTACACCTATAAAAGAAGAATCAAAAGATTTAGCGTATCTATCGATCAACTCTGGTGTGTCTCTGTCCGGATCAACAGAAACGATCATAAAATTGATCTTATCTCTTAATTGAATATTTCTTTCAGCAAGAAGATTAGAGGTCTTTTTCATTTTTGCCATGGTCATTGGACACATATCAGGGCATGAAGCAAAACCCATGAATACCAAATGCCATTTCTCAAGCAAATTTGTTTGCTTGAAAACTTCTGCCCCTGACTGAAGCCTGAAATCTGTTAACTGTCTAGGTGCTGAGAGTTCATAGAACTTAAGTTCTTTGTATTCATCTTTGGTGAGCTCTTTAGGTGAAACGATGCTGTAGACAAAAACACCGATCACTAACGACACCAACACAAGGCAAGATAAAACTGTTAATCGAATATTTGAAGTTTTAGACATAAGTTATCACCGCCCTATCAACGATCATCAATAAAAATATTAACGTTAAATAAACAATAGAATATAAAAATAAACTCATGGAATTATCTGCGCCTGAACTTTGCTTTAATTTCCAAGATTTTTGTATGAATATTCCGCCAAGAATTGCTGCTCCAATCAGATAAACATAGCCAAAATATCCAGTTGCAAATAAAAGTAGCGACACTGCCATTAGTAATATTGAATAAAGAACTATTTGAATCTTTGTGTACTCGATACCTTTGACCACAGGCATCATCGGAATGCCAGCTCTTGCATATTCATCTTTTTTATTGATAGCGAGAGCCCAAAAATGTGGCGGAGTCCAAATAAAAATTAATAGCACAAGTAAAAGTGGTAATGGATCTATGGAACCCACTACAGCAGTCCAACCTAATAAAGGAGGCATTGCTCCTGCTAAACCACCAATAACAATATTTTGTGAACCGGAAAATTTAAGAACTTTTGTATAAAAAAATGCATAAAAAATCCAAGTTCCAAATGTTAAAGCCCAAGTTAAAAAGTTATTAAAATACAAAATCAAAGCAGATCCAGTTATGAAAAGAAAACTTGCAAATACGGTTGCAGAAGTCACGCTAATTTTTCCAGTGACAATAGGTCTTTTTACTGTTCTTTCCATTACAGAATCGTATTTAAAATCTAAAATTTGATTAATTGCAGCTGAAGATCCTGCAATAAAAGCTATTCCTAAAAAACCTGTCAGAGCTTTGATGATATCTAAGTTGAAGTTAGTGGCTAAAATCATGGAAGCGCCAGCAGTAATCATCAATAGATATAGAACTCCGGGTTTTGTGAGTTTAAAAAATTCAGAAATAGTTAGGCTCATGCGGGGCTTATTGTAGATGATTTTAGTCTAACAAAGGATAAATACATAAGAAGGAACAAGGCTCCTAAGTTATGAGCGATGGCAACGTATAAAGGAACTTGAAAATATATATTGGATATACCTAAAACTATTTGGAAAGTAATTAGTGACGCAAAACCCAAAGAAGTTAAAGGATAATTTTCCTTGAAAAAACGCCAGGATAAAAGAAGGAAGACAATGGATACCGCAATTGCACCCAATCTATGAATAAAGTGAATCGCTATTCTGGATTCCACATCCATCTGTCCTCCAAGGTAATCGGGTCCAATTTGCTGAAAGAAATTAAAACCTTTTGCATAATCCGCTGGAGGCAGCCACTTTCCATGACAAGTTGGAAAATCTGGACATGCTAATGCTGCATAATTCGAACTTAGCCATACTCCTAAAATTATTTGGGCAAGGAGAAATGGAAAGGCCCAATTTAGGAGAGTATTTGTTTTTGGTAACACTGAAAAGTTAATATTAAAAGATGATCTTAAATGAGATGACCTTAAAAAAATTAGAAAAACCAAAGTGGTGGTAAAAAAACCTCCTAACAGGTGCAATGTAACAACTTGAGGCCACAGTTTTAGACTTACAGTTAAATAACCAAAAAGTGACTGAACACAAACCAGCACACTGGCAGCATAAATAAGGTTTTTGAGCCATTTATCTTTGGTCTTAGCAATAATAGCGATAAAAAATAGGCCAAAAATAAGTAACCCAAGAGTTCCAGCGAAATATCTATGAACAACTTCTGGAATTGCCTTTTCAACTTCAAATTGCCTTTCCGGATAAGCAATGTTCGCTTGCTCAATTTCAGATTCCGTTTCTGGCATCCAAACGTATCCGTAACAACCAGGCCAATCGGGACAACCTAATCCGGCATCGACTAATCTCGTCCATGCTCCTAAACCCACTACAACGAAGGCTAGGAATATTCCTATCAGGCTAATTACTTGAATTCTCTTATAGCTATCCAATTTTTGAAACCCTCAATAATTTTTTTAAGTCTTCAAGGATTTGCTTAAAGTTTTCATTTTTATCCTCTTTAGGACCATAAAACATGATGATATTTCCCAGAGGATCAACCACAAACAATGATCCTTCCTCAAAAGGATTAATATTCTGACTTTCAAATTCTTTAGTGATCAAGGAGCTTTCGCCATAAGTAGCATGATTTAAAGGTTTATATTTCTCCAAGATATCGAAGTTTCTATCAGTGTCGCTAAGGAGAAATCTTGACACTCGAATACTCTCTCGGTTCAAGGCTATATTGGCTTGTCTTGCAACATAAGCTGCATCGTCACATATTAACGAACAGTCTCCTTTAATAAACTGGAAGATCATCCAGTCTCTCTCAATGGTTTCGATGTTGAAGGGTTGATAATCATAGGTGACTCCGAGCTTACCCACATCAATTGGCGGCGAAAGAAGCTGACCGTTATTTACCCTACCTTCTGGAAGAGATGCTCCAGAGTAATACCATATAGTACTTGAGAGGATCACCAAGATTGGAGTTAAGAAAATTAACATCGCTATGACAAAATTTTTCTTAATCATTTTTTCTAAACCCTACAAAAATAAAACCTGCCAAGGCAACCAAACTTAAGCCTAACCATTGGATTGCATAGCCAAAATGACGATTAGCTGATAAATAAACGGGTTGCCAAATCCTTGAGAATCCATCTAATGAAAATTCATTAAGTTCAAAGACTACAGCTGGAAAGTTTGTATTCCACTTCAGATTAATACTATCGATATCAAAAGACTGCATTTCTAAATCACTTCCTTCTCTTTCATAGATTGAATTATCAATCGTGAAAGCTTTTTCAATGGGTCTGAAAACTCCCTGCAATAAATAATTTTGATCTAATGTCTTTTTTGAACTATCAAATGAATTTGACCATCCTTTTGATACCAAAAGTGATAAGCCATTATTAGATAAAAACTCTTGATAAACAGAAAAACCACGAACCCCTTCATAGATTGCGTTGTCTACTAAAACTGTCTTTTTACTGAATTCGCCTTGCATAAAAAAAGGTCTATACCATTGGCTGGGAGATGCATATTCTAAAGAAATAAATTCGGTTGGGGGCTTTGTTTGCTGATTATTAATAAAACTTTCAAGCTTAGATTTTTCTAGGCCTCTTTGGTATTGCCAAAAACTTAAACTTAATAAAATTGGTAATATAAATGCCGTAAAAATTGTAAACTTCCAACCAGGATTAAATTTTCCAATGTTAGTAAAAATACTCATCGTCGTTTTAATGATTGCTATGCTGATCAGTCTCTTTTCTAGCGCAGCTTTTATGATCAAAGATAAAAAAGGTGCAATGACAAGAAGCTTTATGGCTCTCAGGGTAAGGGTGATAATCGCGGGTCTTCTGTTGTTGACCCTCGCATACGGTCTCTATAGCGGTCAAATAGTTGTTAATAGCCCTTGGGGTTAGAATACGTAAACCACCAACACCAACAATATCCATACTACATCCACGAAGTGCCAGTACCAGGATCCTGCTGCAAGACCAAAATGGTCATCTTTAGTAAAGGCTCCGCGAAACCCTCTTATAGTCATGATTGTCAGAATGATTGCTCCTAAACAAACATGAAAGCCGTGAAAACCTGTAAGGAGAAAGAATGTAGTTCCGTAAATCCCAGCACCAAGAGTCAGACCCATATGATCGTAGGCTTCGTAATACTCGAGACCTTGTAAATAAACAAAGGTAAACCCAAGAATAAGAGTCATAACCATCCAAAACTTAAATGAAGTTCTGTTACCTTTTTTCAGAGCATGCTCAGCAATCGTTATGGTCCCACTTGAAGTTACCAAGCAAAGAGTGTTCCAAAACGGCAACCAATGACCTACATTTGCAAAACCAGGGAAATTCATATTCTCTTTCGGACCTTGGAATAAAGACTGATCCGGCGTCTGCATAACTGGCCAAGTTGCTTCAAAGCCAGGCCACAACATATTGGTGATGGCCTTTTCTCCTTCACCACCAAGCCAAGGCACTGCAAATATCCTTACGTATCCGAGCGCTAAAAAGAAAGCGAAGAAAAACATGACTTCACTGAATATGAACCACTGCATGCCCATGACAAACGATCTGTTCAATTGATCGCTGTACATTCCTTTGTCGTTTTCTTTTATAACTTCGCCAAACCAAAAGAAAAACACAGAAAAGATGACAGCAAAAGCAGCAATTAAGATCCAATAGGAATTTGAGTCAGGTTTGTCTAGATCATTAATGGTATAGCCCGCACCTAAAACAAAAAGCATTAAACCAAAGGCCATCCAGATTGGTAATCTACTGCTTGCTGGAACGAAATATGAAGATTGGTCGGACATAATTAATTGCTCGCTTGTAATTTTATATGAGATTCGGAGATATCAAAAAGAGTATAGCCAAGCGTTAACACTGGAACATCATCAGGAAGATCAGGATCAATGATGAATCTAACCGGCATGGTTAATTTTTCTCCAGGCTGTAAAAGCTGTTCCTCAAAACAGAAGCATTCAGTTTTATGAAAGTATTGAGCACCTTTTCCTGGAGATACACTCGGAATAGCTTGAGCCACCATAGGATAATCTGTGGGATTCTCAAAAGTATAATCAACTGTATACGCTATTCCTGTTTCTGCATCTAATATTCTTTTCTCGGAGGAAAAATTCCAAGCCATATTTTCATTATTCTTAGTTACAAAAAGGATTTTGATTTCCCTAGAGTTAAAATTGTCATCGTATTCGGTAATGGTTGGTCCGGATACTTTTCCGTTTAAACCGGTTATTTCACAAAATACATCGTAAATAGGAACTAAGGCGAAACCAAAGCAGAACATACCTAAAACAAGACTTACTAATTTTAAGTTTGTTTTAGTTGCTGCCTTCACTTAACTTCTGGTGGGGTTTCGAAAGTATGATATGGAGCTGGCGATGCAACAGTCCACTCTAATCCCTTGGCGCCTTCCCATACTTCAGATGTAGCCTGTTTACCGGCAAAAATGCTCTTAAGAATAATAAACAAGAAAAGAAGCTGAGTTAAACCAAATATGAATGCGCCAATTGAAATCACCATATTAAAATCTGCGAATTGAAGCGCGTAGTCAGGAATTCTTCTAGGCATTCCTGCTAATCCAACAAAGTGCATGGGGAAGAAGGTAATGTTAACCGAAATAAAAGACATCCAAAAATGAGTCTTCCCTAAAACTTCGTCATACATGTTGCCTGTCCATTTTGGTAACCAATAATAAACACCGGCAATTATTCCAAAGATGGCTCCTGGGACTAAAACATAATGGAAATGCGCTACGACAAAATAAGTATCGTGGTATTGAAAGTCAGCTGGAGCTATTGCAAGCATCAACCCTGATAATCCACCGATGGTAAACAAAGCTACAAAAGCTATTGAAAAAAGCATCGGGGTCTCAAAAGAGATTGAGCCTTTGAACATTGTCGATAACCAATTGAACACTTTTACTCCTGTTGGAATAGCAATCAACATGGTTGTATACATGAAGAAAAGTTCACCCGCGATAGGCATACCAACTGTAAACATGTGGTGCGCCCAAACAATGAAAGAAAGAATAGCGATTGATGCTATTGCATAAACCATTGATGTGTATCCAAAAATTGGTTTTCTTGAGAAAGTTTCAATGATGTGCGAGACAATCCCGAAAGCAGGCAGAATCATGATGTAAACCTCAGGGTGCCCAAAGAACCAAAAGACGTGTTGAAATAAAACCGGATCTCCACCACCAGCTGCGTTAAAGAAACTGGTTCCAAAATGGATATCCATAAGCATCATGGTTACAGCCCCCGCAAGAACTGGCATTACGGCAATAAGAAGATAAGCAGTAATTAGCCAAGTCCAGGTAAACAAAGGCATCTTCATGAAAGTCATCCCAGGCGCTCTCATGTTTAGAATTGTGGTGATGATGTTTATAGATCCCATGATGGAAGATGCTCCCATGATGTGAACTGCAAAAATAAAGAAGGTTACGGTTGGCGGTGCATACGTAGTAGATAAAGGCGCATAGAAAGTCCAACCAAAGTTAGGGCCTCCGCCCTCCATAAAAAAAGTGGAAATTAAAATTCCAAAAGCCACTGGTAGAATCCAAAAGCTTAAGTTATTCATTCTTGGTAAAGCCATATCTGGAGCGCCAATTTGCATAGGAATAATCCAGTTAGCCAAACCAACGAAAGCTGGCATGACCGCTCCAAAAACCATAATCAGACCGTGATTGGTCAGCATTTGATTATAAAATTCTGGAGAGACTATTTGGCTTCCAGGCTCAAATAGCTCAGCTCTGATAACCATTGCCATGGCACCACCTAAAAATAACATCAGAAAGCTAAACCAAAGGTAAAGCGTACCGATGTCTTTGTGGTTAGTAGTGTATAACCATCTAGTTATACCTTTTGCTGGGCCGTGATGATGATCATCTGAATGCGAATCTATTACTGCGCTCATAGTCCTTCCGTGTATTAAAGTTTGTTATTTTTATAATCCAAAATTTCTTTTGGAATTACGATTTCTCCGTCACCGCTAGCATCGTTACCCCACGCCTTCCTGGTATAGGTAATAACGGCTGCAATGTCGACTTCAGAAAGCTGTTCAGCGTATGACTGCATAGCAGCACCTTGAACTCCTTCCATTAAAATTTCTATTTGTTTGGCTTTGTCATTTAGCACAAGATCGCTTCCTGCTAATGCAGGGAATACTGGAGGTAATCCTTCCCCATTGACTTGATGACAAGCTACGCAATTGGTTTGGTAAACACCTTCTCCAATTTCATAAAGTTCTTCTGTTGACCAAAGCTTTTCAGTTAGAAGCGCTTGTTGAATTTTTGCTTCTTTCTTCTCGTTTACCCAAAGTTCATAATCTTCAGGTGACACTGCCTTAACAACAACTGGCATGTACCCGTGATATTGCCCACATAGCTCAGTGCATTGACCTCTGAAAATTCCTTCTTCGTCTACTTGCGTCCAAGCTGTATTTATAAAACCAGGGATAGCATCTTGCTTAACCGCAAAATCAGGAACCCACCATGAATGGATTACATCGTTAGCTGTGATTAAAAATCTGATTCTTTTATTTGTTGGTATGACTAAAGGCTCATCAACTTCCAAAAGATAGTTATCTGATTTGGGGGCAATGTTGTTTCTTTGATCTAAATCTGTGGATAGATTACTGAAAAAACTTACTTCGTCTTCTAGGTATTCATACTGCCACTTCCATTGATGCCCAGTAATTAAAATATTGATATCTCCTTCTGCGTCATCGTATGCACGGATCATTGTGAAGGTTGCTGGAATTGCCATGACAGCCAAAATAACAGCAAATAAAACGGTCCAAGTCATTTCTAAAACAGGATGGTCATCAAATTGAGCTGGTTTGTCACCTTCTTTTTTTCTAAATGCAACTATGAGATAAACCATAAAGCCGAGCACTAACGCTCCAATGACCACGCATATCCAGAAGATAGTCATGTGCAGATCAAAAATTTCTCTGCTGAGGGCATTAACTCCCGGAGTCATATTCACGTCTCCCCAACCAGCAAAAAGTGGAAGGGATGCGCAACAGGTAATTAATGCCGCAAAAATTCTTTTAATTAGTACCATTTAGTAATCTTTCTTTAAGGTAGGCTGCGTAATTTTACTTCAAAAGTATGTGGAAAACTAACGCAAAGCCAATAAATTATTGGTTTTTGGAAGTTTTCCTGTCCAAGTTTCAAATGAAGCAGCTCCTTGCTCAACGAGCATCCCCCATCCGTCTGAAACTGATTGTGCGCCGTTGTTTTTAGCATCTATCATAAATTGGGTATCGGCCTGAGAGTAAGCTAAATCATAGGCTAGAGCGCAGTTACCATATAAAGATGGGTCTATCGGTAAGCTCTCATTTTCAAGGGTGGACATTGAAGTAGCGTTGATAATCAGGTCAAAAGAATGAAATTCATCCTGAATTGAATTAAAACTCGATGCTATAAGATTAGAATTTTTCCCTGATGACTGTCTGTATAAAGATAAATCCCTAACTAGTTCTTGAGCTTTTTCAAGAGTTCTATTCGCTATGCAAATGGTTTTCGGATTGAGATCTTGCAATCCAAAGGCAGCTCCTTTTGCTGCGCCTCCTGCTCCAAGGATTAAAATCTCTTTGCCGTAAAGATCAAATCCTAAATTTTGATTAATATCCTTTGCTAAGCCAATGCAATCTGTATTATCTCCGACAATAATGTCGCTCTTCTTATATAAATTATTGGAAGCACCTATCATTTGAGCTTTTGTTGAAGAATCATTTGAAAATTTCAAAGCTAATTTTTTAAAAGGTAACGTTACGCTTAATCCGACACCAGACTTAAAAAAATCTTTAACAAAATTTTCGAAGTCTTCCTCATCTACTAAATATTTTCCAAATGAGATTTTAATTTTTTGCTGATCAGCAAAGTGGTGATGAATCTCTGGCGATCGACTATGTCTAATGGGATTACCAACTACTCCAAATTTTAAACTCTTCATTTTCTTATCCACTCTCCAGTATCTAGATTTTGTATTGGAGTAGCGCCTCCGAAATTGCCGATCTCTCCCCTAATGAGCGTTACCTCATTTCCAAAAATCTTTGTTACTTCGTCTGCTGACATAGCAGGAGGGTCGTTAGAGATATTTGCTGATGTGCTAGTCAGCACCTTGCCAATTTTTTCTGTCAGTTTTATCACTTCAGGATGAGAACTATGACGGAGGGCAACCAAATCAGAATTTCCTTTAATCCAGTCCGGGACATTTTCATTTGCTCTGACAAGCCAAGTGTGAGGACCAGGCCACGGCCTTTTTAGTTTATCTATGTCTTGTTTATCAAGATGATTTATATATTTTTCAAAATGCTCAAAAACTCCACTTACTAATATTAAGCCTTTGTCTATTGATCTTTTTTTTAACTCGCAAAGTTTAAAGACATCCTTTTTTGAGTCAGGATCACACCCTAGCCCATAAACTCCTTCACATGGATAGGCATAGATCATTTTAAGTTTGGCTTTATTGATCCTCTAATAAGATTCTTTTTTGTTCTTCTCTTTGATCAGCTATTTTTTTAGCCAAATCTTGATCTCCAGTAGCAAGCATTTGAGCAGCTAAGTGGCCAGCGTTTACAGCTCCTGCCTTTCCGATGGCTACGGTTGCAACCGGAACTCCTCTAGGCATTTGAACGGTTGAGAAGAGAGCATCCAAACCATTTAAAGGTCCGCCATCTCCTGGAATTCCAATGACAGGCAAAGTCGTATGCGCAGCAATATTTCCCGATAAATGTGCTGCTAAGCCAGCAATTCCCACGAAAACTTTGGTGCCGTCCTTGATGGTAGTTTGAATAAATTCTTTAAGGGCCTCCGGCGTTCTATGGGCACTCAGTACTTTAATCACTGAGCCAATTTCATAACCATCCAATACTTCTTTAGTTGCTTCTGCCAAGGCCATATCAGACTTTGATCCCATCACAATTGCTACGCTATTAGTCATAATTTCTAAGATATTTAGTTTTTGTTAATTACCCACATATAATATATGTAAAGTAAATTTATAAAAATGAAATTATTAAAGATTTTAGAATTTCCTGACCCAAGGCTTAGAACAAAAGCAAAGCCTGTTCAGGAAGTTACTAACGTCCATAAAGAATTGATCGACAACATGATCCATACCATGTACGAAAGTAAGGGCATTGGTCTTGCTGCTACGCAAGTAGACTTTCATGAAAGGATCTTGGTTATCGATATAAGCGAAGAAAGAGATGATCCTCAAGTATTTATCAATCCCGAGGTAGAAATTCTTAATAAAGAAGAAAAGTCCGGTTATGAGGAAGGTTGCTTATCTGTGCCAGGTTTTTATGAAGAAATAATAAGACCTGAAAAAATTATGGTCACCTACTTGGATAGAGATGGCAAGAAACAAACACTTATGCCAGAGGGTTTGTTGGCTGTTGTCATCCAGCATGAAATAGATCATTTAGAGGGTATCCTCATGGTCGACTACATATCAAACATAAAAAGACAAAGAATAAAACAGAAACTCCAGAAATCTGCTAAAGAAAAATTAGCTTCCTGATAAATGAAAATAGCTTTTGCTGGAACTCCAGAAATTGCCGCTACAATTCTTCAATCAATTATTGATAAAAAAGATCATCAAGTTGTATGCGTCATTACGTCAGTTGATAAACCCTCAGGCAGAGGCAGAAAATTAAAGTCTTCGCCAGTAAAAAAAATTGCCTTAGAGAATAACTTAACCTTGATGCAACCTGATTCACCCAAATCTGAGGAATTCATCAATGAGTTTAAAAATTATCAATGCGATGTTCTTTTAGTAGTGGCTTATGGTCATATTTTGACTGAAGAATTACTCGAGACACCTCAATACGGGAGTGTAAATATTCATGCATCCCTTTTGCCAAAATACAGAGGAGCCGCACCAATACAAAGAGCTATCCTGAACGGCGATAAAAAAAGCGGACTGACTTTCATGAAGATGACGAAAGGACTTGATTCGGGACCTATGTCAAAACGGTTTGAAATTAAGATAGAAAAAGACGACACCACTGCTGATTTAACATCAAAGATGGCTTCTATAGCCGCAAAAGAAGTTAATAAATTTTGTTCTAATTGGCCAAATTTAATTGATAGTTTAGAGGAGCAAAATGAAACAGATGCGTCTTATTGTCCGAAGATTACGAGAAACGATGCAGTGATAAAGTGGTCTGATGAGGCCAAAAAAATTAGTAAGACTATTAACGCAATGTACCCTAACCCAATAATATCTATCGACGTTAACGGAGTTGGTATCAACCTTTGTAAGTCAAAGGTGAATAAAAAGTTAATTGGCGATCCAGGTGAAATAATTGAATTTAATAAAAATATTCTTGCTATAGGTTGCGGAGACTTTGCTGTGGAAATTACTGAGCTTTGCAGGACAGGAAAAAATAAACTTTCCATTAAAGATTTTTATAATGGTGCTCTAAAACTTTTGAAAGAAGGCGATATTATTTCTTGAATATTAGGTGTATAAATATCAATAAAGTTTTAGTTAAAAAGAAATAAATTGGAAATTTTAATTCTCGGAGCTGGCCAAGTTGGCACTGAATTATCTGAGCTCCTTACAAATGATGGTCATAACATTACCATTGTTGATACAGAAGCTGATCGACTTCAAAAAGCCTCCTCTCACATAGATTTAAAAACTGTGGAGGGCAATGCTTCTTATCCTAAAGTTTTAGAGCAAGCCGATATTAACAATATAGATGTTGCTGTTGCGATGATGGAATCTGATGAAGTGAATATTATTGCCTGCCAGATGATAAAACTCCTCAATAACAATACAAAAACAATGGCAAGAATTCGTACCTACGAGTATTTAAAAGGCAAGGGGAAACAAATTGTCGAAGGAGAACAAGGTATAGACGTCATTATTAGTCCAGAGGAATTAATAACTGCGCAAATTTGTAGGCTTATTGAAAATCCTGGAGCTACACAGATTATGGATTTTGCCAACGGTCAAGTATCCATGGTTTCAGTGAAAGCCAAGGAAGGCGCCCCAATAACAGGTCACAAAGTAGCAGAGCTAAGACAGCATATTCCCAAGGTTGATACGAGAATTGCAGCAATTTATAGAGAGGACAAAGTTATAGCTCCAAAAGGAGATGACATAGTTGAAACAGGAGACGAAGTATTCTTCATAACAGAATCAGGGGATATAAAGAAAGTTATATCTGAGCTTCGAATGAAAGAAATAGCTTCAAAAACAATCATGATTGCTGGAGGAGGAAGAATAGGAAGAAGACTTGCTGAATCTTTAGAAGGAAAATTCGATCTTAAGATAATTGAAATCAACAAAGATAGGTGTATTTATTTATCAGAAAAATTGGATTCCTCTTTAGTTTTGAATGGCGATTCATCAGATAGCGCTCTACTTGAGGAAGAAAATATTGAAAAAACTGATTTCTTTTGCTCTGTTACCGATGATGATGAAGCGAATGTAATGTCTTCAATGTTAGCTAAAAAGATGGGTGCTAAAAAATCACTATCTTTGGTTAATAAAAATGCATACTTAGATCTTATCTCGAAGGAACAAATAGATATCACAATTAATCCCTCAGAAATAACTATTGGATCAATTTTAGAAAATTTGTCTGATGAAACACAATTGAAAACATACTCTTTTAAAAGAAAAGGCG
The DNA here is from genome assembly GCA_902566305.1 of uncultured SAR86 cluster bacterium. GTDB lineage: Bacteria > Pseudomonadota > Gammaproteobacteria > Magnimaribacterales > AG-339-G14 > CACNYO01. The sequence continues at coordinate 2,204 of CACFIK010000016.1, read as the reverse complement.
AAGCAGTCGAACTAATTGCAACATCAAGAAATGGTTACCCAGGAGTTGTGGGGAAACAAATTAATGAGATAGAACTGCCTAAAGGATGTGTAATTGGGGCTATTTTCTCTGAAAATGCTATTAAGATCGCTCATCATGACACTAAAATCAATGAAAACGATCATTTAATTACTTTTATAGCTGATAAAAAGAATCTTGAAGAAGTAACAGATATAATTTGTTCATAAATAGAATTTAATGAAAGTTAGACCCATTTTAAACCTTTTAGGCATAGGTTTAGTGTATTTTTCTTTTTTTCAGCTGCTGCCAATAGCAATCTCCTTAATTTACGAGGAAAATAATTTTACTGATTATTCTGGAGCCTTTTTTATAACTCTTATTACGGGAATAGCCTTTTGGGTAGCTACCTTTAAAGAAAAACAAGAAACAATTCGAATAAAAGAAGGATTCATCCTAACTGTTGCCTTTTGGGTCTTATTTACCGTTTTTGCATCTTTACCTTTCCTTTTGAGCTCAACACACGATTTCTCTATTGTAGATGCTTATTTTGAGACAACATCAGCTCTTACAACCACTGGATCTACAGTATTGGTTGGCCTGGAATCGTATAGTAAGTCCTTACTATTCTATAGAGCCCTATTACAGTGGCTTGGGGGAATGGGAATAATTGTATTAGCAGTAGCAATCTTTCCATTATTGGGAGTTGGAGGTATGCAATTATATAAAAACGAGGGCTCTGGAGTGATGGGAGACAATAAATTGAGGCCCAAAATTGCAGAAACAGCTAAATCTTTATGGTTTATTTACCTAATTTTGACTCTAAGCTGTTGTTTTTGTTACTTTTTTTCAGGTATGAGCCTCTTTGATGCTGTAACTCACTCCTTTACAACGGTAGCCATTGGTGGATTTTCAAATTACGACGAGAGTTTTGCCTATTTTGATAGTAATGCAATCTATATGGTCTCAATAATATTTATGTTTCTTTCAGGGGCTAATTTTTCCCTTCATTTCCTTGCCTATACAAAGTTAAACCCTAAGTACTACTTTCAAGATTCAGAATTTAAGTTTTATGGCACCGTCATTCTATCTGCCTTTCTTTTAATAACTGTTGCGATGATTTATTACGGATCAACAAATAACTTTGACTTAATTGTTACTACCGCTTTTCAAACAGTTTCTTTTGCAACCACAACAGGTTATGTAAATTCAGATTACTATCTATGGCCTTCTTTTATTCCTTTCATGCTTTTGATGCTAGGAGTAATCGGAGCTTGTGCTGGCTCTACAGGCGGTGGAATAAAAATGATCAGGGTTTTAGTTCTCTATAAACAAGGCGGAAGAGAACTTAAAAAATTGACTCATCCACAATCGGTTGTTCCAGTGAAAATTGGTGGGAAAATTCTTCAGCCCGAAATAGCGGAATCGGTTTGGGGTTTCTTTTCTGTGTACATATTGGCTTACGTTTTTCTTACAACTTTTATGCTTTTATATGGTTCAGATTTCATTACCGCATTTTCTGCAGTTGGTGCATCAATAAATAATTTAGGTCCTGGATTGGGAGATGTTTCTCAGAACTATAGCTCTTTGAATGATATCTCTAAAATAACTTTATCCTTTTCTATGATACTAGGAAGATTAGAAATTTATACGCTTCTTGTCTTACTAACTCCCTTCTTTTGGAAAAGCTAAGTAAGCACTTACTATCTTTTAAACGTAATCAATATAACCTTTAAATCTTTTGTATTCCCATGCATATTGTTCAGGGGAAACAAGGATATCTTCTTCCAAAACTTTATTCATTGACTCTAGAGACTCAGTAACATCATCAGAAAAAAAGTTCTCCCCCACCTCTCTTATATTAATTTGATATCCATCTTTTCCAAGCGTACAACTGCAATAAATGACATTACAGTCAGTTCTTTTGGCGATATTTGAGATTAATGAATTGGTGTAGCAAGCATTGCCAAAAAAATTAGCTGTGTGTCGATTTTTGTTTTTTGGGACCTGATCGACTGCCATTGCTATCGTTCCTTTATTGTTGATGTGTTCGAGCAAAAGTTTAGTGCTTTTAAAGCCTATGCCAACCATCTTTGCTCCATAATTTTGTCTTCCGCTTCTTACAAGATTATTAACAGTTTTATTTTTTACTTTTGTAAACGGAATAATAAGATTTTCGGCTTTATGTGCCATCCATGAAATTAATA
>CACFIK010000015.1:0-31515 GCA_902566305.1 uncultured SAR86 cluster bacterium | reverse complement strand
TTCATTTGCAACGGTTAAGTAGCTTAATCTGACATAATCATGGAATAAGTTCTTTAATTTTTTTATTTTAAAAGCTGATTTCTCATCATTTATTGTATCCATGATTTTATTCAGTTTTATAATCTCAGAAAGATAGTCAGAGTTTAAAAAAATAATTAGATCTAAAACTTTTTTTGGATGATCTTTTAAATCATAATCTCCAGAAATAAATTCTCGAAGATCTTCAGCTGCTAAAGAATAGTACAGAAATGTTTTAATTAAATTTTTATCGAAGTCTCCCTTATTTAGGTTAATCAAGTCGACGCTAAATAAAGATTTATTTACATTAAATAGAGAATTGCTTTCATTAAGAGGCATCTGATAAAGATGAATTGTTAACAGGTAAGATAACTCAAGGTAGAAATCTCTAATAGAAAGTAAAAGTCTTAATGTTTTCTCTTTTTCTTGTTTTGAAAATGTTTTATACCCCTCTTGGCCGGAAAAAAAAGCAACTAAATCTGGTTTTGCTATTTCTATAAAGCTCCCCCAGCTACTTATAAGATTAGATAATTCAGATAACCTATTTATATCCTCATCATTAGCAACAAGATCTAAAATTTGACTTGTCTCAGGTAAAATTATGTTGTCATTGAAAATATATTCTTCGATTAATGACATTCTTTCATTAATTTTCTCTTTTGGATTAAAGTTCCAGAGAGCAACCATTTTTCGATTGAATTCATATGCTTGATAATTAAAATCATCGAATATGCTCAAAGATTCGTCTGATGAGGTGCTTTTCATCAGTCTTCCGTATTGTTTTGCTAAATTTCTAGCAAAATCAACATGTTTTTTTGTGTTCTTAAACCCAAGATTGCTGGGTCTAAAGCGAGCAAAAGCTAGATCTAAGTATAATTGATCAAATATTTTAAACTTAGAATCTTTGTATAAGTACTCAGCAAAAGATGTTTCATTTCTCTTAATTGCTTCACTCAAGTAGCGATCAAACTTCGATCGATTTTTGTTAAAACAAACTATATCTGTAAACTTTCCTATTGAATCGAGGTTTAAGAAATTATCTTTCCTTAGGAATGATCTTCTCTGGCAAAATCTGTAATCATCATTCAAAACTGCTCCAAATAAGAACATTGATACAAAAATCTTTTCTCTTTGAGTAATATTATCGCTTGTTGCTTGTAATGCTTTATCAACGATATTTAAGATAAACAGATTCATCCAACTGTCATCACTTGTCCCACTCATTAATCGAGAAATTAAAGGAAGTACTTTTTCTAATTCCACATGCGCATATGGACTTATGTAATCCTTATCAAGTTCCAGCAAAGAATTATAAATCTTAACCTCTCTTATTAAGGACTCCTTATCATTAGCTTTATTTGCGAGATAAAGGACTTTAAAAAATTGAGATCTTAAAGTCACTGTATAGCGAACAACGAGATCATCCTCTTCGATAACTAATTTATCCAATCTATTAGTTATTAATAAAGCTTTGTCAGTCTCGTTTATATCAAATAAATATTGAGCCCAAATACTCAAAGATAAGCCATATGAATCTATCATTTTGAGGTTTTTGGCAGTAATTAAATCTAAAGATTGAAAATTATTTTCCTTAATAATTTCCAAAAACTTATCCTGAAAATTCAAGTAAGTTTCAAAAACTTTATCACCTTTATTTTTATCCAAATATTGATTAATCAAAACTGGCATGAAATTCATGAAATACCACAAATTAATCTTTTTGGATTGGATACTATTATTTTCAAGAATGGATTCAAATTCGTAAATAATTTTTAAGATTTCCTTTTCGCCAGCTTTCAGATCATCTTGAAGTTTGCATTGTATTGAAATTAAGGCAAAAAGAACTTCTACCTCCTGTGAATATAGACTTTCATATCTTTTGATTAGAGATTTATGCTCATCTTTACATTCAAAATTTTCAATATCAGAAGTAAAAAATTCTTCAAATAGAGAAGTCAATGGTGACCTGATCTCATTATCGGAAAACAAGGCTTGAGAAAAAAGTATAAAAAGTAAAAAAAGAAATTTCATGTTTATTAAAAATTATACAAAAATGTTTTTACCAATCTATTGTTCTACTCTTTACCATTAAATATGCCTCAGTTGAGCCGTCAGTTTTCACAAAAACTTAACATTTAAAGTCATGGATGAATTTATTAGTTTAAAAAAGTTACAAATGGGTTAGTCCTTTTGGAAATAAAAGTCGCCCAATAAGGAAGACGCTTCCCAAGGGATTTGCTCTCTTGAAGTAAGTCTAACGACATCTCTTCTGGTATTTTTAAAGACTTCCTCAATGGTCATGCCGGGAATGGCAATGTTTGAAATAAGACTACCAGTATAGAAACTGTAATTTCCAGCAGAGCCGTCAAGTGCAATCTTTCCAGGACTGGTCGAGTAAGCAATGAAGGTACCAGAGGGAGCATCCATTTGAGCAAGCCCCAGATCTGAAGAACGCGAAAAGCTTTTAAAAGGATTATTTCGACATGCATCCAGAATCATTATTTTTATGCCCTCTCGATTTGTGTCCAGGATATCAAGAATTTTTTTTGCGTTAATTGATTCAAATTCAAGATCAGATTCATCTCTGATGACGGTATCAACAGGGTTCAAAAAGTTTATCCCATCCACTTGCGAAGCATGACCGGCATAGTAAAACAAAGATGCCACCGAAGAATTGGTGCCTAACTGCTTAATTTTGTCCCTAAATTCCCAAAGAGCCCTTGTGAAATCTTCTTTGGATGTATTTACCTTATGTATAACTTCAAAGCCTGAATTTTCTAAAGCTTTTTTAATGCCATAGGAATCATTTACAGCATTATCAAGTGGTCCACTCAGGTAATTATTATTTCCAATTACCAAAGCAATCCTCTTGAAATTGACTTTAGGAATCAAAGCCTCTTCCAGCCTAGAGACAACCTCACCTTTTTCATATTCTGCATATGCTATTGTTCCATCAGACCAAACGGTCCTTCCCTTTCCGTGAAGAAGACCTTCTTTAAATTCACCCTCGATCTTATAGTCATCAGTTAAGATAGTTCCAGGTCCTTGAAGAGCGCCTTCTTCATAATATCCAACAAATGTTTCTAGAGTACTTTTTGAAAATTGCACTCCATTACCATGCCAAGAGTCATTGAGAAAACCTCCCTCATAAAAACTTCCATCATAAAAAAATTCTTTTCCAACTCCTGTTCTAACGTCTTTAAAGAAATCCCCAGCATAAAAAGCAAAACCTTCCTCGTTATATACAATTCCTTTTCCATGCCTTAGGCCATTGAGGTATTCACCTTGGTAACCTATTTTTCCATTTTCTGTAAAACCTGTTCCTTGACCCGAAATTTGACCATTTATATAATTTCCAACAGTTCTCACCTCGCAATGACTCACGCAGTCCTTCACATCATGATGAATATATTCGCCTGCTCCATTGAGTTGATCATTTTCATAATTACCTTTAGCGATATCTCCATTAGCATAAAAATATTCTCCGTAACCTTGTCTTTCTCCATTTAGGTAATTTCCTTTGTATTTATCTCCTCCTTTAAAACTATAAATTCCATATCCATTAATTTCTCCTTCAAAAAAAGTACCCTCATAAGTATCCCCATCATAAAATTTATATATACCGCTTCCATGTTGTTTTCCATCTAACAACTCACCTTCATATATATCGCCACTGTTGTATTGAAAAATTCCATATCCTTCAATTGACCATGATTCATTATTGAATTCACCTTCATAGATTTCATCAAATCCATTCAAAATTCCTTTTATCGGACCATCATTTTCAAATGTTCCAGTCAATACAGCGCCATTCTTAGATCCATCTGAGGCAAATTCCCAGATGCCCTCACCAGAAAGAAGGTTATTTTTAATACCTCCTCGATATTCAGAACCTTTTAAGTCACCTTCCATATGAATTAATTCACCTTTTCCATTAAATCTAATACCTTTAATATCTCCCTTAATTCTAATTCTTCTCTCGCCTGTTCCATAAACTCCCTCTCCGGTGATTCTTCCGTTATCAGAAACAACTTCAAAAAGTCCAACTAAATCTTCAGTTTCTTCTTTGGATTCTAATTCAACCACTGCGGAGAAATTGATTCCAAGCTGAGAGAAATCGGTTACTTCAATTTGCTTTGAATTAAGGTTGCAATAAATTTTTTCATAATCTATTCCGGTTCCACTACATTTAATGAAATAGTCAGGCAAGTCATCCAATCTATCGTTACTAAATAGAACAGATATGTAAAAGACTGAAATCAAGAAAAGAAAATATCTCATATCAACAGATTTTATTTTTTATTTATTTACAGTTCAAATAGAATAAAACTAAAACATTTTATAAAACCAATGAAAAAGCTCACATTTGAAGAACACATCAGTGAAGCCTTTAGCTTCTCTTTTAAGAATTTTCTCCAAATTTACTTATTAATATTTTTGGGGTTCCTGGTTTTTGTTCTTTCTGGAATAACCGTTATCGGTATTCTTCTCTGGCCAGCTTTGTCTTTAGGAATTCTTAAGAGCTTGATCGATTTAAGAAGAACTGGAAGTTACTCATACGGAAAAAACATTTTCATAGGTTTCAAAGACGGAAAGTGGTGGAAATCGCTTTTAATGTACATTATCGTTCTGACGTTGACGGTCATCGGTTATTTGTTACTTATTCTTCCAGGTATTTATATCCAAATAGCCCTAATTTTTTCTTTTTTTCTTCTAGCAGATAATTCAACTGAGGTAATAAAAACGTTAGGTCGATCAAGGCAATTAGTGCATAACCAGGGATGGTGGAAAATCTTTTTTGTAATTTATTTGATACCCTTTTTATTGTCTATTTTGACTTTTCCTCTTGAGTTTCTTGGTAATGTGGGCGTTATTTTATTGTTTTTAATTTACGTTGCTTTTTATCCTTTTTTAATTTGTTTATCTTTAGTTGCATACGAAAATGCGGTTTCCACATTTGAAGATACATCAATAAAAGATTAAACATTTTAATATTTTTTGTAACGCTCTAAACAATCAATCGTTTATTCATCATTCATGGTTATTCTCCATTGAAGGGATTGATAAGCTTGCCTCGTTTGTTTCAATCCCTTCTCTTATTGAGCTAATGTAAAAACTTTTTCTGTAAAGATTGCCAAATTGAATCGTTAATTAAAGTATTATAAGAAAGATGATGAAAAATAAGAGATTATTAAGGAAATGAAAAAATTATTAGCCTAATTTTATTGAAACCTAAGGAGGTAGATAAAATCACTTACGTAAAAGTGTTTCGAGAAATAATATATTAAAATTCATGATAGATTTTAAGAAGTTAAGCCCAGCTATCCCATTACTATGTATTTTTCTATATTCCTGTTCTGAGGGAAGTAATTTAGAACAAACTCTTGTTGGAAATGATAAATGTAAAAATGGGATGATGACTTTTTACATACCAAATGCTAACCCAAATCTATTTGGAAATTTATCAGAAGAGCCTTATATAATTTTAGATATTCCATGCTCAATTCCAAAAGTTACTCAATGTGAGTTGAGAAAAGAAATAATGAGAGATAATTTTATGACAGAAGCAGATGCTAAAAGGTATTTGAGACCTTTATGTGAATAAATCACTAAGTGATTAATCCTCTTTTAAATCTTGCGCACCCTTATTTAATTCTCTTCCAAGGACATTAATTCTGGTTTGCAGGGAGGAGACCTCTTTAATGGATGCTTCTAACTTTTTAGTCACCGCCTCAGTGCTTTTGTCAAAACTATCAAACTGAGTTTTGATTCGTCTTACCACTTCCGCTACCTTTCCTGCCGTTTCATTGAGTTGCAGATAGTGATGACCGATTCTTATGGTGTCTAGAAAGGCAGCTAAGGTATTGGGACCTTGAATAAGAACTTTTTTCTCAGCCAAACAGTCTTGTCTTAAGTTTTCAATGTCATCGACTAGATCAATTAATTTTTCGGACGCAATGTAAAGGACGGCGTAATTGGAAGTTGAGTTTTGGCGTATGTACTTACTGGCTATATCGTCGGCATCGCGCAAGATCGCTGTGCGCAGATCTCTAAGGACTGTGCCTCGTTCATTGTCTCGACTGGCTTCCTGGTATTGTTTGTATTGACCGGCATAAAACTTTGAATCAATAGGGATAATGAGACCATCGGCAGTGTTGACTGCACAATCGACTCTATCTTGAGTCTCAGGATTAATTTGTGCCTGAAAGTTATAACTGCCATCCGGCAAGATCTCTTTAACGATGGATTCTAGGTTCCATTCACCTAACCTTCCGGTAGTGACATTCCCACCAAGAAAGCGATTAAGTTCATTGATTGGCGTTGTTACTGATGCCAATTGATTTTCGATATCGTTGATATCTTTTGAAACCGAATCTAATTTAGTTTGTAAATGATCGGAGTTGCCTTTCTCCAAGGTGTTTTGATCTCTCAGTTTTAACAGCAAGTAAGTCACGAGACCCAGAGTGACAGCCGAGAGGACGATAGCGATAACGTTTAAGCTCATTTGAACTTATTGTCTCATCTTAGAGGAGCCTTAAAAAGTTACTTTTAATTACTCTGTGGAAGAGCAGTTTTGGGGTTCAGTTGCGATACCGATAAGCAAATATTGATGATGCACCAAATAAGCACCCAGCCTGGGATAGATATGCCGAACAAACTCCAGACAACTTCGGCGCAATTACCGTCACCGATAAAAAGCATGCGCAAAGCATCGGAAAAATAAGCGTTATCAAGTAGATAGCCTAAATCGGGTCCGCAAAAGGGTACTTGGTCTTCCGGTAAAGACTGCAAGTACAAATGACGAATCGCGGATGCTGCTCCGGCAATACTAAACACAGTGGTTAAGGAAAAATAAAATTTAAACCAGCGATCGTGAAAGTAACCAATGAGGGCTGCTAAACCGGTCAACGCAATGGCGATTCTTTGAATGATACACATCGGACAAGGCTCCAATCCCATTTGGTACTCCATGAAGTAAGCCACCGCGATGAGCACCACACAAAAACCAAAAATCAGTAATAGAACTTTTTTCATTGCTACTCTAAACTTGAGTATCGAAGTATAAACCATCAAAACAATATTGAATGCATGGCCAAACCTGAAAATTTAGACGATAACAATTCTGTCATATTGGTCGACGGATCGTCTTATGTGTACCGTGCTTACCATGCGTTACCGCCGTTAACGACATCCACTGGTCAGCCTACGGGTGCTGTGCGAGGGGTGGTCACGATGGTGATGCGCATCTTGCAAGATCATCCTAACGCTCCGGTTGGCATGGTCTTTGATGCCAAAGGTGATACGTTTCGTCATGAAATGTATGAGGACTACAAAGCCAACAGAGCGGCGATGCCCGATGATTTGATTCCACAAATTGAACCGATTCACGAAGTGATCAAAGCGCTAGGCATTAAAATCTTTGTGGTCGAAGGCGTTGAGGCTGATGATGTGATCGGCACGCTAGCTGCTGAAGCAGAACAAAAAGGTATCTCAACAATTATTTCTACCGGCGATAAGGATTTAGCTCAATTGGTCACCAAAAATATCAAGTTGGTGAATACGATGAAGAACGAGGTCCTCGATATTAAGGGAGTGGAAAAAAAATTCGGCGTGAAGCCGGAACAAATCATTGATTACTTGGCTTTAGTTGGCGATACCTCGGATAACATTCCAGGCGTGGAAAAAGTGGGTCCGAAAACCGCGGTCAATTGGCTAACCGAACATAACGACATCGATACCATCATTGAAAAAGCAGATGAATTCAAAGGTAAGGTCGGAGAATATTTACGTGCCGGCATTGAGCAACTAAAGCTCTCGCGTCAACTCACCGAAATTAAGAAAGATGTGAAGTTGGACTTTGGGATCGAAGATTTAGCCGTTGGCGAGCGCGATGAAAAAAGATTGCATGAGCTTTTCACAGAACTTGAATTCAAAACATTATTAAAAGAGGCGCCTAAAGCCTCTAAGCCAAAAAGCACCAGCAAGTACACTTGTATCTTGGATGACAAAACCTTTGATGCTTGGGTAAAAAAACTAGCCAAAGCAAAACAAATTGTCTTAGATTGTGAAACCGATAGATTGGATTTCACCACTGCGGATCTGGTAGGTCTTTCTTTTGCCGTTGACGCTGGCGAAGCAGCTTATCTGCCTTTTACCCACGATTACGATAACGCTCCATCCCAATTGGATCGCGGTGCTTGTTTAAAAAAACTCAAACCCATCTTGGAAGAGAAACCGATTATTGGGCAACACATAAAATTCGATCGAAACGTTTTGGTCAATTACGACATTCATATCAACAGTATCGAAAACGACACCATGATGATGTCTTATGTCCTTGATTCAACTGCCACTCGTCATAACCTCGACGATATGGCCAATCACTATCTCAATTTAAAAACCACAACTTTTGAGGAAGTCGCAGGAAAAGGAGTTAAGCAGCTCACCTTTAATAAAGTAAACCTTGATGTCGCAAGCGATTACGCTGCTGAAGATGCAGACATCACTCTACAAATGTACGACACGATTGGTGAGCACTTAAAGAAACAAAAGACGCTGCAAAAAGTCCTGACAGATATTGAACTACCGCTCATACCGGTTTTATCGGACATGGAGCAAAAAGGCACAGTTATCGATTCCGAAATTTTGAATCTTCAATCTAAAAATTTAGGTCAACGCATCAACGGCCTTGAAGAACAAGCCTTCTCAATGGCCGGCAAAGAATTTAATTTATCCTCCCCCAAACAGCTTCAAGAGATTCTGTTTGACGAGATGAAAATTCCGGTGATTGAAAAGACTCCTGGCGGTCAGCCCTCAACAGCGGAATCTGTTTTGCAAGAACTCGCTAAACAATACGAACTCCCGCAGGTTATTCTTGAACACAGAACACTTTCCAAACTCAAATCAACTTACACCGATAGGTTGCCTGAACAGATTTCAGAGAAAACCGGCAGGGTGCATTCAACTTTTCATCAAGCGGTGACGACTACAGGAAGACTATCCTCTTCAGATCCTAATTTACAAAATATTCCCATTAAAACTGAGGAAGGCAGGATGATTCGAGAGGCTTTTGTGGCTCCGAAAGGATTTGATTTAATCTCTATTGATTACTCTCAAATTGAACTTCGCATCATGGCGCACCTTTCCAAGGACGAAGGTTTAATCACGGCTTTCGAAAACGGCGAAGACATTCACTCGGCTACTGCTAAGGAAGTTTTTGGTTTAGCCGACGATCAAGCTAGACGCAGCGCAAAAGCTATAAATTTTGGACTCATTTACGGAATGTCAGCATTCGGTCTAGGCAAGGCTCTGGGTGTGACTCGCCCTGAGGCAGCTGATTACATTGCTTCTTATTTTGGCAAGTACCCCGGGGTCAAAATATACATGGATGAGATGAAAGCTAAGGCTAAAGATCAGGGTTATGTGGAAACAGCTTTCGGCAGAAGGCTTTATCTACCTGGCATTCATTCCGGCAGAACGCGCATGGCAGCAGAGCGAGCAGCCATCAATGCACCGATGCAGGGAACTGCTGCAGATATTATGAAATTAGCCATGATCAACATGCATGACTATATAAAAGGTACAGGTAAAGATATTCATTTAATTTTACAGGTACATGATGAAGTTATCGTTGAATGTCCAGAAAAAGATACTAAGCCAACCTTAAGAGCTCTAGAGCAAATCATGACCGACGTCACCAAATTATCCGTTCCGTTAGTGGTTGAAAGCGGCGTTGCAAACAACTGGGGCAAAGCCCACTAATTTTTTTCAGTTTCATTGAACTTTTATACCTTTGTTTGGTCATAGGTATAGGTAGATTTTTTCATGTTTACTCTCCTATTAACCCCGGGCCACCCCAATGTCCGGGGTTTTTTATGAAGTGATAAAAGAGCCGAGCGCTTCGAGCCCGTTACCCTTTTCGGCAGAACAAATTTGCAGGTGCTCTATCTCTGGGTATTCTTGCGCTGCGCGCTGCGCTGCTGCCAAAGACTGCCCAGCTTGATTGTTGGATAATTTATCGGCTTTGTTGAGACAGATAAAAATATTTATGGGCAGTCCTTTACACCAATCAAGAAAAACAAGATCAGCTTCTTTAAACGGGTGTCTGATATCCATTATGACCACAACCTTCTTGAGGCACTGTCTGCCGAGCAAATAACTCTCCACCAATTGTGCCCAATTATTTTGATCTTGTTTAGACGCTTTGGCGTAACCGTAACCGGGCAAGTCCACTAATTTAGTTTGGGGATCATCGTTAATCGTGAAGAAATTTACCGTTTGGGTTCGACCGGGTGTTTTAGAGGTCTTAGCAAGCTTTTTATTATTACCCAAAGCATTGATGATGCTTGATTTCCCTGAGTTGGAACGACCGCACACAGCTATTTCAATTCCTTCATCAAAAGGAAGCTGCGCAAGGTTGCCGACAACGCGATCAAACGCTAGGTTAATAGGTAATATTGATTTCATTGTTTTTCACACTAAACAAAGATTATTAAAGGAGTATGGTATATAATTTTCGCTCGCTCGACCCTGAAATATTTCTTAATGATTAAAAAAGTTATATTCATCTCAATTCTCTGTTTATCTGGAGCTGTTTTTGCCGCATCTGATAAGGCTGGCGAAGTGAAACCTTTACCGAAAGGCGATCCAATCAGAGGAGAAAAATTAGTCGGTTCTTGTGCTGCTTGTCACGGCGCTGATGGAAACAGCTTAGTGGGCATGTGGCCAACTTTAGCCGGCCAAAGAGAGCTTTATCTTTTCGATCAACTGCATCATATCCAAGAAGGCGAAAGAGTCATCGAATCGATGATGGGGCTGCTTGATGGCTATAACGACGATGACTTAAGAGATATGGCTGCATACTATGCTTCTCAAAAAATTAAAGTAGGCCAAGCGAGCGATGAAAACGTATTGCTTGGACAAACAATTTATCGAGCTGGAAATGCTGCATCTGGATTGCCAGCATGCACAGGGTGTCACGGTCCCCAAGGAAAAGGAGTTAATTCAGCAGGCTATCCTGCTCTTGGCGGTCAAAAAGCAGAATACGTTGTTACCAGTCTAGTGGCTTACAAAAATAAAACGCGTGGCAACGGCGAAGAGGAAGGTTTGGTTATGCAGAACGTTGCTAGCATGCTGACCATAGAAGAAATTCAAGCAGTGGCTAATTATGTATCAGGTCTCTATTAAATCTTTTTTAATCCTTTTCTTAAGTCTTTTTTCTTTTGCAGTGAATGCTAAAGATTATCGACCGGGCGTTGATTACCAATTTCTCGACGAAGAAGTCCAAACTCGTAATCCGGAAAAAATCGAAGTGATTGAATTCTTTTGGTTAGGTTGCGGACATTGTTTCACGCTTGAAGGACTAATAAGAGACTGGAAGAAAAATCTCAACAAGGACATCGATTTTTGGCGAGTTCCGGTGACTTGGAATCCGCCTGCTAAAGAGCACGCAAAATTATTTTACGCTGCCGAAGCATTAGGCATGGAAGAGATAATCGGTTCAGCGTTTACGTCCATTCATTTAGATAGAAAATTCCTCACCAGCGATAGGGAAATAACGGAACTTTTCAGTGCTTTTGGAGTCGAACCTGAAAAGTACCAAGCTATCAGTAATTCATTTCGAATAAAGTCGAATATCAATGCCGCTGATGTGTACGGTAGAAAATACGAAATCATGGGCGTGCCGGCATTTATTGTGAACGGAAAATACAAAGTCAAAGCATCAAGAGATATTCCTACCGAAGAACTCTTAGATGTTGTTGATCATCTAGTAGACATCGAAAGGAGTCAGTAATGTTATACAGATTTAAGTCCAACCTGTTTGTGCCAGGTCATAAAATGCACAATCTTCAAGATGTTCAAAGAACCGACGTTAATGCTCTTATCATTGACTTGGAAGACGGTTGTCCGGATGACCTAAAAAAAGAAGCCCGTGAAGATTTAATCAACAACTTCAAAGACGGAAATAAATTTTCTAAACCGGTTTTTGTCAGAGTGAACGATCCAGTAACAGATTTAGGAAGAGAAGACATAGATTTGATCTCAGATTATCAAGAGCAAATTGAAGCCATTATTTTGCCAAAGATTCAAAGTTTTGATTCGTTGGCAACGCTTGCTACCAAGATTGCATTTGAAGACGATTTAATTCCGCTGATCGAAACTCCTCGAGCGGTTGCTACTGTCGATGAGATAGCATCTTTTAAAGGAGTCAGAGGATTGTTTTTTGGTGCAGCAGATTTTTCCGCAGGCCTTAAAGCTAAATTAGCTTGGGAGCCACTGCTTTATGCAAGATCTAAAGTTGCTATTGCAGCAGCAATGTACGACTTGTTTACAATCGATGCTCCATTTTTCTTTCTTGATGACCCTGAGGGATGTGAACAAGAAGCCATAGCGGTAAAAAATATGGGTTTTACCGGGAAAGCCTGCATTCATCCTTCTCAAGTAGATATCATTAACAAAGCCTTTGAGCCAACCAAAGAAGAAAAAGAAGAAGCAATGAAGGTCTTAAAAGAATACGAAAAGATCGGTGGATCAGGCGTTATCAAAGTCGATGGTAGAATGGTTGATGAACCAATTGCTGAAGCAATGAGATTGAGATTAGAGCTAGGAGAAGATGACGATTAATGGTTAAAGGTATTAAAGATCTTGGCAATAACAGATATCGAGAAACTTTCGGCAGGTACTTCGAAGATTTTGAAATTGGTCATATTTATGAGCATCGACCTGGTCGCACCATAACTCAATCGGATAATACTTGGTTTACATTACTGACCATGAACACTCATCCGCTTCATTTCGACGAAGAATACGGGAAGGCAACGGAATTTGGAAAGACACTGGTTAACAGCACTTTTACTGTGGCTGTTATGGTTGGAATGAGCGTTAGCGACGTAAGTCAAAAAGCCATTGCAAATCTAGGATGGACTGACATCGTTTTACCTCATCCTCTTTTTGTGGGCGATACTTTGTATGCGGAATCAGAAGTCTTAGAGAAAAGGTTGTCAGAATCGAGAGAAAACTGCGGCATCGTTACTGTTCAAACGACTGGCACTAATCAAGATGGTGTGGTTGTGGCTTCCTACAAGCGCTCGGCATTGATCCCAACTACAGGGAATGCTGTCGATGACAAAACAAATTACTAAATTGAAGCAATCTCTAAAAGGCATAAAAGTCTTAGATTTAACTCACATGCTTGCGGGACCTTACGCAACTATGGTGTTGGCTGATTTGGGAGCTGAGGTTGTTAAAATTGAGCAACCTAAAACAGGAGACATCACCAGAAACCTTCTTAAAGATGATCCAAAGTATTCGCATGATGGTATCGGCGCCTATCATCTAACTCTTGCTAGAAATAAGAAAAGCGTTGAATTAGATCTAAAAAGCGATGAAGGAAAGAACCTTTTTTTGAAATTGGTAGAAGTAGCCGATGTGGTTGTTGATAATTTTAGTCAAGGTGTAACTAAAAGATTAGGAATTGATCACGATAGCTTAGCAAAGGTAAATTCCAAAATAATCACTTGTTCTATAAGCGGTTTTGGCGATACTGAGATCAATCGTCCGGCTTACGACAATATTGTACAAGGATATTCGGGCGCCATGTCTATCACCGGTACTGACAAAAATAATCCAGTTAAATCGGGAATCCCTATAGCGGATCTTGGCGCAGGTCTTTACGCCATTATCGGAATTCTAAGCGCTATTCGCTCCAGAGAAATCTATGATTACGGGGAGCATGTCGATATTTCTATGTTAGATACTCAAGTAAGCCTGCTGACTTACATGGCAACCATGCATTTTCTGTCAGGAGAAGATCCTGATCCTATTGGGAATCAACATATGAACCATGCACCGTTCAACCTGTATAAAACTCAGGATAATTTTATTCAAGTTGCAGTGGTGGCAGAAAATTTTTGGCCTAGCTTGATTGAGGCTATGGAATTACAGCATCTAGATACTCAACAGAACAAAAACAGAAAGGGCAGATTGGAAAACAGAGAAACAATCGATGCAGCCCTACAGGAAAAATTTTCCACTAAAACAACAGAGTATTGGATAGATTTATTACAGAAACATAGGGTGCCGTGTGGACCCATCAACAATTTTTCGGAAACTTTTCAAGATGAAGATCTCATAAAAAGAAATATGATCGTAGATCTAATGCAAGACAGCGGAGAAACGGTGAAAGTTCCAGGGAATCCGGTAAAGATTTCTAATCACGATGAAAGCTTTGTTCGTGCACCAAAATTAGGTGAGCACACTGATGAGATAATTAAAAGATGGCTCAATAGACTAGAGTCTGATCAAGATTAAGGAGAATTATGGAAAAAGTATTATTGACAGGTGTAACGGGATTCATTGGATTGCATTGTTGTAAACAACTTCTTGATCAAGGTTACGCTGTCAGAGGCACCCTTCGAGACAAAATCAGAAAAGAAGAAGTCATTACTGCCATGAAAGAATCAAACACTTCAGTAGAAAATTTGGAAATTATTGAATTAGATTTATTGAATGATGAAGGCTGGGAAGAAGCTGGGAGAGATTGTGATTATGTTATGCACGTTGCTTCTCCAATTTCAGCTAGCGATTCTGTGGACGAAGAAGTTCTTATCAGACCTGCCGTTGACGGTACTCTTCGCGCTCTCAATGCTGCAAAAGCAAATAAAGCAAAGAAGGTGATTTTAACTTCATCAGTCGCTTCAATTTTTTATGACGATTCAGATAAAAAAAATTACGATGAAAATGATTGGTCAGATATTGATTCAAATAAAATTACACCATATGCAAAAAGTAAAACTATGGCGGAGAAGTCTGCCTGGGAATTCATTGATAACTTAGGCGAAGACGAAAAATTTCCATTAACTGTCTTTTGTCCTTACATGGTTTTGGGGCCTGCGCTTTCGCCTGACTTAGGAGGTACAAACGTTTTAGTCCAGATGTTAACGTCCGGAAAATTACCAGGAACTCCAAATATTCATCTTGGTATTGTTGATGTAAGAGACGTCGCACAAGCTCATGTAGACGCTATCTCAAATCAAGGTTCTAACAATGAGCGTTTTATTCTTTGTACTTCAAGTTTCTGGCTGCATGAAATTTCTCAAATATTGATTAAGGCAGGTTTTACAAAAGCGCCTAAATTGAGATTACCTAATTTCGTCTTAAGATTTGCTGCTCTTTTTAGTGCGACAGCTAAAGAAAGTGTCAGGATGCTTGGTGATCCCCAGTTTCTCTCAAATGAAAAAGTAAAAACTATATTGAATTGGCAGCCTAGACCCGTCGAAGAAACTTTAGTGGATACTGCAAAAAGCTTAGAAGGTCAGGATCAAATCTCAATTCCTTAAGGATTGGGATTAGAAGGAACTCCTCCGGAGCTTCTTCTTAAAGCTTCTTGTGCGATTTCTCTTTGCCTATCAATTTGTCTTTGTGTGTAGCACACTCTTTTTCTAACATGACTGCCGGTCATTTCTTCAAACTTACAGATTAAACCATCTTTTGAATCCTCTTCTTTTTCTTCTGATGCTTGCATTGATTTATCTGCACTGGCACAGCTTAGAAAAATTAAAGAAAGGATTGTTACTAGAAAATATTTCATCGGTAAAAGGGCTCTAAGTGCATAGGAAAAATATCCATTTGTCTAATGGCTGACTGGGTTTCTAAATAGCGAGATATCTCAAGCTGATTGTCGTAACAGACTCTCTTTTTAATGTAACTTCCTGTCATTCTTTCGTAAACACATTTTACTTCTTGATCATTTGCTGAATTTTTTAAATCGTTATCAATGTTAGCCAAAGTAGCCAAGTTATTGGCACAAGAAAAAAATGTAAAACTAATTAAAATAATGAAAAGCAACCTCATTCAAACTCCTTTTTTAGGTTCTATTAATTTCTAATGAATATAACAGTGATTTATTTTAAAGCACAAAAGACTGATAAAATTATTTTTTTATGAAAAATACATTTCATTCTAATGTCATAATTGTTCAATCGGATTTAAAAAAAGTTACCGACTTATCTAATCCTATTGATCCCTTTAACGAATTCAAAGACCTTGTAGGATCAACAGGAGCTAATATTCTCAAGGAATATCATGGTCAGCAAAATAGTCTTTCTGCAAAGTACTTTTTAGGTAAAGGAAAAGTTGATGAAATTAGTGAAGCTACAAAAAAATACAAAGCTGATCTTGTCATCTTTAATCATGATTTATCGCCCTCTCAAGAAAGGAATTTAGAAAAAGAACTTAGAACAAGGGTCTTAGATAGAACAGGATTGATTTTAGATATTTTTGCCTCAAGAGCGACCAGTCACATCGGTAAGATGCAAGTTGAGCTTGCCCAATTGAATCACTTATCAACTAGGCTTGTGAGAGGATGGAGTCACCTAGAAAGGCAAAAAGGAGGAATTGGTTTGAGAGGTCCAGGAGAAACTCAATTGGAAACCGATAGAAGGCTTATAGCAAACCGAATTAAATCCATTAAAAAAAGACTAGAGAAGAGTCACCGCCAAAAAAAATTAAATCGATATGCAAGGAAAAAAGGCAACAATCACGTGTTGGCTTTGGTTGGATATACCAATGCAGGAAAAACAACTTTATTCAATAAATTAACTGGATCTGATCAATACGAAGCAGATCAATTGTTTGCTACTTTAGATACTGTTACGAGAAAAAATTTAAGCCCTGGTACAGGGTCGATTCTCTTTATCGATACTGTCGGTTTTATTTCCAACTTACCTACTGCTTTGATTGAATCATTTAAGGCAACTCTAGAGGATCTTCGAGAAGCAGATCTTTTACTTCACGTATCTGATGTTAGCGACATTGATTGTGATTTCAAATTCAGAGAAGTAAATAAAATCTTGCGAGAAATAAACGCCGACAACATTCCTCAAATCATAGTAAACAATAAAATTGACCAGGCAGATGAAGCAGATGCGATTGGAATTTCAGAAGATGTAAATCAAGTTTCGATATCCGCTTCAGAAGGAATTGGCCTGAATCGTTTAAAAGAAAAGATTACCAATCACTTAAGCAAGGGAATCTACACGGGTAGGCTCTCCGTTAAACAGAAGCTTGGTGGTATTCGAGCATCTTTGTATCAACAAGGTTACATAAAACATGAGTCAGTTATTGATGATAGTTGGTTGTTTGAAGTGGTTATCGGTAATTTTGAACTGAATCAATTGCTAGAGCAGGATGGTGTGGATTTAGTTCCTCAACAGAACCAAGAAGAGCTATCAAACAATTTGGTGGGCTAGGCAGGATTCAAACCTGCGACCTTCTGCTCCGGAGGCAGACGTTCTATCCACTGAACTACTAGCCCTTTTTTTCATAACATCAGGTTCTAGATATAAAATTTTTTCAACCCTCGAAGATATTAGGGATTCAATGATCTATAATCGCCCCATGAAAAATTTTATATTATTAGTTTTTGTTCTTTCTCATGCAACTTTTGCCCAAGATATGAGACCAGAATCCATAGAAAAAAGGATTATGCCTTTAGGTCAGGTATGTATGGAAGGTGACGGTTGTGGAATAAGAACAGCGGGCCCAGGTTACAAAGTAGCAATCAATTCTGGATCTATGTCTTCTGCATCAAATGAAGACCAAGCTAATAAGGTTCAACTTTCCGAAGGTAATGTGCACACCATTGAAATGAAAAATGAAGGGGCAGACGGCACTATGGTGTTTGAACCAGGAGTGATAAAGGTCTCAGTTGGCGACACCATCAATTTTGTATTAACAGATCAACTTCATAACTCAGCTAGTCTCCCAGGCATGATTCCTGCCGGAGCCGAAGCATGGACTGGGGAAATAAATCAAGAGATAAGCATCACGTTAGATAAAGAGGGTGTTTATGTCTACAACTGCACTCCGCATGCAATGATGGCTATGGTCGGGGTAATTCAAGTTGGAGAAGCTACTAATATTAATGAAATCAAGTCAGCTGCAAGTGACTTGAAAGCAACCTTCATAATGAACAACGATCGATTAGATGGTTATCTTTCAAGACTATAAGCTTTATAAATTTTTAGGATTAATAACGTTTTTACTTTTTGTTTCTTGTTCAGAAGAAAATAAATCTCCTGTTTCAACAATAAGTGAATCAAGAACAACTGAAGAAATTTATACTCAAGCGTGCGCGTTCTGCCACGATAGAGGAATGGCTGGTGCCCCAATTTATGCTAACACTTTCTCTTGGGGTCAAAGAGTTGATAAAGGAATTGATACGTTAACTTACAACGTTAAGTATGGTTTGAACGCAATGCCTGCAATGGGGCTGTGCGCAGATTGCACTGATGAAGAGTTAAGAGCAGTTGTCCAATATATGCTTGATTCCTTGGACTAGCACTTTGATATGGCTTCTTCCATATCGTACCAACTTTTAATTTCCTGAACGGGACAACCCTTAGAATCAGGCCACTCGTTATTAAGTTCGTTATACCAAATTGCTTTACACCCGGCATTCAAGGCGCCTTCAACATCGCATTCCGTATGATCGCCAATATGACAAATTGAGGCGGCTTTTTCTGAAGTGAATTCCATAGCTTTCTTAAAGTGGGTTGCTGAGGGCTTACTATCGTTTAATTCTTCCGCACTGAAGCTAAAATTAAAATAATGATCTATGCCGAGCCTCTTGATGTCTGCATTGCCGTTAGTCAGAACACCCAAAGTATATTTTTCTTTTAGTTGAGTTAGAACTTCTTCAACACCATCAAACAAAGTAAGTTGATGCCTACCATTCATGAATATTTGTAATGCTTCAGATGAGAGTTTCTTCGCCTGTTGCTCGGTTTGGCCTAAGCTTTGCAGAATGTTTTTAAAGACATTGAAACGCAGTTCACTCAGTCTGTGACGCATTGTTGGATCTTTCTCAATTAGTTGTCCCCAAACTTCTCTTTCCTTATTGGTAGATAATATTTCCTTAACGCTAGGAACTTGACTGGCTAGAAAATCATTAGCACTTTTGTGAGCAGCCAATATCGTTTCTCTCAAAGGCCAGAGAGTATCATCCAAATCAAATGTTACTACTTTGATGGTCATGTTCGTTTTTTTGCATGCGGATGAGCTTTATCATAAACCTTAGCAAGATGTTGGAAATCTAATTTTGTGTAAATTTGCGTGGTCGATAAATTAGCATGACCAAGCAACTCCTGAACTGCCCTTAAATCGCCACTAGATTCTAATACATGGGAGGCAAAGGAATGTCTTAACATGTGTGGATGCAAGTAAGGAACGCCTTGTTTAACGCTCAATTTTTTTAATCTTTCTTGCACCGTTCTCGCTCCCAATCTGTTTCCCATTTTATTGATGAATAAAGCATCAGGTTCGTTTATCTCTACTTCAGTTCTCTTTAACATCCAAGACTCTAATGCTTTCAATGCCATGCCTCCGATGGGTAGATCTCTCATTTTGTTTCCTTTGCCAACAACTCTGCAACTTTGATCTTTTAAAGACAAATTAGAAATATTTAAGCTGCATAATTCAGAAAGTCTTAATCCGGAAGAATAGATTAATTCCGCCATAGCTTTATCTCGGAAATCGATCCATTCTTTCGGATGAAAATCCAGCAGTTGATTGATTAAATCAGCATCGATGGCTTTGGGTAATAAGTTGGCAGACTTTGGAGCGCTTATCCCCAAAATGGGATTTTTCATTACTATTCTTTCTAAGTTGAGGTAGCGGTAAAAACTTTTTAAGCAAGAAATTAACCTAGCAATGCTTCTTGGACTAAGCCCGCGTCTTCTCTCGATACCAACGAAATCTCTAATGTCAGATTGGCTCACAGCAGCCAGGTCTGTGAATTTTTTTGCTTCGTAGAAAGCACTGAACTTCTCAAGGTCTTTCTTGTAATTTTTAACCGTATGAACAGAAAAATTTCTGACTGTTGATAGGTAATCAAGAAACTTATTTATTTCCTTTTGCATATGACTTACTGAGAATAATTCTATCGATAAATTTACTCAAAGCTGAAACGATGAAAAGGAGAAATAAATTATCCTTTTCGCTTGAGTATCTTCCTAAAGATTTACTGCCGATCGCAAATATTCCTGTTACTGTAGAGCATTCCAATTTGCATATCGCAGCTTCCTGTATTTGAGCTTTAGCGCCAAAAACAAAATTGCTTATCTCAGGACTTATACCGCCTTGAATAATATCTTTGTCTTTGAATTGATCGCGAAAGAGGTCAGTTGCAAGATCAGGGCTAGTAACTCTTTCCTTGCCGAATCTTTTTTCATCTTCGCTAAAAAATATCACCTTACAGGCATCGGTGTTAAATGATTTTATAAAATACGATTCGAGTTCGTTTACCGTATCGTCTATTGTTGAGCTAGCCAATAAACCAAGAATTATTTCTCTCGAGAGCAGAAATAATTTTTCGTTTCTTTTTGCATTTTCGAGAATCTGGATTAAATGTTTATTTGCTTGGTCTGAGGATTTTCTTAGTTCAATAATTTGCTTTTCTATTAGAGAAATCGCATCACCGGATTCATGTTTAAGATTTATCTGGTTCAAAGACTCAGGATTTAAATTAAAGAAATCAGGATTTTCTTTTAGATATTCGACAACTTCTTCAGAAGAAATCTTTGACGAGTTTGACATGTAAATTAGTTTAGATAGCTGGTAGTTCCTCTTAAATATATTTTATTACTATCTAGGTCTATTTTCAGATTTAATGTGCCTTTTTCAAATATTATTTCAATGTCATGCCGCATTTCTTTGAAAAGTGTCGCAGCAAGAGCCGTTGCACAAGCGCCGCTTCCACAAGCCTCAGTTTCCCCAACGCCTCTTTCATGAACTCTAAGTTTTATGGAATTATTTGAGGATATTTCCGCAAGATTTAGGTTGAAACCATTTTTAAAACAGTTTTCCTCTTTCAAGGACTGAGCTAAAGCATCCAATCTTATTGTAGAAATCTCTTGAGCAAAGATAATTGCATGCGGGTTTCCAACGGATACAGAATAGAAGTTAATTTGTTCTTGATCATGCATGAAGGAGTATGAATCACTTTTGATTTTCTTCAGACCAATATCCTCTGGATCTAAACTGAACTGCTCTAAAATCACTTCATAATTTTCTTCATCTACCTTTTTGACTTTTGTAATTTGATTAACTAACTGCACACAAATCTCTTCATTAAATGCAAGATTGTAATCGTGCATGTATCTACCTATGCATCTAAGTCCATTAACACAATTCTCCGATTGTGATCCATCCTCGTTGTATATTTCAAGATAAACATCACAGTTAATATCTCTAGGAGGCAAGAGACAAAGAATTTGATCAAAAGGCATGTTCTGTTTCAGGATCTCCAACTCGTCTTTTATCATTTTTGATAAATCGCATTGATTAGAAATAGCATCTATCACAATGAAGTCATTACCTAGAGCAGACATGTGAGTTAAGTTTTCAGACATTAATATTGCTCAAGCTTAATTAAATCCTCATAGGACTCAGCTTTTCGTATTTCAGTTATTTTGCTGCCATCTATTAAATATTCTGCTGCTCGAAGACGAGAATTATAGTTTGAAGCCATTGAATAACCATAGGCCCCTACAGAATAAATAACCAAATGATCATGTTCTTGAGCAGCAATTGAAAATTCACCAAAGCTATCTGCTGTTTCGCAAACCGGACCGACAACATAATGCTTTTCTGGAGATTCGCTGGAAGCTGAAATAGCCTCTATCTTATGATTTGCTTGATACAAGGCTGGTCTAATTAAATCATTCATACCTGCATCAACAATTAAAAATCTATTTGTACCGTTAATTTTTACGCCTAATACTTCTGTGACCAATGAACCAGCTTGTCCGATTAGAGATCTTCCAGGCTCAAAAAAAATAGGAATGTCTTCAGCCATATCAATAACTTTTTTAGTCATTAATTCTGGAGAAAAACTTTCTTTGAAGTCATAGTCAATAGCAAGGCCTCCACCAACATCAATATGATTTATTGGATGTCCTTTAGATATAAAAAATTCAGAAAGAGCTTTTAAATCATTAAATAAAGTTCCAAAGAGCTCATCGTCTGTTATTTGTGATCCTATGTGAGCAGAGATGCCGGATATTGAAATACCATCATGACTTGCATCTGCAACCCTCTTAGCATCATCTATAGACAATCCAAACTTACAGTCAGCTTTGCCAGTTTCAATATAGGGATGAGACTTAGCATCAATATCTGGATTGATTCTGATACCTGTGTTGATAACTTTATTTTTTTCTTTACCAATTTGATTTAACAACTCTAATTCAAAAAGAGATTCAATATTTATGCTTTTTATATCTTTATCAACGGCATACTCTAATTCAGGTTTCGTTTTACCAACTCCAGAATAAATAATTTTTTGTGGATCAGCTCCAATCTTCAAAACTTTAAACAGTTCTCCACCGGAAACGACATCGAATCCTATTCCCTTTTCTGCCATTATTTTCAATATAGCTAGGTTTGAATTTGCTTTTACCGAATAACAGACTAGATCTTTTTTTCGAATATTTGTTAGATAGGAATCGATAGCAGCAAGGATCATTTCTTTTGAGTAAATATAAAAAGGAGTTGGATACTTTTTAGCAATATCCAACAAGGAAACATCCTCCAAAAAGAGGATATTGTCTAAACTTTTGATGCTATTTGGTCTCATAAGTCTTATCTATCTCTTGCGACGAAGGTTCTTCGGTGGGCAAGTATAACGGACCTTTGATTCCACAGGAACCTAAGATAAGACTAAAAATGAGTAATATTTCGCTGAATATTTTCATGAAGAAAGAGTCTTTTTAGCAGCGATAATAGCTGCTTTGACTTTTTTGGGCGATGTCCCACCGAGACTGTTCTTAGCGTGTATGGCTCTTTTGGGATCAATAAATTTATAAATATCTCTCTCTATCTTTGGATGTACTTTTTTTAGTTCACTCAAACTGAAGTCTCTGATAAAAATATTTCTTCTTTCAGCTTCTTTGACTGTTTTGCCGGTTATTTCATGGGCTTCTCTGAAAGGGACGCCCTTTAAAACTAAATACTCAGCAAAATCTGTTGCTCCAACCTCAGATAGATCTAGGTCTTTCGACATTTTCTTTATATTAAAACTCATACCTTTGATCATTTCAGTCGTAATATCTAAGGCATCCTTAACGAAATTAATTGATTTAAAAAGAGGTTCTTTATCCTCCTGATTATCTCTATTGTATGAAAGGCTTTGGCTTTTCATTAAAGATAAAGTTGTAACAAGGTTACCTAGAGTTTTTGAGCTACCTCCTCGAATAAGCTCTGCCATGTCAGGATTTTTCTTTTGAGGCATGATTGACGAGCCGGTGCATAATTCTTCAGGAAGCTGAACATAATCAAATTGCGAGGATGACCATAAAATTATTTCCTCTGACATTCTCGATAAATGAACGGCAAGCATTGAACAACTATAGGATACATCGATAACAAAATCTCTATCGCTTACTGTATCGATTGAATTCTTTGTAATCTCGGTGAAACCAAGTTTTTTTGCAAGCTTTGGTCTATTTATGCCAAATCTATTACCTGCTAATGCACCAACTCCTAAAGGCATTTGATTTAGGGATTTTTCGTTGTTTTCAAATCTAATAGAGTCTCTTTGCAACATTTCAAAGTAAGCAAGCAAATGGTGGCCTAAGGTTACCGGCTGAGCTATTTGCAGATGAGTAAAGCCTGGCATGAGATCTGTATGATGTTTTTGGGCTTTATTTAAAATACTTTTTTGCAGGTCTTTAATTTTTTTCTTAATAGCTTTGGTTTCATCTTTGAGAAAAAGCTTTAAGTCTGTAACAACCTGATCATTTCTTGATCTACCGGTATGTAATTTTTTTGCAGAATCTCCAATTTTCTTTTCTAGGGCTGACTCGATATTCATATGAACATCTTCAAGCGAAGGATTCCATTTAAATTTTCCAGTTTCTATTTCTTTTTTTATTTGATTAAGACCGCGTTTAATCTTGATGAGCTCTGATTTATTTATAACTCCTGCTTCCTGCAAAGATTCTGCATATGCTATGGATCCAATAATATCTTTTTCTGCAAGAACAGAATCAACATCAATGGAGTTGGAAAATTTACTAGCTATTGCTGATACCGATTGAGTAAATCTTCCTCCCCAACTGGTATTCTTTTTGGTCATTAGTATTTGTAATATTCAGGTTTGTAAGGTCCTGCTTCATCGACATTGATATATTCAGCTTGATCTTTAGTTAGCTTTGTCATCACGCCACCAAAACCTTCAACCATGTAACTCGCAACTTCTTCATCTAATTCTTTTGGCAGAACTTGCACAGTGATCATATCTTCTTTTACGTTTTCGTCGTTTATGGATGCAAATGCTTGCTCATACAAAAACTTTTGAGCCAGCACCTGATTAGCAAAAGAACCATCCATGATTCTTGAAGGATGACCAGTTGCATTTCCAA
The DNA here is from genome assembly GCA_902566305.1 of uncultured SAR86 cluster bacterium. Lineage (GTDB taxonomy): Bacteria > Pseudomonadota > Gammaproteobacteria > Magnimaribacterales > AG-339-G14 > CACNYO01. Next base: position 7,075 of record CACFIK010000015.1, on the reverse strand, counting down.
GATTAACCAATCTTCCCTCTGATAGAAGGATTAAATAATTAGAAGAATCTTTAGAGTCTCGATAAATTTTATGAACCTGAGGTTTTATCTCTTCCCAAGTCCATTTATCTCTCATATAGGCAGTATCAATCTCGTTATCAAAGTGTCCGATGTTGCAAACTATGCTTCCGCTTTTGAGATTATTAAGAATGTGTTTATCACAAACGTTTACATTACCTGTAGTTGTCACAATTAAGTCCGTATCTTGCAGTAAAGATTTATTGATTGATTCATCGTCATTATTATTTTGACCATTTACATATGGCGATACTACTTCGTAACCATCCATACATGCTTGCATTGCACAAATTGGATCAATTTCAGTTACTCGAGTAACCATACCTTCTTGTCTCAAGCTCATTGCAGATCCTTTACCCACATCACCATAACCTATTACCAAAGCTTTCCTTCCTGAAAGGAGCATGTCAGTTCCTCTTTTAATAGCATCATTAAGACTGTGTCTACAGCCATATTTATTATCATTTTTCGACTTAGTAACTGAATCATTTACGTTGATGGCTGGAACTTTGAGTTCTCCTTTCTCGACCATTTCGTTTAATCGATGAACGCCTGTTGTGGTTTCTTCAGAGATTCCATGAATACTTTCTAGCATTTCTGGAAATTTATCATGAACCATTGCAGTCAGATCTCCGCCGTCATCAAGAATCATATTTGCATCCCATGGCTTCTCACCTTCCAATATCGTTTGTTCTATGCACCAGTCAAATTCTTCGTCGTTCATTCCTTTCCAGGCAAATACGGGTATGCCAGCCGCTGCAATAGCAGCTGCAGCATGATCTTGAGTAGAAAAAACATTACAAGATGACCATCTGACTTCAGCTCCAAGCTCAACAAGAGTCTCAATTAAAACAGCTGTTTGAATTGTCATATGGATGCAACCCATTATTTTTGCTCCTTTAAGAGGTTTTTCTTCGCCATATCTTTCTCTTAATTTCATAAGAGCTGGCATCTCAGCTTGAGCGAGAATTATTTCTTTTCTTCCCCAATCAGCTAAATTTATGTCGGCCACTTTATAATCTTTGAATTCCATTTATTGCTCCGTTTTAGGATTTTAACTCTTCAATTTTATCGATTTTTTCCCAGGGGAATTGTTCTCTTCCAAAATGTCCATAAGCTGCTGTTTCTTGATAAATAGGTTTTAATAAATCAAGCATAGCTATTAGCCCTTTAGGTCTTAAATCAAACTTTTCTCTAATTAAACGTAATATTTGCTCTTCAGAAATTTTCCCTGTTCCAAATGTGTTGACACTGATCGAGGTTGGTTCAGCAATTCCAATTGCATAAGATACTTGCACTTCACATTTGTCAGCCAATCCAGCGGCTACAATATTCTTTGCAACATATCTTCCTGCATATGCAGCTGATCTATCAACTTTTGAAGGATCTTTTCCAGAGAAAGCGCCTCCACCATGCCTAGCCATACCGCCATAAGTATCAACAATGATTTTCCTGCCTGTTAAGCCACAATCTCCGACAGGGCCTCCAACAACAAATCTTCCGGTAGGATTTATAAAAAATTTTGTCTCTTTATTTACTAGGTTGCTAGGTAAAACTGGCCTCAGAATCTCTTCCATCACACCTTCTTTTAAATCGTCTTGTGAGACTTCCTCATCATGTTGAGTAGATAAAACAACTGCAGTAATTGCAGAAGGATTCCCATTGCTATCATAATTAAAAGATAATTGACTTTTTGCATCGGGTCTAAGCCAATTTAGTTTTCCATTTTTTCTCACTTCCGATTGTTTTTTAACTAACAAATGTGAGTAATGAATAGGTGCTGGCATCAGTTGTTCAGTTTCATTAGTTGCGTAACCAAACATTAAACCTTGATCGCCCGCTCCTTGATCAAGATCTTCGCCTGTCCCTTCATCAACACCTTGAGCAATATCAAGAGATTGCTTTCCAATGGCATTCAAAAATTCTACTTTGTCTCCGTTGAAACCAACAGCATCGTTATCATAACCAATCTCATTGATTACATTTCTAACGACTTTCTCCAGATCGGGGTTTGCACTTGATGTTATTTCACCGGCTACAACAACGAGATCAGTTTTAACTAGAGTTTCACATGCAACTCTTGCTTTAGGATCCTCAGCAAGGAACGCATCAAGGATCGCATCAGAAATTTGATCAGATAGCTTGTCTGGATGACCTTCTGATACGGATTCGGACGTAAAAGTAGTATATTCGCTCATTTAAATCTCATTGAGGTCGGACATTCTACTATGAAGCTCGATCAAAATAGTAGAAAATATACGTTTTGAAAATTGCCTAAACAATCTACCAATTCAGATTTTGCTAACTCCATCAGAGCCTTGTCTATGGATGCAGTACAAGCAGCCGGGTGCGGACACCCAGGAATGCCAATGGGCATGGCAGAAATTGCTCAAGCGCTCTGGATGAATCACCTATCCCATAATCCCAAAAATCCCAACTGGTTAAATAGAGATAGGTTTGTTCTTTCAAACGGGCATGGTTCTATGCTGCTTTATTCTCTCCTGCATCTCACCGGCTATGAACTTTCAATTAGTGACCTTAAAAACTTTAGGCAACTGCATTCAAAGACGCCTGGCCATCCTGAAATAGGTTATGCACCTGGGGTTGAGACAACTACAGGACCATTAGGTCAAGGCATTGCTAACGCTGTTGGAATGGCTTTGGCAGAGCAAATATTGGCTACAAAATACAATAAAGATACTTTCAAAATTTTTGATCACAAAACCTATGCCTTTGTTGGAGATGGAGATTTAATGGAAGGTATTTCTCATGAAGCCTGTTCCTTAGCTGGAACATTAGAATTAGGCAATTTAATCGTATTTTACGACGATAATGAAATCAGCATTGATGGAAGGGTGGATAGTTGGTTCACTGACGATACAAAAAAAAGATTTGAGTCTTATGGCTGGGAAGTCTTTGGTAATGTAGACGGTCACGATGTCAGCAAAATAAATTCTTGCATAGAAAAGGCAAAAAAATCTGCAAAGCCTACATTGATTTGTTGCAAAACCGTCATAGGCAAGGGTTCTCCAAATAAATCTGGCACTTCTGAGGTGCATGGGGCAGCTTTGGGCGACGAAGAAATACAACTTACTAGAGAAGAGATTGGATGGGAGTACCCTCCATTCGAAGTTCCCGAGCATGTTTATGAAGCTTGGAATAATGAAAAAGATGGTCAAGCTGTAGAAGATGATTGGAACGCAATGTTTGATGATTACTCAAAAAATTATTCAAAAGAGCATTCGGAAATTGAAAGAATATTTTCAAACTCTTTACCTGAGGAGCTAAATAAAATTTTTGAAGACTTAATAGAAAATTTTTCAAACGATGAGACGCACCATGCTTCAAGAAAGGCATCTGGCATGTGCCTTGATTCATTAGGTCCTAGAATTCCAGAATTGTTTGGAGGTTCTGCTGATTTATCTCCATCTAACAATACTCAATGGAAGGGTTCAGAAATTTTAGAGAACGGAATAGGGAATTATTTAAGTTATGGGGTAAGAGAATTTGGCATGTCTGCCATAATGAATGGGCTTTATTTGCATGGTGGTTTTAGACCTTATGGAGGGACTTTTTTAACCTTTTTAGATTATGCAAGAAATGCAGTTCGAATGAGCGCATTGATGAAGTTGCCAATAATATACGTTTATACACATGATTCTATCGGTGTAGGTGAGGATGGGCCAACCCATCAGCCCGTTGAGCATCTAACCATATTAAGATCTACGCCGAACTTAAATACTTGGCGGCCTTGCGATGGCGTTGAAACAGCTTACTCTTGGAAAGCGGCATTAACTTCACAAGATAAACCGACTGCTTTAATCCTATCTAGACAGAACTTAGAACCTCAGGAAAGAGATGATCATACACAGATTGCAAAAGGAGGTTACTTACTTAGCAAGGAAGAGCAGAACGATTTAACCATTATAGCCACTGGATCAGAGGTTCAGTTAGCTATGCATGCGAAAGCGCACTTAAAGGAAAATGGCTTAAAAGCAAATGTTGTATCTATGCCTTGTACTGAAATTTTTGATCAACAAGACGAAGAATATAAAACTAACATTCTCGGAGACGGACCGCGAGTAGCCATTGAATGCGGTTACCCAGACTTCTGGCATAAGTATCTCAATCAAGGAGACTTAGTCCTTGGAATGGAATCTTTTGGTGAATCAGCTCCAGGATCAGTTTTAATGGATCACTTCGGATTTACCGCAGATAAGGTTTCAAAAAAAATAATCAGTTTTCTTAAAAAATGATCAACGGGATCCCGACGCTTGATGATCTTGATCTTCAAGGAAAAAGAGTATTAGTCAGATTTGATTACAATGTAAAGTATTCAAATGGAAAAGTCAGTGATGACGAGAGAATTTTAAGAACACTGCCAACTTTAACTTATATTTTATCTAAAGCCAGTTCAGTAATAATTCTCAGCCATCTAGGCAGACCTGAAAAAGCAGGAGAGATTGATAAAGACTTTTCTCTGAAAAAAGTTGCTGAACACTTGAGCACTTTATTGTCCGAAGAGATTTATTTTCATGATGACTTAAACCTTGATCATTTCTCAGATAATCAAAAAAAGATTTCGATGTTGGAAAATGTAAGATTTTTTGAAGGTGAAACTGACAACAATGAGTTATTTTCAAAAAAGCTTGCACAATTAGCTGATGTTTTTGTCATGGATGCTTTTGGATCGGCTCATAGAAGTCACTGCTCCACTGAAGGAGTTAGTCATTTTATAGATTCATGTGTTGGAAGGTTGGTTGAGGAAGAGTTAAATTCTTTAGAAGGAATTTTAAATAATCCATCAAAACCAATGCTGGGAATCATCGGCGGCTCAAAAATATCAACAAAAATAAATATTCTGGAATCTCTTCTTGAAAAAGTTGATTGGCTTTTCGTTGGAGGAGGGATAGCTAATACATTACACAAATCAAAAGGGTATGAAGTCGGTCAATCGATTGTAGAAAATGATTTTTTGGAAGAAGCAAAAGATCTTAGTAAAAATAACAAAATAATATTGCCCGAGACCTTTGTAGTAGAACAAAAAGATAAGTCTATTGTTGAGAAAACTTTTGAAGGAATATTGCCAGACGACATTATTTATGACGTTAGTATAAACTCAATAAAAAGCTTAAATAATATTATCTCGAGTTGTAAAACTATACTATGGAACGGTCCTTTAGGTTTTTTTGAGAGAGAAGAATTTTCAAAAGGTACATTGCATCTTGCCAAGGTTATTTCTGAATCAGACGCATACTCTGTTATTGGTGGAGGAGAGACTTTAACTGCCTTTAATCAATCAAACTTATTAGATAAAGTAGGTTACGCCTCAACTGCAGGAGGTGCCTTTTTGGAATATATTGAGAAAGGATCATTACCCTCTCTAGATGCATTAAAGGAGAAAATATGAATTTTGAAAGTTTAGAAGATATTGCTAATCATATAGTTTCGGACGGTAAGGGAATTTTAGCTGCTGATGAAAGCACGCCCACAATTACCAAGAGGTTTGACACGATTGATACAGAATCAACCGAAGAAAATAGAAGAGACTATCGAGAATTATTATTCAGAGCTGAAGGCATGAAAAATAACATTGGAGGCGTGATACTTTTTGATGAAACTTTAAGACAAACAGCGAAAGACGGAACGATGCTTTCGGATATTATTTATGCTCAGGGAGCTCTTCCAGGAATAAAAGTTGATAAAGGTATCAAGCCACTTGACTCTTCGCCAGATGAAAATTTAACTCAAGGCTTAGATGGCCTTGATGAAAGATGTGCAGAGTATTTTTCATTAGGAGCTAAATTTACTAAGTGGAGAGCAGTAATAAAACAAGACGGTTCATTTCCTTCAGATGATTGTCTTAAGGCAAACATGGAGGCTTTGGCAGAGTATGCAAAAATAGTTCAAAACAACAATATGGTTCCAATTGTTGAGCCTGAGGTTCTCATGGATGGGTTCCATTCAATTGAAGATTGTTACTCAGCGACATCTAGAGCGCTCGAAACGTTGTTTAATTCTCTGACTGATCATGAAGTTGACATCAAAGGAACAATTCTAAAGCCCAACATGGTTACCAGCGGTTCAACTGCAAGCGAGCAAGCGAATATTTCTTTAGTAGCAGAAAAAACTGTGCAGTGCTTACAAAACAGTCTTTCTGATGATTTGCCTGCAGTAACTTTTTTGTCAGGTGGGCAGTCTGATATTGATTCAACTGCGCATTTAGACAAGATGAATAAAATATCATCTAATCCTTGGAAGTTAAGCTTTTCTTATGGAAGAGCGCTACAACAAGCTGCTCTTAAAGCTTGGAGCGGTAATGTTGAGAACGAGACTGCTGCGCAAGAAGCGTTTTCTCACAGAGCTAAAATGAATAAATTAGCTGCTTTAGGAGAATGGGAAAGTTCTCTGGAAAATTAATTATTCCGTTGGCGCCACTCCCAAGGAGGCATGGCTTCCTCATCAGCCCAAATTCCTAGCTTATTATTTTGGGCTTTCTTCTGTTCTATATAAAAACTCTTGTCAGTAACGTATTTATCGTAAACCCAAGCACTTCCAGTCGAGACCATTTTTTTATTGATGTCTTTACCGTCAACATAAATCCTTCCCAAATGTCTTTTGTAGATATCTTGGCCCTTTAGATCAACATCGATAAATCCTTTTCTAAGAAAAACTTTCAAATTATCTGTAGATTGTTTTCCAAAAGGTTGATCTCTCTCAGGAGCATCTATTTCGGTTAATCTTATTTTGTATAGTTGACCGTTCTTGGTTGCATGCACGGTATCGCCGTCTACCACCCAAGCAACCTCTAAGTTATTTAGGATTTCCGCATAAGCATTTGCGGAAAGAAAAAATGTTAAAAAAAGAAAATGAAATTTATGACGTTTCAATGATGCAAACCTTGCAGATCATACTAGCTGAGGGCTTATTAAAAGGAGCAATTTCTGTTAAAAATTTATAAATCGATTCAGAAGCTTTAACAAATTTAATTTTTTCTAATGGAAGGGATAGTTTTCCT
>CACFIK010000014.1:0-34616 GCA_902566305.1 uncultured SAR86 cluster bacterium | reverse complement strand
AAAAGTGGTCTAAAGATGCTTACTGAGACTGCATTAGATGAATCTCCAAGCGTTTCTCCTAATAATAACTTCATTATTTATGCCACGAAAGACGCTGAAAATGGCTATTTAGCCGGAATTTCGCTTGATGGGCTGGCAAAGTTTAAAATACCTAGTAAAATTGGCGCTATTCGGGAACCTGTTTGGTCTCCTTTCTTGAACTAATTCAAGAATTTTGAGTCAAACATAATAGAACGTTTAACTAGATGAGGATAAAAATGGAACCAATAAGTATTTTTCTAATATCAATATTGGCATGTTTAGGTAGTGGTTGTGCTAATGATGTGGCTGACGATGTATCTGCATCTAGCTACGCTTCTGTTTCTGGTCAATCTGCTCAGATGGGTCCAAAAATGGATGTAAATTTGCCTGATAAGGTTTATTTTGAGTTTGATAACTTTGACCTTGGTGATGATGCTATGGATACCTTGGAGCAGTACATTAGATTTGCTAAAAGAGCAAAGGCAATCAGATTAGAAGGTCATTGCGACGAGAGAGGCACAAGAGAATATAACCTAGCATTGGGTGAAAAAAGAGCTCAATCCGTTAAAGAATTTTTAATAGTCAACGGTATCTCATCTTCTAAGATTGATGTCGTTTCATACGGTGAAGAAAGACCAGATAGGCTTGGTTCTTCTGAATCGGCATATAGAGCTAACAGGAGAGTTGAGATATCTCTTTACTAGCTTTAAGTGATTAAAAGATCTCTTTTACTTTTATTTTTTTTAATAACCTCTTCGACTTGGGCACAAGATTCTGAGTCGGAAAGGTTGTTGTTAAATAAGATTAATTCCCTTGAAAAAGAAATTCAAACACTCTTGAGTCAGCTTGAAGAAATTAACTATAAATTAAATAGAATTGAAGATACGCAGCAACTCAGATATGTAGATTTAGACAAAAGAATCCATGAGTTAGAAGGTATTTTGTTGGTTCAAGAAGAAATAGAGGGAACAAATATAGATGAATTAGATCCTTTAGCAGGATTAATCGAAGAAGATGATGCTAGCAATGAATTTGAACTTTGGTCAGATTCTCTTCAACTCATAGAAGATGGAAGATTTGCTGAAGCATCAGAAAAACTAAGATACTTGATCCTTTCATTTCCTGAAGGAAATTTCATTGGAGATGCTTTATTTTGGTTGGGTGAAATATATTTTCTTCAAGAAAATTACACTGATTCCTCTGATTCTTTTAATGAACTAATTTCCACTTATGCGGAACATAGCAGGGTACCAGATGCAAATTTTAAATTAGGAATGATAAGTTTAAGGTCAGAAGATTCTAATAAGGCAAAAGAATATTTTAATTACTTAATTAACAATCACCCTGACTCTGGAGCTGGTATACTCGCAGCCGAAGAATTGAAAAAGTTTCAATAATACGTGGGTCGTTAGCTCAGTTGGTAGAGCAGTTGGCTTTTAATCAATTGGTCATAGGTTCGAATCCTATACGACCCACCACTTTAATATGTCTATTTTAATGATTTCTTTCGGTGGAGCTTTAGGCGCTTCATCAAGATATTTGATATCCTCATTTTTGAATAACTATTCAATTCTCAGCTTCACCCTTGGAACTCTGGTAGTGAACATCATAGGATGTTTTATTATTGGTTTTTATATTTCAGAGACTTCAGAAGTGATTTCGGAAAATATAAAAAATTTCTTAATCATAGGATTTCTAGGATCATTTACAACATTTTCAGCTTTTACTAAAGAGTCTTTAGAACTGTATCAAACATTTGGAATGACAAATTCTTTTTTATATATTTTAGTAAATGTACTTTTATGCTTGAGTGCTACTTACTTGGGCTATAAGATTTCTTAGATGTCGGAAGAAAAAACTATCTTTCAAAAGATAATAGATAAAGAAATACCATCCACTACTCATTATGAAGATGATTTATGTATTGTTATTGAGGATATAAATCCCAAGGCTCCAATACATTTACTTATTATTCCAAAAAAACCAATTCCAAAATTATCAGATGCTTCTGAGGAGGATGTATCAATTCTCGGACACTTGATGTTTATCGTTGGAGAGATGTCTAGAAAATTTGAAACAGAAGATTCATTTAACGTCGTAATAAATAATGGAGCCTCAGCCGGGCAAACTGTCTTTCATCTTCACTTACATTTATTAGCTGGAAGAGATTTCTCTGATTTATTCCCAGCTTAATCAGCCCATTCTCTTTAAGGCTTCAGTAGTCTGATAAATTTCTTCCATTCTAGTCCTGATACTTTCACTTACCTCGAAGAAGTTTGTAGCCAGTTTTGATGCCTCTCTAAGCTGCATGATTGCTGCTTCAAATCGCCCCGTTAAAAAGAAGTACTCAGCTCTAGACCTATGCAATCCAATAAGGTTATTTGAGAAGCCTTGCACTTCTGCTAACTCATACCAAACGAAAGGGTCGGTAGGTCTTTTTTTTGAAATGTCATTTAAAATTTCTTCAGCTTCATCATATTTTTTATCTCTGAATAACGCTTTAGATAACAACAGGGAGATTGAATAATTATTAGGATGCAGGGAAATAAGGTTTTTTCCTAAAGAAACACTCTCAAGGATATTACCAGCCTTCATGTGAGCTTCCATTAAGGATATTTGAAGATTGATATTGATAGGATCTAATTCTATGCATTCTCTTATTAACGAAAAGGCTTTTGAGTAATCTTTATTATTTAGATACGCAAGGTGAAGGGCATACTTTGAAATAGTCTCATCTTTTTTTGTTTTTGCTTTTCTAAGTTCGCTGGAATATTTTCTTATTAAACCTCTAGGATTTTGCTCTATTCCGCTTTCAATTCTTTTTTTAACTAGATGAAAGTCAACTGAGTCTCTGTAAGATACAAATGAGTTTTTTTCTACAAACTCAGTTTCCCTGATCCTGGCATCAGTAATACGATCCTTAGGAAATGGATGTGTCCTTAAGTAACCAAATTGATCTTCAGAATTATTACGAGAGAGATCCTGAAGTATCTTAAACATCCTTCCTTGTCCCTTGGGATCAAAACCTGACCTGACAAGATTATTGAAGCCTATTCGATCTGCTTCTTGTTCATTAGAGCGAGTGAAATTAGTATTTAATTGTTGCATCAAGGCTGGTCCAGTTATGATCGCCTGAGGATTATTAGATGCAGCCGCCAAAGCTATGCTTCCTAGAATCATTAGAGCATTTGCCAAAGGCGATCCTCTATTTTGACTTCTTGCATAATGTCTCTGGCTTAAATGAGCCAATTCATGAGTCATAACTGACGAAAATTCAGACTCATCATTTGTGTAAAAGAATAAACCAGTATTAATCCCTATTATTCCTCCAGCCGCTGCAAAGGCATTAATAGACTTATCATCAATGATAATGAATTCAAATCTTCTATCTTTAACTTGTGAATTCTCTGCTAGCCTATATATCAAATCTTCTATGTATGACCTCACAAGAGGATCGGAATGCTCTTTAGCTTGCGATCTGAAAAGAGAAAGCCATAATCTCCCCATTTCAAATTCACCAGATAACGACACAGATGCGGACGATCTATCACCTAAAACTGGTAAATCATCCTGAATGTCCTGTGCACTCGAGAAAGATAGAACTACTAGAGTTAAAAATAAAAAAAATCTCTTCACAATAACAGTATAATTACTTTTGATTACTAGAAAACAAAATAGTTCAAAAGTTTATGGCTTCATATTTTAAAAATCTTATTGATAAATATTTTCATACGGAAGATCAAATTTCTTTATCAATTTTATTAGTTTTTATAGGAATTATAGTGATTTTCTTCGGTTCAATTCTTACGCCGTTATTTATAAGTGCTCTTGTTGCATATTTATTAAACAGTGTAGTTACTGCTACCGAAAGAAGAGGGTTTTCAAGACCTATAGGTCTAACTATTTCGATAACTTTGTTTTTCGGTCTATATCTTTCATTGTTTCTAATCTTCCCTTTACTCTCAAGACAAATAATTGGGTTGGTAAATGAATTACCTAGAATCGTAGAAAACTTAGAAGACATTCTTGTGAATTTCTTTAATGATTACCCAGAATTTTTTACCTCAGAACAAATCGAAAACTTGAGTGTAACTGTAACCTCTAGCTTGCCTAATATTCTTGAGCAAACCCTTTTACAGCTAAATGCTGGGTTTTCAGCAGCAATGAGCGCCCTTGTTTATTTGGTGCTAATTCCTTTTTTAGTATTCTTCTTTTTAAAAGATAAGAAGCAAATGCTTGAGTACGTTGCTTATTTTCTTCCTAGCGATAAAAGTTCAGCCTCCAAAATCTGGATAGAACTAGATTCTCAACTTTTTAAATATCTTCGAGGTAAGGTTCTTGAATTAATCATTGTAGGGATTGTTACAACAACCGCATTCTCTATACTCGGTGCCAATTATTCTCTTTTACTTGGCATATTGGTTGGGTTATCGGTTTTGATACCATTATTTGGTGCTATTTTTGTAACGATACCTGTTGCTATCGTTGGCTATTTTCAGTGGGGCTTGGATATGAATTATTTAATTTTCCTAGCTACTTATCTGATCATTCAAGCTCTAGATGGGAATGTTCTATTCCCGCTCTTGATTGGAAGAGAAGTAAATCTCCATCCAGTTTTAATTGTATTGGCAATACTTATTTTTGGAGGTATTTGGGGATTTTGGGGAGTTTTATTGGCGGTCCCATTAGCTACTGCAATAAGAGCAGTGATAAAGTCTTGGCCTGCAGTTAATAATTAACATTTTAAATATTCTTCAAGAGTTTCTAAGACCTCTTGCGCATGTCCAGGAACCTTAACTTTCCTCCATTCCTTGATTAACTTATTATTTGAATCGATTAAAAAAGTACTCCTTTCTATTCCCATGTATTTTTTTCCGTACATACTTTTTTCCTTAATAACATCAAATAATTTACAAAGTTTTTCCTCAGGATCACTAATTAGTTCAAAAGGAAATTTAAATTTTTCTTTAAAATTTTCATGAGACTTTAAGCTTTCTCTTGAGACGCCGAAAATTTCTGCATTTACATCTTTAAACTTTTTGTAAAGGTCTCTAAAATTTTCTCCCTCAGTCGTGCATCCGGGAGTATTATCTTTAGGATAGAAATAAATCACTAAATTCTTTTTATTATTTTTTATATCAAAAACAGAATCATTTGTAGCATCTGCCTTAAAAGTTGGAATTTTTTTACCTTCTATAATTTTTCCCATTTTTTTCCTCTTAAAAAAGTAATTTATTTAAGTCAATAATATACAATTCAACTTTGCAAAAAGAAATATGTTAGTTAAGGGAAGTATAGTAGCAATTGTGACTCCTATGAAGGCAAACGGAGACCTTGATCTGGATGCTCTTGATAAACTTGTGGATTTTCATATTGAGTCAGGAACTAAAGGAATTATTGCGGTTGGTACAACAGGCGAATCTGCTACTTTGGAAGTTTCAGAACATATTTCGGTTATTGAAAGAATAGTCAAAAAAGCAGATAAAAAGGTTTTTATTTTTGCTGGTACGGGAGCTAATAGTACAAAGGAAGCAATATACTTGAGTATGGCAGCTAAAAGTGCTGGTGCCGATGCTTCTTTATCTGTTACGCCTTACTACAACAAGCCAACACAAGAAGGTCTATTCCAACATTACACTCACATAGCAGATCAAGTTGAATTTCCTCAAGTGCTTTATAACGTTCCAGGAAGAACTAGTTGTGATTTATTGCCTGAAACTATAGCCAGGTTAGCACCTCATGAGAACATTTTAGGAATCAAAGAGGCCACAGGGGATCTATCAAGATTAGAAAAACTCAAAAAATTAATTAGCGATAAAACTTTTTTTCTATACTCAGGTGACGATGCCACGGCAACAGACTTTATTCTAAATGGAGGCCACGGAAATATTTCGGTTACTGCCAATGTTGTGCCCGATTTAATGTCTAAGTTATGTGATTTTGCTCTTGAAAAATCTTCAGAGGCAAAGGTTATAGAAAATAAAATTTCTAATTTAAATGAAATGCTTTTTTTAGAATCTAATCCAATACCTGTAAAATGGGCTTTAAGTAGAATGGGCTTGATAGATATTGGAATTAGATTGCCTCTAACTAACCTTTCTAAAGAGCATCAACAAACCTTGCAAGAGGAATTATTAAAACTTGAGTTAATTTGAGATGAGATTTTTTGTATTACTTTTAATATTAGCTAGCTGTGTTTCTGATCCATCCAAACAATCTAGAAATGCATATTTATTAGAGGAAGAAGATAACACTTTGTCTGAAGTCATTGAGGACATTACAATTCTCTTAGATTTGTATCCTATAAATGGCGAAATAGATAAAGAGAAATTAAGTTATGAGCTTCAAAGACCAAGACAGTTTTTTTCTTCAGGAAGCAATAATGAAATAAGACTCCATAAACTGGGTCAAATTAGATGGTTATATGTTGAGTCATTGCCTAGCTCAGTATGGCCGATTCTTAATCAATATATTGAAAACGAAAATGATTTATCTATTAGGATTTCTGATCCAGATGAAGGAGTCATTGAAACAGAAATTTTCAATAGAAAGGATAAAGAGGTCAAGTATCGATTTAAAGTTGAACATGGAATAAGACAAGCCAGTACTGAATTATTTTTTACTGAGCTTGTAAAACAGGAAAATGATTGGGCTATTCTTGATAATGATAATTCTGAAGCAGATGAATTTTTAAGGAAGTTACTGGATTATTTTTCTTCAGCTACTGTTTCTCAAGGCACTTCCTTAGTTGCCTTAAACTTAAATCAAGGCAGAAAGTCTGAAGTAATCAATACGAATGATGGAAAATCATATATCAAGCTGAGTATAGGTTTTGCTAGAACTTGGGCAGCTCTGAACAGAGCTCTTAAAGAGGCAGCAATTAATGTTAAGGATCTAAATAGAGAAGAGGGCTATGTTTTGATTAATTATGGGTTACCTGAAGAAGAGGGAATCCTCGCAAGACTAAGAAAAAGTGAGCCTAAAGAGTATAAAATTATTGTAAGATCATCATCAGAAGATCTAACTCAAATAATGTTAGATTCAGAAGAATGGAATGATGAGCTTGAAAGTCTTCTGTCTGAAATTAATCAATCTCTATCTTAAATAATAATTATGAAGAAAATAGAACTTTTATCGAGCGGCAAGGCAAAATCTTTATATACCACTGAAAATTCTGATCAGCTTATTATGGAGTATAGAGATGACACTTCTGCTTTTGATGGAAAAAAAATCGAAAAACTTGCTGGCAAAGGGACTGTAAATAACAGATTTAATGCGCATGTTATGCAACAAATAGAAAAATCTGGCATACCTACCCATTTCATAGACGAGGTCTCAGAAAATGAAAGCCTTGTTAGGAAATTAGAAATGGTTCCAATTGAATGTGTTGTGAGGAATATTACAGCTGGGAGCATATGCAAAAGATTGGGGCTTGAAGAAGGCATGGAGTTAAATCCTCCAACGTTTGAATTTTTCTATAAAGATGATGAGCTAGGCGATCCGATGGTAAATGAATTTCACATTATTTCCTTTAATTGGGGAACTGAGGAAGATATAGAAGAGATGAGAGAATTAACTTTTAAAGTTAATGACGTTTTAAAAAAAATGTTTGCAGATGGAGGGTTATTGCTTGTCGATTTCAAACTCGAGTTCGGGAGACAAGATGGAAAAATGTACTTAGGCGATGAGATGACTCCTGATGGTTGCAGAGTGTGGGATGCTGAGACAAGAAAGAAGCTTGATAAAGATAGATTTCGACAAGGCTTGGGCGACGTAATTGAATCCTACCAAGAAATAGCCTCAAGAATAGGAGTTAGTTTAGAAAACTAATTTAAACCCTCGTTGATTGTCTTCAGTTTGTCTGATCCTGGGCAAAGCTCTTCCTCGTTAAGCATATTTAGAGGCTTGTCGATGGCATTTAGAGTTTCGTATAGATCAGGAGCTTTAGTGTCAATATATAAAAGCCCCGTTGCAACTTTGCCCTCATCATTTTTCTCTCTGACGGTATTCAATGCGAGATTAGCATCAGTTGGATCATAACTACTGTCTAACTTTTCTAAAGACATTTTTGATCCATCATGTAAATTTACCTCAACAGTCTCTCCCTCTTGATAGTTTGCTGTGATTTCTCTACCTAAAGGAACAAAATCTACCTTACCCAAAGCATCATTATGTTCTCTGATGTGATCATAACTTTTTGTTGAAGCATCATGATTATTAAAAGTTACACAAGGACTAATTATGTCTAGTAGAGCAAATCCTTTATGTTGAAAAGCTCCCATTATTAATGGAACTAGTTGTTCCCTGTCACCAGAAAAACTTCTTGCAACATAACTTGCTCCTAGTTGAATAGCCAAAGCAGCCAAATCAACAGGCGGGAAGGGATTTTCTTCTCCATATTTATTGGGAGAGTCTTTATCGTTAGTTGCAGAAAATTGACCTTTTGTCAGACCGTAAGTTCCATTATTCTCAACGATATAAGTCATATCTACTTGTCTACGTATTGCATGAACAAACTGACCCATACCAATTGATGCACTATCCCCATCTCCAGAGACTCCTATATATAAAAGGTCATCATTTGCACAGCTAGCCCCAGTTGCAATTGACGGCATTCTCCCATGGACAGAATTAAAACCGTGAGAATCATTTAAAAAATAAGCTGGTGCTTTTGAAGAGCATCCTATACCTGACAGCTTTGCAACCTTATATGCTTCTATATTCAACTCAAAGCATGCATCAATAATCGCAGCACTAATGGAATCATGTCCGCATCCTGCACAAAGGCTTGATACAGCTCCTTCATAATCTCTTCTAGTTAAGCCAAGTTTATTTTTCTTTAAGTTTGGATGATGATTTATTGGTTTTTGTATATAAGTCATGACTAAATCTTTTCTGGTTCACGTTCTCTAATTTTCTTTGCTATGAAATTTGCTTCAATAGGTTGACCATTGAACCAAACCAAAGATCTGAGCTTTTCTGCAGATATTCCACCTTCAGCCATAAGCAAGGTTCTCATCTGACTATCTCTATTTTGTTCTACAACATAAACATAATCATGCTTTTCAATGAAATCCCAAACATCTAAATTGAAAGGAAAAGCTTTCACTCTCATCAGGTCTAACTCTATACCTTCTTCTTTAAGCATATCTCTTGCTTCTATCATTGCAGCAGACGTACTACCGTAATAAATAACACCGGAGCAATTTTTTTTATCTGAAAGTATTATTTCAGGATCAGGGACTAACTCAGAGGCTGTTTTGAATTTTTGGACTAGCCTTCTTAGGTTGGTTGCATTTATTTCACCATCCTCAGAATATCTAGCGTACTCATCATGGGAAGTTCCTCTTGTAAAATATGCCCCTTTGCTTGGATGAGCTCCTGGATAAGTTCTGTAACAAATACCATCACCATCCACATCATGATATCTTCCAAATTTTTCTTCCATTTTTTCCAAAGCCTCAAAGTCCAACACCTTACCTCGATCAAACTTTCTGGAATCATCCCACTCCAATTCATCGACAACCCAGTCATTCATCCCCATATCAAGATCTGTAACAACAAAAACAGGAGTTTGTAGCCTATCTGCTAGATCAAAGGCCATTGCAGAAAATTCAAAACATTCTTTTGGATCTTCTGGAAGAAGCATTACATGTTTAGTATCACCATGAGAAGCATAAGCACAAGCCAAGATATCCGATTGCTGTGTTTTTGTAGGCATACCAGTGGATGGACCTCCTCTTTGAACATCAAACACTACAACTGGAACTTCAGCAAAATATGCCAGACCAAGAAATTCACTCATTAACGAAATTCCAGGACCACTGGTCGCAGTGAACGATCTAGCTCCATTCCAGTTGGCCCCGATAGCCATGCCAATAGCAGACAATTCATCCTCTGCCTGAACGCTTGCATAGAGGTTTTTTCCAGTTTTTTCATCAACTCTAAATTTTTTAGCGTATTTTTCAAAACCTTCTGCTAACGAAGTCGAAGGTGTTATGGGATACCAAGCGCAAATAGTTGCTCCTCCATAAACAGCTCCCAATCCAGCTGCTTCATTCCCACTAATAAGAATTTTTCCATCATTCTTATCCATCCTTTCCAGCGTCAAACCAATTGGATAAGGCAAATTATTTAAAACGTAGTCCCTTCCAATATTAAGAGCTTTAAGATTTGGCTCGATTAAGTTCTTTTTAGAAGCAAATTGTTCAGATATTAGTTCTTCAAAAATTTCATACTCCATATCTAGAAGTACAGACAAGGCACCTACATAGGCAATATTTTTGAACAAGGCTCTTTGCTTTGCATTCGTAAAAGACTCAACACAGAGGCTAGTGAGGGGAATTTCTATTACGTTAATATCATCTCTATAGAAATTTCTTTTCCAAGAAGAATCATATAAAAGATATCCACCAGAGTTGAGCTCTTCAACATCTTGATTGTAACTTTGAGGATTCATCGCAACAGAGAGGTCAACACTTCCTTTACTGCCAAGATACCCATTTTTATTAATTCTGATTTCAAACCAAGTAGGTAATCCTTGAATATTTGAGGGAAAAATATTTTTTGGACTTACAGGAATACCCATTCTGAAAACTGCTTTAGCAAACATTTGGTTAGCACTCGCTGAACCAGAGCCATTCACATTTGCAAATTTAATTACAAAGTCATTCTTAGAAACTAAGGAATCAAAAGTTTGAAGTTTTTCCATTATGCAACTTCCTTGTATTTTTTCTTATCTTTCGAATTCAAAGTTTGAGCTTCTGTGTAAGAAAACTTTTGAATATCCCAGGCTCCAGTAGGACATCTTTCTGCACAAAGCCCACAGTGAACACAAACATCTTCGTCCTTAACCATTACCCTGCCAGTTTTGAGTTTGTCTGAAACATATAAACTCTGATCTAAATTTACCGCTGGTATTCTAAGACTTCCTCTAACAAATTCTTCAGTACCGTTATCAGTGAAGTTAATACAATCGGTAGGGCAGATATCAACACAAGCATCACACTCAATGCAGAGATCTTCTTTAAACACTGTCTGCATATCGCAATTAAGGCATCTTTGAGCCTCATCTAGTGCAAGTTGTTCGTCGTACCCTAGCTCAACTTCTACTTTTAAACTTTTCAGTGCTTCGGAATGATCAGCATGAGGAACAATGTTTCTATCCTCTTGAGAGATATCATTATCATATGCCCATTCATGAACACCCATTTTCTGACTCACAAGATTTGTTAGAGGATCAGGTCTATCAAGAAGATCAACTCCGTTACAATAGTTATCAATCGATATAGCAGCTTGATGACCATGAGCTACTGCCCAAATAATATTTTCAGGTCCCCATGCTGCATCACCACCAAAAAAGACCTTTGGTAAAGTTGATTGCATTGTAGTTTTATCAACAATAGGCATATCCCATTCACCAAACTCCATTCCAATATCTCTTTCAATCCAATCAAAGGCATTATCTTGACCAATTGCTAATAAAACGTCATCGCACTCAATGACTATTTCCTCGCCAGTAGGAACCATCTTTCTTTTTCCATCATCGGAATATTGGGGTGCTACTTTCTCGAACTTAACTCCCTTAAGTTTTCCATTGTCATCTACAACAAATTCTTTGGGAGAAGTGTTTTCAAGAATAGGGATTCCTTCATCTATAGCTTCTTCAATCTCCCAATCTGAAGCCTTCATTTCTTCGAAAGGACTTCTTACAGTAACTTTCACATCTTCAGCTCCTAACCTAATGGCTGTCCTGCAGCAATCCATTGCAGTATTTCCACCACCAATTACAACTACTTTTTTCCCAATAGAAGATATGTGTTCAAAAGCGATACTAGTAAGCCAATCAATACCAATATGAATATTTTCAGATGCTTCATCTCTTCCGGGAATATTTAAATTTTTCCCTTTAGGTGCTCCTGTACCTACAAAAACAGCATCAAATTTTTCATCATCTACAAGAGACTTCATGCTTTTAATTTCAGTATTGTTAACAAACTTCGCACCCATTTTGATGACTCTATAAACTTCCTCATCTAAAACTTCTTCAGGTAATCTAAAAGATGGAATATTGGTTCTCATTAACCCACCAGGCTTAGGATCTTTTTCAAATACCGTTACCTCGTAACCTAAAGGTAATAGATCTCTAGCTACAGTCAAAGAAGCAGGGCCACCACCAATCAAAGCAATGTTTTTTCCATTTTTTTCAGACGGAATCTCAGGAAGAAGAGTATCAAAGTCTTCTTTATTATCGGCGGCAACTCTTTTTAATCTGCAAATTGCTACCGGTTCTTCATGTGTTCTAGATCTTCTGCATGCTGGCTCGCAAGGCCTGTCACAAGTTCTTCCAAGAATTCCAGGAAAAACATTTGATTTCCAATTAAGCATGTATGCATCGGTATATTTTTTTTGAGCAATCAGTCTAATATATTCAGGAACATTGGTATGAGCAGGGCAGGCCCACTGACAGTCAACAACTTTATGAAAATACTGAGGATCAGATATATCTGTTTTGGGCATGTACTCGCCTATAGGAACGTCTGATTTACCAGAAATATCCTTTGATGGTTTAGAATTTTCCAAAAGGTTTTTTTCGGTATTGATAACGTCTCTAAACTCTTGGACAATTTGATCTCTCTTTAAAATTGCCTCGTCTAGATTTGAGGTTCCTGTGGTTTGCCTCAGATCATAACCTAACTTATCTCTTAGGGCTTTTGGAACTGAAAGTTTTACCCACCAAGTATTATGCCTTTTATAAAGATACTTGTTTTTGCTCATGATTCTGTACCTATAATCATTTAATTTGATTAGAGTGTACCTTATTTTTTTTCAAAGGTACATATGAAGATATAAAAGATCTTCTAAGAGGCTTATAATATGGGTATTTGATCTATTTTCCAGTTTCTTTATAATTAAAAGTTATAAAGCAGTCTATTAATGTACCTTTTTTCTTTACTCTGTACCTGAATGAGAATAGAATACACACAAATTTATTGGTAGGTAATTTTGAAACAGATTTATTTAGATTATGCATCAACTACTCCTGTAGAAGAAGGCGTCGTTAAAAAGATGACAGACTTTATGTCCTTCGATGGGAATTTTGGGAATCCTGCTTCCAGATCTCACTCCTTCGGTTGGAAAGCTGATGAAGCAGTTGAAGAGGCAAGAAATAATCTTGCAACATTAATTGGTTGTGATCCAAGAGAAATCATTTGGACTTCAGGTGCTACTGAATCTGATAACCTAGCAATCAAAGGCGCAGCAAGATTTTATAATAATAAAGGTAATCATCTCGTCACTTCAAAAATAGAACATAAAGCTGTTCTTGATCCCTTCAGGCAACTTGAAGAAGAAGGTTTTGAAGTTACATATTTGGAGCCAAACTCATCAGGAGAGATCACTGTTGAACAAGTTGCAGAAGCAGTCACTGATAAAACAATATTAGTGTCACTCATGCATATGAACAATGAATTAGGAACGATTACTGATATTGATTCAATAGGTGAACTAACTAGAAGCAAAGGAATAATCTTGCATGTTGATGCAGCCCAAAGTATAGGGAAAATCTCCATTAATATGTCTTCAAACAAAATTGATCTTTTATCAATATCAGCTCATAAATTTTATGGCCCCAAAGGTGTAGGCGCATTATTTGTTAGGAGAAAACCCAGAGTTAGACTAGAACCATTATTTCATGGAGGCGGTCACGAAAGAGGTTTTAGATCTGGTACTTTGGCTACACACCAGATAGTAGGTTTAGGGGAGGCAGCAAGAATAGCTCATCAACAAATGGATGATGACTTAAAAAAGCTAGAAAATCTTAAAAGAATATTTTGGGATGAAGTTAAAGATATTGAGGAAATCTACGTCAATGGAGATTCAAAAAACAAATTCCCTGGCATATTGAATATATCTTTTAATTTTGTCGAGGGAGAATCTCTAATTATGGCTCTTAAATCAATTGCAGTTTCTTCTGGGTCTGCATGCACTTCAGCGAGCTTAGAACCTTCCTATGTTCTTAGAGCGCTTGGAAGGAAAGATGAGCTAGCCCATAGCTCTATTAGATTTTCTTTTGGTAGATATACTACTGAACAAGATGTAAAGGAAACTGCTTTGCTTGTTAAGTCCTCAGTTGACAGATTGAGAGAAATCTCTCCTCTGTGGGAAATGTATCAAGATGGAGTAGATTTAGATAAAATAGAGTGGGCTTAATAGCTAAAGAGGATAAAAATGGCATATTCACAAAAAGTAGTAGATAAGTTTGAAGAAACTTTAAATAATCCTGAAAAGGCCAGCGTTGGTAGATGGAAGCCTGGCGATGAAGATTTTCATCGAGTAGGTACTGGAATTGTTGGTGCTCCAGCCTGCGGGGATGTGATGAAACTTCAAATAAAATGCCAGAACATTGATGGCGAAAACAGAATAGTAGATGCCAGGTTCAAAACATACGGTTGTGGTTCAGCTATTGCATCAAGTGGACAATTAATTGATATGCTTAAGGGCAAAACTTTGGAAGAGGCTCAAGCTATTTCTAATCAAGAAATTGTCGATATTTTAGAATTACCCGCTATTAAAATTCATTGTAGTGTGCTCGCAGAAGAGGCAATTCATCGCGCAATAGATGACTTTAAGAGTTTAAGAAATAATGACTAATGCCCAAGATAACTATTTTGCCACATGCAGAGATATGTCCTGAAGGAGCAGTTGTAGAAGCTGAACCCTCTAAGTCAGTCTGCGAAAATTTACTCGATAATAATATTTTAGTAGAACATGCTTGTGAGATGTCATGTGCATGCACTACCTGTCACGTGATTGTTACTGAAGGGTTCGATACTTTGGAAGAATCATCCGATGACGAGGAAGATATGCTTGATAAGGCGTGGGGTCTTGAGCAAAGGTCTAGACTTAGTTGCCAATTAAGAAATCTCTCTAATGATATTACAATCCAGTTTCCACGATATACTATCAATATGGTTTCAGAATTACATCCAAATAAGCATAATTTAGATGCAGAAGATAAGAAGTCTCTCAGTAAGGACGATTTCAGTGTCTCTAGCTCTGCAGTAAGTCATCTTGTTGAGATGATGAAGTCCAATCCAGGCTCAAATGGAATTAGAATATCTTTAAAAGACTCTGGATGCTCAGGATATGCTTACAATCTAGATTACGTAAAAGATGAAGATCCTAATGATTACCATGGAAATTTCTCTGGTGTTGATGTTTATATCAAAGACACAAGCTTGATTTTCCTCAAAGGTACTGAATTGGATTTTATTCAAGAAGGCGTAAATCATAATTTAGTCTTTAAAAATCCTAATGTTGAAAATGAGTGTGGATGTGGCGAAAGTTTTACATTTTCTAACAAACCATTTGCGGAGCTTAAATAGTTTCTAATCTTTGACAAAATGCTTTGGACAGATATTTATGAAATCGTCGACGAACTTATTGAAAAGCACTCTGAAACTGATCCAGAAAAAATTTTGTTTGTTGATTTAAGAAAAATGGTTATAGATTTGGATGGTTTTACCGATGATCCAGACAGATCAAATGAAAAGATATTAGAAGCGATTCAGGCAACTTGGATTGAAGAAAAAGACTAATTCTTAAGGAGGAAATATGGAAAATACTTTATGCATAATCAAACCTGATGCTGTAAAAAATGGCTTCATTGAAGATATAAATGAAAAGATAAAAGAATCGGGAATAAAAATTACTAAATCTAAACGCCTTACTCTGGATAGAGAAATAGCAGAAAACTTTTATGCAGAGCATTCTGAAAGACCTTTTTTTGGAGAACTTGTTGATTTTATGACATCCGGTGATTGCGTCATTCAGGTCTTAGAAGGAGATGACGTTGTTTCTAAGTACAGAGAATTAATGGGAGCAACTAACCCAGCTGAAGCAGATGAAGGAACACTAAGAAAATCATTTGCCACTTCTTTGGGAGAGAACGCTGTGCATGGCTCTGATTCTTTGCAGTCAGCTGAAAGAGAGATTGCTATCATGAATGATCTTTTCTAGAGAGAACTTTGGATTTTGACCTAGCAAAATTCCGAGCAGAAAAAGGAATTTCACTACATGAGATTTCTACTAAATTAAATATTCCAGAAAAATTTCTTCTAGCTATAGAGGAACTAAATTTTGATGAACTGCCAGCACCTATTTTTGCTAAATCACAAATCAAGAAATATTGTTCATTTTACGATCTTGAACCTTCAATAATTCTTGAAAAATATGAAAAATTTCTGAAAGAAAAAAAAATTTCTAATGAAGATGAAGACCTAGAATCATCAGAGAGCTTTTTTTCTAATTTTGTATCTAAATTACTGGAAAGAAAGATTACTATTCTTTCAATTATTATTTTTTCTTTGATAATTCTTTCCTACTTGTTATTCGGAGGCGATGATCAGAAAAAAGATGTCAGTTACATTGAAAATATTTCTGATGATCAAGAAATTATCAATGACGAGTCAGTTTCTGAAACCGCTATAGAGAAAGACGCAAACATTCCAAATAATATTCTTGAAAACCAAATAGCTTTTGATCAAGATCCAGATGTTCCAACCATTGATATTGACTTTGAGAGGGATGATAAGAAAATTCTCTCAGATGATAATGTCAGTGAAATTGAAATAATAGTCCAAGGCGAAAGTTGGGTAGAAATTATTGATAATGAGCAAATTCTTTTGTTTGAACTTCTTCAAACAGGTCTTTATGAAGTAACTGGATATGGCCCTTTCAAATTTAAAATAGGACACTCTCCATCTGTGAAGATATACTTGAACGGAAAAAATATAGATTTTTCAGAAACTGTGAGTCAATACACCGATTATGCTCACTTTCTATTTGAGAACGGAGTAGTTGTTGAACTTTTTAAAGATTAAAAGACGAAATTCTCTAAAAATTAAAGTTGGCAATGTAGAAATTGGTGGCGATGCCCCAATTAGTGTTCAAAGCATGACGAACACTAAAACAGAGGATGTCCAAGCGACTCTAGATCAAGTAAAACAGCTTGAAGATGCTGGAGCAGATTTAGTCAGAATTTCTGTACCAAATGAAGAAGCAGCAAAGGCTTTCAAGTTGATAAAAAAAGATTCCAATGTTCCTCTCATTGCAGATATACACTTTGATTATAAGATGGGTATTCTGGCTGCTAAAAACGGAGCCGATTGCTTAAGAATTAATCCTGGCAATATTGGTAACATCGATAGAGTTAAAGAGGTAGTTAAATGTGCGGAAGATAAAGATATTCCAATTAGAGTTGGCGTCAATGCTGGATCTTTAGAGAAAAAACTACAAAAAAAATATGGTGAGCCCACACCTGAAGCCTTGGTCGAATCAGCCATAAATCACGTGGATATATTGGAATCTCTTAATTTTCAAAATTTTAAGCTTAGCATCAAGGCATCTGATGTTGGCATGATGGTAGAAAGCTATAGGATTATTGCAGAAATGATAAAACAACCTTTACATCTTGGTCTCACAGAAGCAGGTGGGTTCAGATCTGGCACAGTTAAATCATCCATAGCTATGGGTGCATTATTAATGGATGGAATAGGGGATACAATCAGGGTGTCACTTGCATCAGATCCGGTTGACGAAATAAAAGTAGGTTTTGATTTATTAAAAAGCTTAAAACTTAGATCAAAGGGAATCAATTTCATAGCTTGCCCAAGCTGTTCAAGACAAAATTTCAATGTAATTGAAACTATGAATCAATTAGAAGCAAGATTAGAGGATATCAAGGAAAATATTGATGTTGCTGTAATTGGTTGTTATGTGAATGGACCCGGGGAATCTAAAGCAGCTCATGTTGGTATAACTGGGGCAGATCCAAATAATTTGATTTATATTGATGGAGAGCCTGATCACAAAATAGGGAATGAAAATCTCGTAGAGCATTTGGAAAAACAAATCAGAGATAAAGTAAAATCTATTGAGATTGAGAATAAAAAAATAATTGCTAAAGGTTAGATTATGTCAAAAGTAACAAAGCCCAGAGGTTTCAATGATCTGGATCCGAGTGAGTTTGAGCATAAATCAAAACTACTAAATGAAATAAAAACCATTTTTAATAGTTATTTTTTTAAAGAGATTGAAACTCCCATAGTAGAGAAGAAAGAACTTTTTATCAGATCTGTTGGGGAGGAAACAGACATAGTAAATAAGGAAATGTTTACCTTTCAAGATAGGAAGGGTGAGGGTTTAGTTCTCAGACCAGAGGGCACAGCAGGTTGTCTTAGGTTTGCCATTGATTCAGGTTTGCTTGATTTAGGTCCAATTAAACTGTCTTACGCGGGTCCAATGTTTAGATATGAACGACCTCAAAAGGGTCGATCAAGGCAATTTTTTCAAGTAAGCGCAGAAACATATGGCGTCAGGGGGTTTGAGGCAGATCTTGAGTTGCTGATGATGGCAAATGAAATTTTCCAAAGATTTGGAATAGGCAATGTTTCACTAAATATCAACTCTCTCGGTGATGAGGAATCTCAAAAAAAATATGCTTCAGAATTAAAGAAGTATCTAAGTGATTTCTCTGAAGCTCTTGATGAGGATAGCTTGAGAAGACTTGAAACTAATCCCCTAAGAATCTTAGATTCCAAAAATGAAGAAACTCAAAAAGTCATTAAAGATGCGCCCAAAATATCCTCATTTTTAAGTCAAAAATCAGCTGACAATTATGAGTTAATCAAAGAAGGCCTTAATGATTTAGGAATATCGTATATAGAAGACGAGAAATTAGTCAGAGGTCTCGATTACTACAACGACCTCGTTTTTGAATGGACATCTCCAGATCTCGGAAGTCAAAACACTTTTTGCGGAGGGGGAAGGTACGACAGATTATCCAAACAACTTGGTGGAAGAGATTGTCCGGCTGCTGGTTTCTCGATTGGTCTGGATAGACTTGCTTTGATTACTCAAGCAAACGAATCAACTTCTTCGTCGTCTCTTCAAATAATACTTACCGATGAAAGCTATGTTTCAGATGGGCTTAAGCTCTCACAAGAGTTAAGAAAAGATAATAAAGATTTAAGAGTTTTGTTCTCTGGTTACCAATCTTCACTAAAAAATCAGCTGAAAAAAGCTGACAAGAATAATATTGATTTTGCGGTTATAATCGGCCCGGAAGAAGTGAGGTCAAAAAACTTTTCACTAAAAAAATTAAAAGAGGATGAGGATCAACTCACTCTTGAATATGATCAACTAGTTAAAGAGCTAAAAAATGAATGAAGATCCGTTTAGTTCATCTGCAGAAGCGAGACTATCTGGTTTTTTTGCTTGGATAAAATCTAATGCAGTATCAATAACTCTTGTTTTAGGTCTTCTAATTGCTGCATTTTTTATCTATCTATATTTCCAAAATAAAAACGAAGAAAGATTGTCTGAAGCTTTTGAAGCTTATCAAAATATTATTGAATCTTTTAATAATGCGGAATCAACCCTAGAGGATTTCATGATGCAAATGGATTCAGCGCAGTCTAGCATCGAAAAAACAGTTTACGAGACAGCATCTGATCTCTTAGTTGCTAAGAAAGCTTTCGACGAAGCCAATCTTGATTTAGCAAAAGGAAAACTTACTAAGATAATCAGAACTGCCGATAACTCTAATAACCCGCTGCACGATATTGCTGTTATAAGATTAGGATATATTTTGATCCAAGAAAGAAATTTTGACGAAGCTAAGAAAAATTTAGCTCCAAGATTGGATTTTTATGAACCTAAGAGACTTGAGTTATTAGGAGATATAGCAAGCTTTGAAGAATCATATGAAGCAGCAAACACATATTACGAAGAGGCTATAAAGGCAACAGG
Source organism: uncultured SAR86 cluster bacterium (assembly GCA_902566305.1). GTDB lineage: Bacteria > Pseudomonadota > Gammaproteobacteria > Magnimaribacterales > AG-339-G14 > CACNYO01. The sequence continues at coordinate 14,783 of CACFIK010000014.1, read as the reverse complement.
CGATCAAGGATTCATAGAGTTGATGAATATAAAATTATCACTTCTCCCGTCATCTTAAATTTCATGAAAATAGCAAATTTAATAGTTTTATTGATTACTTTTTTTGTTTTGCTGGGTTGTGAATCAGATGGAGAGGAAATTAATCTGCCTACTCCCTTGCAAGAAATAGAATCTGAAGTTAGCGGTGAAATTCTTTGGAAAAAGAAAATTCTAAAGAATCCTATTTTTGGAAGGTTTGATATTCACTTTGATGATAATTTTTTCTACTACATAACTTCCGAAGGTTTTTTAATCAAAGGCGATATAAGAAACGGTCAAGAAATTTGGAAAAAAGAAATTTCCAATAGTCTTTCTGCTGGTTTGGGACATAGTTTTAGAACATTGTTTGCTGCTTCTTCAGATGGGGATGTTTTTGCTTTGGATGATGAAAACGGTGAATTGAAATGGCAGGCTAGCGTCAATACAGAAGTTCTGTCTTCTCCGGTTGCAAATGGGAGAATTGTTGCCGTGCAATCTGTTGATGGAAGAATAACAGCATTAGATTTTAAAACCGGGGAATTTAAATGGGAGTATTTGGCAGTAATTCCTCAATTGACTCTGAGAGGTACGTCAGAACCTTATTTTTCTAACAATATGCTATTCATAGGTTTTGCCAACGGAAACTTAGCTATGATTGATCCAGATTCAGGAGTAGTTAGATGGGAAATTCCTTTAACTTTAAGCGAAGCAAGTTCAGAATTTGAAAGGATAATAGATGTCGATGCTAAACCGATAGTAACCTCGGGATTAGCAATAGGAGCTGCCTATCAAGGAAGTATTTCTGCTATTGAAATTCAATCAAGCAGAACAGTATGGAGACAAGATTCATCAATCTTTCAAGATTTTATTTCTTATCGAGGTGATATTTTCTTCGTTGATCAGTACGATGAAATTTTTTCACATCGGACTGTGGATGGTGACTTAGAATGGAAAAATTCTGAACTCAAATACAGAGAATTAACAAAACCTATTAGATACAAAAATAATCTGGTTGTTGGAGATTTAGAGGGCTTTCTTCACTTTGTAGACTTAAAAACTGGTAGTTTAGTTGGCAGAATACAGCCAACTAAAAGTAAATTAGTTTCATTATTTTCTCAGGATAACTTCCTGTTCGGAGTTGATTCGAAAGGCGCTTCCTTTTTACTTTCTGTAAAATAAACCTTAAAGCAGTTATGAAACCAATTATTACGATATTGGGCAAACCAAATGTGGGAAAATCCTCCCTGTTTAATGCTTTATTAGGAAACAACGAATCCCTTGTTGCAAATATAGAAGGTCTTACCAGAGACAAACAATACGCAAATTTAATTATTAACCATAGCAGTTATGTTCTTGTTGATACTGGTGGAATTGGCTTAACTAACAATGAGATTGATTTTGCTGTAACAAAGTCATCGTTAAGTTCATTTGAAGAATCTGACTTAATTATTGCTTTATTTGATTCATCAACCAATTTATCAAAAATAGATGCAGAGATCTTAAATTACATAAGAAAAGCATCTGTCCCTTTTATTCCTGTTTTGAATAAATGTGATTTAAAAGAAAGCGAAAATAATAAAGATCTTTATTACGAGGAAGGATTGCAAAATATTGTTGAAATATCAGTAACAAAAAAACAGGGAATAAGAACCCTTGAGAGGAAAATAGAAGAAATTCTCCCTTCAAGAGAGCAGGCAGAAGACGGTATGCAAAGTAATTTGAGAGTTGGAATAATTGGTAAACCAAATGCCGGAAAATCAACTTTTTTTAATAAACTTCTCCAAGCTGAAAGATCTTTAGTAGATAAATCAGCAGGCACAACAAGAGATTCAATTTCACATAAATTAGATATAAATAAGGCTGAAGTTATTCTTACTGATACAGCGGGGATAAAAAGAAAAAGTAAATTAAATGATCAAATAGATAATCTGATCACCAGAGAATCAATAAATACTCTAAAGAATGTTGATGGAGTCGTTTTTTTGATAGATGTTCACCAGTCCATTTCAGATCAAGATCTTCAAATTATCTCCCTATGCCTTACTTCAGGGAAGCCAATCGTCATAGGTTTAAATAAAAGCGAGAATTTAAGTAAATCAGATAAATTAATCCTTAAAAAAGAAATTAATAGAAGGTTGTCTTTTGCGAGTCATTTAGAAAGTAAATTTATTTCTGCAAAAAAAAATATAGGAACTAAGGCTTTAGTCAGAGGGTTAATTAAAATTATAAAAAATTCAAGAAACAAAATATCAAAAAAAGAATTAAATGAAATTTTAGAAAGAATTGTAGAAAAAAATCCACCGCCAATTTCAGGAAGATTTAGACCAAACCTCAAATTTGTCCAATTGCAATCGAATAGACCTTTCACCATTTCAATTCATGGTAATAAACTCAAAGATATCAGTAATTCCTACACGAAATACATAGAAAAACAATTCAGAAAAGAACTGGATTTAAAGGGAGTTCCAATCAAAATTTTTTATAAGACTGATGACAATCCTTTTAAAGATAAAAAGAATAAGTTGACAGAAAGACAATTAAAAAAGAGGGCAAGGATAAGAAGGCGTTGATCGTTTTATTTTAAGCATTATAATTCTCTTGCCCTCCGAAAAATAAAATGTCAAAACCGCCAGTTAATTTAAATTTATTTACAATTCAGTTTCCAATCACTGCATTGTCTTCTATTTCGCATAGAATTTCTGGAGTCATTTTATTTTTCTTAACCTTCCCCTTTGTTTCATTGGTATTAGTTGCAATTCAAACGCAAGAGGGTTTTGATTATGCGTCAGCTCTAATGGCTCATTTCATCATGAAATCAGCATTGACCTTATACGTCGCGGCAATTGTTTATCACTTTTTCTCTGGGTTAAGACATTTGGCAATGGATTTTGGATATTGGGAGACACTCAAAGCCTCTAGATATAGCGCAATGATTGTTTATCTTTTATTTTTAGTTATGACTGTAATTTTTAGCTTTTTAATATGGTAACCAAGTTAAGAACATTTAAGAGAACTGGAGTTTTTGAGTTCTTTGTCATAAGACTTACCGCAGTTTTTCAGGCACTCTATTTTTTGGTTATATCCTTCTATTGGTTTCAGGTTGAACCTGTTAATTTTTCGGATTTAACGGCATTATTTGACAACATTTTGTTTAGGATTTGGACTTTCTTGATACTTGTTTCAATTTCCTATCATGCAATGTCTGGAATGTTGAATATTGCACATGATTATTTGACATCTAGGCTTTTAGGAAACGTATCAGGATTTGTAAAAAACTCTTTTCTAGCTTTATGTTGGATACAAGTTTTAGGTTCAATCACGGTAGGAATTTTATTAATAGTGAGTTAACTCTATGGCAATGAATGGAAAAGGTGAGGAATTAGACGCAAGTAAACTGAAAGTACTAGAGTTTGATGGAATTGTCGTAGGAGGCGGTGGATCTGGCTTGATGGCTTCCTTGCAATTAGCCCAATCCGGTTTCAAAACCGCTGTAGTTTCAAAAGTTTTCCCAACAAGATCACATACTGTTTCCGCTCAAGGAGGCATTACTTGTGCAATACAAAGTGCTGATCCGGATGATGACTGGAGATGGCATATGTACGACACTGTTAAAGGTTCGGACTTTATTGGCGATCAAGATTCTATCGAGTACATGTGTCAAGAAGGCCCCAAAGCAGTTTTTGAACTTGAGCATATGGGATTACCTTTTTCTAGAACAGAGGAAGGAAAAATTTATCAGAGGGCTTTTGGAGGCCAATCAAAGGATTACGGGAAAGGCGGTCAAGCAGAGAGAACTTGCGCAGCCGCAGATAGAACCGGCCATGCTCTTTTGCATACTCTTTATCAAGCAAACCTTAAAGCCGGAACAAATTTTCTAAGTGAATGGTTTGCAGTCGATCTGGTTAAAAATGGAGATAATCAAGTCGTTGGAGTCATAGCTTTCGAAATAGAAACGGGAGAGCCTTATTTTCTAAAATCTAAAGCTACAGTTTTAGCAACAGGCGGTGCTGGAAGGATATACCAAACGACATCAAACGCGATGATCAACACTGGCGACGGAACTGGAATGGTTCTAAGAGCCGGCTTCCCAGTTCAAGACATGGAGATGTGGCAGTTCCATCCTACTGGCATCTATGGTCACGGCACTCTAGTTACTGAAGGATGCAGAGGTGAGGGTGGTTACCTGGTGAATAAAGATGGTGAACGATTCATGGAAAGATATGCACCTAACTATAAAGATCTTGCCAGTAGAGATGTAGTTGCAAGATCAATGATGTTAGAAATTCTTGAAGGCAGAGGATGTGGCCCCGATGCAGATCACGTTTACCTTAAATTAGATCACTTGGGACCTGAGATTGTTCATAAAAGACTTCCAGGTATAACAGAACTTTCTAAAACATTTGCTCACGTTGATCCCGTTGAACACCCTATTCCTGTAGTGCCAACTTGCCACTATGCAATGGGAGGAATACCAACCAATGTACATGGTCAAGTACTTACTCAAGCAACAGACGGAACTGACAATGTAGTTCACGGTCTCTATGCGGCAGGAGAAGCAGCTTGCGTCTCTGTTCACGGGGGTAATAGACTGGGTGGAAACTCTCTCTTAGATCTTATTGTCTTTGGAAGATCTGCTGGGCTTCATATCGAAAATGCACTCAAAGATGGAATAACTTTATCTAAGGCTACCAATGATGATATTGATCAAGCTTTGGTTAATTTAAATAGGGTGAATATCAGTTCAACTGGCGAGGATGTTGCAACTGTAAAAGCTGAGTTACAAAAAAATATGCAATTAAACTTTGGTGTATTTAGAACTGGGGACTTAATGGAGAAGGGGTTAGTTGAGTTAGAGAACATTAGAGAGAAAACACAAAACATACACTTAACGGATAAATCGTCTAGGTTTAATACGGCTAGAGTCGAGGCATTGGAGCTTCTGAACTTAATAGAAGTTGCGCAAGCTACTGCTGTGTGTGCTAATGAAAGAAAAGAAAGTAGAGGCGCTCACGCAAGGGATGACTTCCAAGAAAGAGATGATGAGAATTGGTTGAAACACTCTATTTATTTTGCTGATACAAAGGAAGTGACTAAAAGAGACGTCAATTTCCGTCCTAAAACTGTTCAGGCCTTTCAGCCAATTGTGAGAAGTTATTAAGATGGATGCAATTGCCTCAAAATCTATTTCCTCAATTAATCTTTCTATCTATAGGTACGACCCTGACAGCGGTAAAAAGCCCTACATGCAAGATTTATCAATAGACATTCCTGAAGGTCAAGACATTATGGTCTTGGATCTTTTGAATATGGCAAAAGAACAAGATCCAAGCATATCTTTTAGAAGATCTTGCGGAGAAGGTGTATGCGGCTCGGATGGAATGAATATTAATGGAAAGAATGGATTGGGTTGCATCACTCCGCTTTCTGAGGCTTTGAAAGGCAACAAAATTGTTCTCAGGCCTTTGCCAGGGCTACCAGTTATAAAAGATCTGATAGTTGATATGAAACAGTTTGTAGATCAATACAAAAAGATCAAACCGTATTTGATCAACGATGAAGAAAAACCAGAAAGAGAAATAAAGCAAACTGTTGAAGAAAGAGAAAAACTAGATGGGCTTTATGAATGCATTATGTGTGGATGTTGTTCAACAGCTTGTCCTTCATTTTGGTGGAATCCTGACAAGTTTTTGGGCCCTGCAGCTCTTCTTCAGGCTCACAGATTTATTAGCGACAGCAGGGATACTGCAACTGAAGAGAGACTTGATCAACTTGAAGATGCCTTCAGTGTCTTCAAATGTCATGGAATCATGAATTGTGTTTCCGTATGTCCTAAGGGTCTTAACCCCACAAAGGCAATTAACGAAATAAAGAAAAAATTAGTGAAAAGAGCTTTATAATAAAAGCTTGAATATTCACGAATACCAATCAAAACAGATTTTCAAAGAGTACGGACTTCCCGTTCCTAACTTTTTAACTGCAAACACAACCGAAGAAGTATTAGCCTCTGCAAAAGAAATTTCTGATACAAATTGGGTTGTCAAAGCTCAAGTTCATGCAGGAGGAAGAGGAAAAGCAGGCGGGGTGAAAGTAACGGATAACTTAAAAGAAGTTGAAGAATTCGCTGACAAGTGGATAAACAATAAGTTAGTAACTTATCAGACAGATGATCAGGGCCAGCCAGTATCTTGTATTTTAGTAGAGGAGTGTACTGAGATAAAAAAAGAATTTTATCTTGGGGCAGTAATAGATAGATCAACAAGATCCCTAGCAGTTATGGCTTCTCCTGAGGGAGGCATGGACATAGAGAAAGTGGCAGAGGATCATCCCGAAAAAATATTTAAAGTCTTTCTTAAGTCTCCATCAGTAGGAAATGAAGATCATTTGCCTCTTGCAGAAGGTCTTGAATTATCTGAAGAACAAACAAAAGAATTCAAAGATATTTTCAGAAACTTGGTTAAACTTTTTTTCGAAAAAGATTTATCTTTAGTTGAGATTAACCCACTAGTCCTTAATGGATCGGACAACTTAGTATGCTTAGATGGAAAAATTAATATCGATTCTAATGCTCTGTTTAGACAGGATGAAATCTTAGAATTAAGAGATATCTCTCAAGAGGAAGAAAAGGAGTTAAGAGCTTCTGAATGGGATTTAAACTATGTGTCCCTTGAAGGAAACATTGGTTGTTTAGTTAACGGAGCAGGTCTCGCAATGGCAACCATGGACATTATTAAATTAGCTGGAGGAGAGCCAGCAAATTTTTTAGATGTTGGCGGTGCAGTTGATGAAAAAAGGGTTGCAGAAGCATTTAAAATCATCTTAGAAGATGAGAACGTAAAAGCAATACTAGTAAATATATTTGGCGGCATTGTAAGGTGCGATGTGGTGGCTGATGGAATAATTTCTGCTGTAGAGGGAGTGGGCGTAGATGTTCCGGTAGTTGTCAGACTGAAAGGGAATAATTCTGAGATCGCAAAGGAAATGCTGGGTAAAACTAATTTAAATATTATAGCTGCATCTGAATTATCTGAAGCTGCAGAAAGGGCTGCTGAGATAGTTAAATGAGCATCCTCGTCAACAAAGATACCAAAGTAATTTGTCAGGGCTTCACCGGTGCTCAAGCCACATTGCATTGTTCCCAAGCTATTGAGTATGGGACAAGCATCATTGGAGGGGTAACACCAGGAAAGGGTGGAGAAAGTCATTTAGATCTTCCTGTATTTAATTCTACAAAAGAGGCTCAACAAGAGTTGGAAATAGACGCAACAATAATTTTTGTTCCTGCTAAGTTTTGTAAAGATTCTGTTCAAGAGGCTATTGATGCAGAAATTCCATTGATCATTTGTATTACTGAAGGAATACCTACTTTGGATATGATGAAGTTAAAACAAAATGCTGACTCTGCAGGTTGCAGAATTATTGGTCCAAACTGCCCTGGTGTGATTACGCCAGATCAATGCAAACTTGGAATCATGCCTGGGTATATTCATAAGCCAGGGAAAATAGGAATCGTTTCAAGATCGGGAACTTTAACTTATGAAGCTGTTGATCAGACCACTCAAGCTGGTTTAGGTCAAAGCAGTTGCGTGGGAATTGGCGGAGATCCCATTCCAGGATCAAGTTTTATTGATATTTTGCAGCTTTTTGAAGAAGATTCTGAAACAGAAGGAATCGTGATGGTTGGTGAAATTGGAGGAACTGCTGAAGAAGAGGCTGCTGAGTTCATTCAGTCTAATGTTTCCAAACCTGTGGTTGCATATATTGCAGGAGTCAGTGCTCCACCCGGGAAAAGAATGGGACATGCCGGAGCAATAATCGCTGGTGGAAAAGGAACAGCGGAAGATAAATTCTTAGCTCTTGAAAAGGCTGGAGTTCATACAACTAGAAGCCCTGCCAAAATAGGAGAAGAAATAAGCAAACTAGTATGAAAAATTTCCATTGGTATTTTTTCATTCTCTTTTATTCGATTTTTTTTATCTGGTATTCAAATCTTTCAGGCCCACTGAATGATGAAGAGATTGATTCCTTTATGAAAGTCATTTCTGAAAGAAGCGGCAACGACGAACAAAACATTCAGCGTTTAAGAAAATTCATGGAAGAAGACGACGGAAAGGATTTTTTCATGGTTAACTTTTTAGACTACAACGAATCTCCAGAAACAATGCCAGCAACTGGCAAAGGAGCATCCTCTTCAAATCTTATGAATTACTACATGGAATACATGTATCCTGAAATGTTTAAAAGAGCATCTCATCCAATTTTTTTCTCAGAAGTTTTTTTTCCAGCTATGGACATTGTGTCAGCACAAGGCATGGAGGAGTGGGATAACGTTGCTTTCGTTAGGTACAGAAGCAGAAAGGATATGTTGGAAATTGGCTTAAATCCAATTTTTGATGAAAGACATCTTTATAAAATAGAAGCCTTAGAGAAAACAATAGCTATACCGGTAGAGACACCTCTCTTGAACGATTTAAGACTGATCCTTTTTTTTCTATTACTGACTTTAGGCTTAGTAATTGATCGGATTCGAGCTTAGTTTTATTTATGAGGTGTAACTAAATACTTCTCCCCAGTAGCCTGTTTTGCGTAAGTCAGAATTGAATCTGCATCCAACATCTCAGAAAGAGAAACCTCTTTAGTGTAATTACTAGCAAAAGTTGTTGTAATCTCATCAGCCACGCGTTGCCTCATCTTTTGGAAAATTTCATTTCCTGCTTTTGCAATAAAGGGAGTCAGAAGCCATCCGCCAAGCCCCCAATTCAGTCCATAAGATCTATTTAAAACTGTTGGAGTAGGGTCTAAGCCTCCATAAATATAAACTTGTTTGTAAGTATCTGAACCATAACGGCTGTATTCTTTCATATTTCTATTTGCAGCAGTTTCCATAGCAGATAATATCTGACCGGCTAATTTACCTTCATTACCTCCACCTGTTGCATCAAATCCAAGAGTGGCGTTATTTTCAGCTATTGCATCAATGAGACTTTCCATAAAATTGTCGTTCGTAAAGTTACAAACATGAGTAGCCCCCAGACCTTTCAGTAATTTTTCATGTTCTTCTTTTCTTACAATGTTCACCAGAGGAATGTTATCTGCCAAGCAAATCTTAATTAGCATCTGACCTAAGTTTGAGGCAGCAGCAGTATGAACAAGAGAAGAGTGATTTTCCATTTTCATGGTTTCAATAAACCCAAGGGCAGTAAGAGGGTTCACAAATGAAGAAGCAGCATCTTTAGATGATGTTCCCTCATGCATCACAAGACAACTCTGCGCAGGTATACACCTATACTGAGAGTACATTGCTCCACCAGCGACACCAACTGTTTTGCCAATCATTTCCTTCGCATCTTTTCCTGCATCAATTACTACTCCGGCACCTTCATTACCAACTTGCATTGATTTGTCTAATCTTGCTTGCATGGTCCTTAGTAGTTTTGGATGAACGTTCATCGTTGCTTTTTTGTCATCTCCTTCACCTTCAACTTTTAAAGATGTGACATCAGCAGCAAAACTTATTAATAATCCAAGATCTGATGGATTTATTGGAGAAGCTTCAACCTTAATTAAAACTTCATGATCTTTTGGTTTTGGAATTTCCGAAGAGGAAATGGATAAAGTTAATAATCCATCCGAGTTGATTTCAGACCTAATTTCTTTTGACATTTCTCCCATTTTTTTATCTCCCTTGATTTAAGAAAAAAGCTGGACTACAGCTAGGATCAACATTACAGACAAAGCCATGTAGATCATCGAGCTTAAGATGAGTTTTTTCATTTTTTTATAACCGTGAATTCAAATAGATTATCTGATTCCTTTATTTCTTTCAATTTATGCTCTAAATATTCACAGAATTTCTTAACATCAGGAACACTCATGGGATCGGTAGAAATTAAGCGAACTTCTTCTCCGCTTTCAGCTTCATAAATTGCCTTATGCAAAAGCATAAGAGGCTCAGGACATTTAAGACCTTTTGCGTCAATTATTTTCATAAGATTGTTGAAATTGAGTGGAATTCTTGGATACTAAATTTAACCTCCAAAGAACCAATATAGATAAAATGAACATTCCAGCTGCCATTCCAATCCACATGCCAAGCGCTCCAATGGGCTCAATAATATTATCTGTTAAGGATATGTTGTAACCAAGCGGCATACCTACGACCCAATACGCAATTATCATTATCAAAAGCGGGACTCTTGTGTCTTTGTAACCCCTTAATGCACCCATACCGCTAAATGCAATGCCATCTGTGATTTGAAAGATGGCTGCGACAATTAAGAGGGTAGAAGCTAAAGAAATTATCAAGCTGTTAGGATTAAAAAAACTTGCAAGGTATTCACCATATAGAATCAAAATTGCGGCATTGATAAAGGCAAGAGCTATGGAAAATCCTATTCCACAAAAGGCTGCAAATCTAGAATCCTGAGAAGCATTTGCGCCTACTAGATTTCCAACTCTTACAGAAGCTGCTAAGCCAATAGCTAGCGGTATCATGAATGTCACTGTTGAAACATGCATGGCAATAGAATGACTAGCTATTACGTCAGCCCCTAGTTGACCTAAAATTAATCCAGAGCCACTGAACATACTGATTTCGACAAAAAGGGTTCCTCCAATCGGTAGCCCTAAAATAACTATCTCTTTAATAATTTTAAAATCAGGTAAATCAAACTGGTCAAAGAGCCTACAGTCTTTGTAATTATCACTTGTATAAATATAGGTTGCTAAAATAATTAGAGATAGCCATGCCGATACAGCAAAAGAAATCCCACAACCAGCGCCACCTAACTCAGGCAAGCCAAACTTTCCAAAAATGAATCCATAATTGAGTATTGCATTCACAGCTACCATAAAAAGGTTTATGTAAGTTATAGGCAAGGGTTTTGTTATACCTTCGCTCATTGACCTCAAAGGTTGAAAAAAATATAAAGCAGGAAGCCCAACCATTAATCCATACATATATTTTCTGGTTATCTCTCTTACTTCTTCAGGAGTACCAAGCAAGTTAAAAGCCCAAGAAGATTGACTCATTGCCCAGATTCCTAAAATAATCAGAGGAATACTTACCCAGAAAGACTGCCGTATTATTTTCCCAACATTGTCTAAAGTATTTGCTCCAAAATTTTGAGCTACCATTGCGGTAACAATGAATAAGGTTCCCATCAATCCCATGGAGATTGGGAAAAAAAACATATTTCCAGTAGCTACCGCAGCTTGATCTATTGTGCTGTAATTTCCTGTCATTAGAGCTGCAATTATTCCTGTTGCATGTCCTGCAAGCTGAGAAAAAAACATTGGTATGGCTAATTGCCTAAATTTTGAGAGCTCAAACGAAATCTTAGGCAGAATTTTGTTTGGTCCTTCGTAAATTAATCTAGCAGTATTTGACATAAAAGGACGCTATCATATCACTTAGCACCAAAGCAGGAGTTATAAAATTAGAAAAGATAATCGACCATTTTGGTTAAAAAGAATTCATTGGTTTTTGGATAAACTTTATATTGAGAAAATTATCAGACCGCAATTTGACTACCTTGGAAAGGCTCCTATGATCATGGGTGTTAGGTATGTTCAAATCTTTGGTACAGGAATAAAAATGGGTGATTTTGCGACTCTAATTACCTCACCAGATGCTCATATTCATCTTACTACTTGGATAAGCGGAGGGTATGAAGGAAAAATAACTATTGGAGATTTTTGTTTAATTAGCCCTGGGGTCAGAATTTCTGCTGCCACAAACATTGAGATAGGTAACTCCTGCATGTTTGCTAACAATGCGTACGTATCAGATTCAGATTGGCACGATATTTACGATAGAGCTCAACCAGTTGGACAATCAGAACCTATTAAACTAGAAGAAAATGTTTGGGTTGGAGATAGAGCAGTAATATGTAAGGGAGTAACGATAGGTAAGAATAGTATTGTGGGTGCTGGAGCGATAGTCACCAAGGATGTGCCACCAAACGTTGTTGTAGCCGGGAACCCTGCAAAAATTGTAAAAGAGTTAGATCAAACAGCAAAAATGAAATCAAGAGAAGATATGTTTTCTGACCCCAAAGAAATGGATGATTTGTATTTAGCTCTTGATAGATATAATCTCAAAGGCAATACCTTTTTTGGATGGATTAAAAGCAAAATTTTGCCCTCAAGCAAAAATTGATAAAACTAATAATAGATAAAAATATTCCTATTTCAGAAGAATCTTTTGAAGGCCAGAATATTGATTTTGATTTTTTACCTTTCGATAAAATAAATTCTTCAACGATTAAAAATGCTGATGCTCTTTTTATTAGAACTACAACTAAAGTAAACAAAGAGCTCATTTCAAAATCCAACATTTCATTTATCGGATCTTTTGCTTCTGGAGAAAATCATATTTCTAATGATTTATTAGATGATAGTGAATGTTTCATACAAACCGCCAAAGGTTCAAATTCTCAAGCTGTTTTTGAATATGTGCTCAGTTGTATGTTAGAAAATGATTTTGAAGCATGTTCGGTTGGCATAGTGGGTCACGGCCACGTTGGAAAAAAAATCGATTCTAGTTTAAGTAAACTTGGATATGAGGTAGAGATATATGATCCTTACTTATATGATCATTCAGAAGATGAGTTGAATAAAGTTTTATCGTGTGAGGTATTAAGCATCAATTGCTCATATTCAAAGGAAGGAAAATATCCCTCACATAATTTAATCTCAAAAGAACAGAGACCGAAAAGTAAATTAATAATTAATTCATCAAGAGGCGAGGTAGTTGATTATTCTGAAATAGCAAAATCGTCAGAAATTTTCAATGATGTTTGGGTAAATGAACCAAAAATTTCCTCAAATGATATTTATTCTTTCATGAATCACTCAAATGCTTTTGGCACACCTCACATAGCGGGTTATACATTCTCATCTAAAGAAAGACAGATTGATTTAATTTTAGAAAAGTTTAATGATCTTTTTTCTAAATCTGTGGAACGAAAAAAAGATAAAAAGTTTATAAAACTCTCAAGCTGTCTTTCAGACAAATTAATAAAATCAAAGAATTTAGATTTTAAATCCATGATTTCAGAAGTTTTTTCAACGAGAAAAATCGCTATAGAATTTAAGGCTCTCTTGAGTGAATACAACGAGATGGGTAAAACTTTTGGGCCAGAGGAATTTGAAAAGCTAAGAAAATCAAAAATGAGACAGGGCTTTGATGAAATTAATATAGATATACCTATGGATAAAGATCTATTACAAAGAATGGAGCTTTCTGGCTTTAAAAATCAAAAGAAATAAAAATTTTCCTAAAAAACTCACTTAGTTATAATTAGCATATGAATGATTACAATTCTCTTCTGAGCGATCAAGAAATTGCAATTTTAAGAGAAAAAAAAGATTGGAAAACCACAATGACAATTATTTCAATGTGGGCTCAGGTTCTTTTCGCCTTTTCTTTATTCATTTATCTACCTAATGTCCTAACTTTTATCATTTCTTCAGTGATCGTAGCAGCAAAGCAGTTCCAAATGACAGTTCTTATGCACGATGGTGCCCATGGTTTGATGTATAAAAATAGAAAATTAAATGACTTTGCATCACAGTGGTTTTGCGCTTTTCCAGTGATGACTGATACTTTTCCCTATCGAAAAATACATTCACAGCATCATAAATACACTGAAACAGATAAAGATCCTGACATAGGTTTAACAAAAGCTTTTCCGACATCCAGAGCAAGTCTCATCAGAAAATTTACGAGGGATCTAACTGGAGTCGCAGGACTACGAAGATACTTTGGTGCGCTAAAGTCTGCCTGGGGATCAAACTTGAGCCTATCTGAGCACATTTCTAGATTTTTAAGCAAAATGCACGGATTTCTCATAACTAACTTGATTCTTTTTACTATTCTTTATCTAAGCGGTAATCCTTGGCTTTACCTCTTTTTATGGTGGGTACCGATGATTACTCTATTCAGCCTTTTTTATAGAATCAGAAGTATCACTGAACACTCAGGCGTGGAAGGTGGCGATGACTTCAAGAACACCAGGACGACAAAAGTGCCATGGTATTTAAGCTACTTTCTAGCTCCTCTCAATGTAAATTATCATGTTGAACATCACCTTTTTACATTTTGTCCTTGGTATAACTTACCAATGGCCCACAAAATGCTCAGAGCAAGGGGCCATACATCTAAAATGGAAATTGCTAACGGCTATGGAGAGGTTTTCAAAAAAGTATTAACAGCAAACTAATGGCACAAAAAGATATAGATAAGAAGATTTCTGCAGAAGCCTATTTTGTTACTCAGCAACATGGAACTGAGCCAGCATTCTCTGGAGACTTAAATGACAATAAAGAGCCTGGAGATTATTTATGTGTCTGTTGTGGAGTAAAGCTTTTTGATCACAATTCAAAGTATGATTCTGGTTCTGGTTGGCCAAGCTTTTGGGAACCGAACGATGAAGAGGCGGTTGCTTATAACGATGATTATGAAATTGGTTACTTAAGAAAAGAAGTTCATTGTTCTCAGTGTTCTGCTCATTTGGGTCATGTGTTTGACGATGGACCACAACCAACAGGTTTAAGGTATTGCATAAATTCAGTAGCTCTAGATTTTGTTCCTGAAGAAAAAGAATAATTTTGACTACACCTTCTAAATTGGAGAGCCCTCAAAAAGGTTTATTTTTTAAAACGGGCTTAGTTTCATTTTGGACTTTTCTTTCTAGAATTTTCGGTCTGATAAGAGATGTTGTTACAACCAGTCTTTTAGGATCATCGCTTGCACATGATGTTTT
>CACFIK010000013.1:0-34858 GCA_902566305.1 uncultured SAR86 cluster bacterium | reverse complement strand
AGCAGATTCTTCAAGTTTCGGATAATGAATACTTAGTTCCGGCTTTAACAGAACTCGAAGATTTTAACGATCAATTTAATACTGAGTTCATAGCAGATGACTTTGATACGATAGGTGGAATAGTTCTGAAAGAGTTTGCTAGATTCCCTGCTTTAAATGAATCAGTCGATATAAATGGCTACAAGTTCACGGTTGTTTCAGCTAGTAGGCGACAGATCAAAAAATTAAGAGTAAAAGTCACAGAGTAGTGGCAAGCTTCACAAAAGTATTTTTGATCTCTTGCTGATTATCGACAAACTTAAAAGTTAGGTTTCGTATTGTTTTTAGCCAAATGTTTTGATTTCCAAAACCTCTTTTAAAGAGCTCCATAGCGGCAGCAAGACCAATATTGATTGGCAATCTTTCATTACTGTATTGTTTAAATATTGTTTCAACCTTAACGGCCGGATATTTACTAAAAAGTTTTACTATACTTTCCGCATCTCCTAGTCCTGAATTTAGTCCAAGCCCAGCCAAAGGATGAACATGATGAGCAGCATCTCCAAGAATTGCTATTCTTCCTTTTGAAAATCCTACTGCAGTTAAATGTTTTAATGGAAACGTAAATCTCTGAGACGAAAATTTTAAATTTCTGGTCTTTCCACCAAATTCAAGTTGTAACTTTTCTAAAAACAAGTCATCGTCAAGTTCACTTAAGTCTTTTAGACTTTTATTATCTACCGACCAAATCATTGTCATTTGAGATGAATTAATTGGCAATAAGGCCAAAGGTCCATATTTGGTGAAGGATTGTCTTATTACATCATCTAATTTTTCGTCAGAATCTATTTGTCCCACTATCGCTTGTTGGTCGTAAGACCAAGATTTAATTTGAAAATTGCATAACTCTCTGACTTTGGAAGATATTCCATCGGCTCCCAGTAATGAGGAGCTCATTAGCTTCTTACCGTCATCCAGTATGATTTCAACCAAGTCTCCTTTGTCGCTTATATTTGTTAATTCTTTTGACCAAAAGATATCAACACCTAATTGTTCTAGGGAAGATATTAAATACTTTTGTAAATCTCCTTCTTTCACAATAAAGCCTAAGTTGTTCTCGCCAATATCTTGCGCTGAAAACTCTACCTTTCCAGTGCCTTCTCGATCCCAAGCCTGAATCCTTGAATAGGGCATTGATGAAGGTTTAACTGCGTCCCAAACTCCAAGCAAATCAAGAAAAGCTGAACTTTTTTTGTTAACAGAAAGATGGCGTGGTGAATTAGGCGGGACAGAGGATTTATCGACAATAGCGATTTTATGACCCTGTTGAGCTAGACCTAAAGCAACAGCTGATCCAACGACCCCGACTCCAATTATGACTACGTCGTAATTCAATCTGACGATGCTAGCTTTTCAATAGATTCAACATCGACAGGAACTTCCGAACTCAGAATTTCATAACCATCATCTGTTATTAAGACGTCATCCTCAATTCTTACACCAATTTTATGAAATTCTTCAGGCACTCCCTCAAGCCCTTCTTTTATATAGATTCCAGGTTCAATTGTTGTAACCATTCCTGGTTCCATTAATCTCCAGTCACCTTCCGATCCGTACCCCCCTACATCATGAACATCAAGACCAAGCCAATGGCCTATTCTATGCATATAAAATTTAGAATAATTTTCTTTCTCTATATTTTCCTCTAATGATCCTGACAAAAGATTAATTTCAATAAGGCCTTTGGTAATTGTTTTAATAGACTGGCGATGAACATCCATCCATGAAATTCCAGGCTTCAGCATTTCGATACAATTTTTGTGGGCTTCTAAGACTATTTTATAAATAAGCTTCTGCTCCGGGGAAAACTTTCCGTTTACAGGAAAGGTTCTTGTTATGTCGCTTGCATATCCTTGATATTCACAACCAGCATCTACCAAAACCAGATCCCCGTTTTCCATTTTTCTATCGTTCTGATTGTAATGAAGAATACAACTGTTGTTGCCACTACCCACGATAGGAGTGTAAGCACAATCTCTAGCACCGTTCTTCATAAATTCATGAACATATTCAGCCTCGAGTTCATACTCGAACATGCCAGGCTTCACTGATTTCATTGCTCTAATGTGTGCTTGAGCAGAAATAGAACAAGCTTTCTTCATTATTGAAATTTCATCCTCATCTTTAAAAAGCCTCATTTCATGAAGGATTGGTGAAATTGAGAAGAACTCTTCAGGAAAAGAATAGTTAGTTCTTCCAAACTCTTTTTTTGCCTGATCTACCAGCGCATCAATTTTTGTCGAAAGATGGATGTTGTCTTTTTGCAAATAAATTCTTTCTTTATTTTTTATCAACTCTAAGAATTTTGAATCAAATTCTTTTATATCGTGACCTTCATCCGCACCAATATTAGATGCTCCTTTGTATCCCAATCTTTTTCCATCCCACTGTTCTCGAAGTGGATCTTTGTCTCTACAAAATAGATGAAACTTCTTATTGTCAGTATCAAATAACGCAATAGATTCCGGTTCATTGAAAGCAGATAAATACAGCAGATCACTGTTCTGACGGAAAGAGAACATGGCATCATTATTTCTAATAATTTCATCAGCTGAAGCAATCAAAACCAAGGAGTTTTTTGGCAAAGAACTGACAAGTTCATCTCTTCTTTTTTGATATGTATTCATACTGTTATTTTAACCTAGATTTATTTGTGTAATTTATTGCTTTGAAAATCGTATATCAAGTTCTGTTTTAAGTATTGAACACAAAATTTGAGCATCCCTCTGGCCAGAATAATTTTGGCGAACGATTAGAGCAATTTCTCTATGTGGTCCGCTCTCATCCAATTCTGTCATTGAAAGATTTTTATTGCCTTTAATTAGTTGTTCCAGCGCCATTTCTGGAATCAAAGTTGTCCCCATACCGCCTTTAACCAATTGAATGAGAGTATTAAGACTGGTTGCTTTTATATCGTGTTGAGTTTCATCAGAAATTTTACACGCTGAAAGAACGTGATCTTTCAGGCAGTTGCCTTCTTCTAAAAGGATAAGTTCATTCAAATCAAGGTCTTTAGCTTTGATTTTATTTCTCTTGCTCCTAGTATCTTTTTTTGTGCTAATCCAATAAAAGTTTTCATGCCAGAACTTATACGATTTTAATCCCCTGATATTGTAGGGAAGGGCAAGAACAGCCATATCTATTTCTCCATTTTCCAGCATCATAAGGAGATTCTCAGATTGTGCCTCAGTGACTTTAAGTTTCAGTTTAGGAAAATCACTACTCAATTTTGGCAATAAATAAGGAAGTATAAAAGGACTCACAGTTGGGATAATGCCTATAGATGTATTGTGAGATAAGGGAGCTTTAGTTGATTCAGAAATTTTTTGTATGTCTTCAAGCTGCATTTTGATTGTTTTAGATTTTTCTAGGATTTCTCGACCAAGTTCGGTCACGATGACTTTTTTATTATTTCTTTCAAAAATTTTGATGCCTAGCTGATTTTCCATCTCGGTTATGGCATTACTCAATGTAGAAGGAGAGACAAAACAAATTTCTGCAGCTTTTCTAAAATGTAAAGTTTTTGCTACGGTTAGAGCATAATTTATTTGTTTAATGCTGATCATTTATGTATTAGATTTTCGAACATTAGATAAGATATTTATATATTTATCAATATATAAAATTAAGTAGAATATTCTTAGTTTCTTTTTATGGAGGTACAACATGGCAGAGACTACTGAAGGTAAATGCCCGGTGATGCACGGGGCTATGACCAGCAACAGCTCAACGGGTCAATCCAATAAAGATTGGTGGCCTGATCAATTAAATTTAAATATTCTTCACCAACACGATAGAAAATCTAATCCTCTTGGAGAAGATTTTGATTACAAAGAGGAATTCAAAAAGCTTGATTACTTCGCGCTCAAACAGGATCTGAATGATCTCATGACAGACTCTCAAGATTGGTGGCCTGCTGACTACGGTCACTATGGTCCTTTTTTCGTCAGATTAACTTGGCATGCAGCGGGAACCTACAGAAGCACAGATGGTCGTGGAGGCGGAGGTACCGGAGCAATGCGTTTCGCACCTTTAAACAGTTGGCCTGATAATGGAAATTTGGACAAAGCTAGAAGGTTGTTATGGCCGTTAAAGCAAAAATACGGTAATAAAATCAGTTGGGCAGACTTGTTAATTTTAGCCGGAAACGTAGCTATAGAGTCTATGGGTGGAAAGACCTACGGATTCAGCGGAGGTAGAGACGATATTTGGGGTCCTGAGGAAGATATTCTTTGGGGAGTTGAAGAAGAATGGCTCGAAAATCAAAGATATAAAGGTGAAAGGGAATTAGATAATCCTCTCGCTGCTGTACAAATGGGTTTAATTTATGTGAATCCGCAAGGACCAGATGCAAATCCAGATCCTTTGGCTAGTGCTCACGATATCAGAGAAACATTTGGCCGAATGGCTATGAATGATTACGAGACAGTTGCTCTTGTTGCTGGAGGCCATACTTTTGGTAAATGTCATGGTGCTGGCGATGCTGAATTAGTCGAAGCTGAGCCAGAAGGAGCACCAATCGAACAGATGGGTCTCGGTTGGACCAATAAACATGGATCAGGTCTTGGAGCTGACTCTATTACCAGTGGTCTTGAGGGAGCGTGGACAACAAATCCTATCAAGTGGGATAACGGCTACTTCGATTTACTTTTTAAATACGAATGGAAGCTTGGCAAAAGTCCTGCTGGTGCGCATCAATGGTACGCCGTAGATCAAGCAGAAGAAGACATGGCGCCAAGTGCTCATGATCCTTCTAAAAAAGAACCCACAATTATGGCAACAACTGATATTGCTTTAAGGGAAGATCCTGAGTACAACAAGATCTCAAAGCACTTTCACGAAAATCCTGATGAGTTTGCAGACGCTTTTGCAAAAGCATGGTTCAAGTTGCTCCACAGAGATATGGGTCCGAAGGCAAATTACATAGGCCCTGAAGTGCCTGAGGAAGACCTCATATGGCAAGATCCAGTTCCTGCTGGAAATTCTGATTACGATGTAGCTTCTGTGAAAAGTAAGATAGACGATCTTGGTTTAAGTATCCAGGAAATGGCTGAAACTGCTTGGGCAAGTGCCTTTACCTACAGAGGATCAGATCTTAGAGGTGGAGCTAATGGTGCGAGATTGAGATTAGCTCCTCAAAAAGATTGGGAAGTTAATAAACCAGAACAACTTTCAAAAGTTCTTTCGGCTTACGAAGGAGTCTCCAAAGATACTGGAGTATCCATGGCAGATATCATTGTCCTTGGTGGAAACTTAGCCATTGAAAAAGCCTCTGGTTCAGAAGTCCCTTTTTCACCCGGAAGAGGTGATGCTTCTCAAGATCAAACTGATGAAGAATCTTTTGCATACTTAGAGCCTCTCTCAGATGCATTTAGAAATTATCATCGTTCCGGACTGGATGTGAGCGCTGAAGAGATGATGCTTGATAAAGCTCAGCTGTTGGGTATTACTGCTCCGGAGATGACAGTTCTTCTTGGTGGGATGAGATCTTTAGGTATAACTGCGAGTGATTATGGATTGGTATCAGAGAACTCTGATACTTTATCTAATGAATATTTTAAAACACTCTTGGATATGAGAGTTCAGTGGAAACCTAACGGAACCGGTAATTCTTACGAAGCTTTTGATAGAGTCTCTGGTGAAAAAACTAGGACTGCTTCAAGAGCTGATCTAGTGTTTGGTTCAAACTCTCAGTTAAGAGCTTACGTCGAAGTGTATGCTCAAGACGATTCATCTGAGAAATTTACCAAAGATTTCATAAAGGCATGGAACAAGGTAATGAATAACGACTTGTTCTAATCTGATAGTAAAAAAAGCACCCTAAGATTTTTCAAAGGGTGCTTTTTTTTATATGCAGAATGTTAAAATAATCAAATGTCTAAAGCTTCTATTGAAGAAAACATAAAAGAACTTCTAGAAATGTCAAAAAAACTTAGGGAAGCGAATCAAGATTTAAGAAAGAAAAATAAAAAGCTTAAATCTGAAAACATTAAATTAAAAAAAGGCATGGATGAAGCGTTAGAAAATATAGAGAATTTAATCGATAAAGTGGATAATCTATAACTATGGAAGAAGAAATTATCTCAATAAGAATTGGTGGCTTAGAATATAAGCTTCAATGCCCAGTTGAAGAACAACCTCATTTATTGGAAGCAGCCGAGAAACTCGATAAAAAAATTAAATCAACTAAAAGAAAATTAAAAACTCTCCCCATGGAGAGAATTTCAGTACTAGCTGCATTGGATATCTCCTCTGATTTAGTAAAGCTTCAGTCTCAAGGAGCTGAGGTCATTGAAAGCATAGACCAACCAGAATCTCCAAAAGAAGAAATCACGAAAGAACCAGAGATCAGTCAAACTGAGGATCCAGATCTTCAAGACGAAAATGGCGAAGATCTGAACTTTAAGCTAGTCTCAGAAATATCAGAGCTTTCAAAGCTCTAATATTGGAACTATAATTTCTTTGTTTCCTGGGTTATTCGATATACAAAATAAACCTCGAGCCGATAAATTAAATCAAGGGACTTGATACCTTGCTTGTTGAGCGCCCTAAGGGCAGCCTGATAGCGGGTGATTTTCCCGCCCTGAACTTCACGGTTCAGGTCTAGTTTTGTTAACGGTAATCTGGGAAACTTCCTTAATGAACAAAACGGATGCAAGGTCTGAAATTAAAAGAAGATTTTCTATCCTCAATCATTCCAAAAAGGAAAAAGAAACAAAAATTTTGTTCAGCAGAGCAATAGAATATTTTGCTAAGTACAATTCAATAGCCAGTTATGCGTCTCTTTCAGATGAATTTCCTACAAAAGAACTAAATAAACTGCTTATTCAAAAAGGAACGGAAGTTTTTCTACCAAGAGTTAATCTCCTCAAAAAACAGCTTGATTTCTGCCCAGTAGATTCTGCTACCGAGTACAAAATAAATCCTTTAGGAATAAGTGAGCCAGAATTTATCGAAGAAAAGAAAGCCTCTTTTGAAGCAATTTTGATTCCAATGGTTGGATTTTCTGAATCCTATAAAAGACTGGGAAGAGGAGAAGGTTTTTACGATAGATACGTTGAAAACTTAAATAAAAAAATTATCAAAATTGGAATCGCTTATAAATATCAGAGAATTAAATTTGATGAACAAGAATTCGATATGAAATTCGATCAAATTATAGTGTCGGACTGAATTATTTTAAAAACGCTTGATAAGCTTTACTGGAAGTTTGATTAGTGAACGGAAATCCTATGGAAATTAATTTCTGCTCTAATTTTTTCTTAGAGTTCTTTTTAACCTTAAAACCAATTAAGGCTCCACCATACAAAGCTCCTTGATTTTTGTAATGGAAGAGAGAAATGTTCCATTGATTTCCAAGTGACTCCAAGAAAAATAGGAGTGCTCCGGGTTTTTCTGGGAAATCAACCATATATATTTCCTCGTATTCTTCTCCATTAAAAGCTGGTCCTCTTCCACCTGACATATGCCTTAAATGAACTTTAGAGACTTCATCTTCAGATAAATCAATAACAGAAAATTTCTTCTTGAGAGACTTTATAGACCATTCTTTTTTTTGCTTTGATTCTAATTCAAGACCTAAAAATACCTTTGCAGTTGAGGAATCATCCATTCTGTAACTGAATTCAGTGATGTTTTTATTTCCGATAGCTGAGCAAAGTTTTATAAAACTTCCTTTCACCTCTGGAATCTGAACTCCTAAGAAAATCTCTTTTTGTTCGCCCATGCTAGACCTATCAACGATTGGGGCAAGCATCTCAAAGTTAAGGTTTGAGCCACAATAAATTGCAATTAAGTTTTTCTTTTTTAATCCATATCTGGAGACATATTTTTTCAATCCAGCAAGAGCCAGTGCTCCTGATGGCTCAGGTATGGTTCTTGTTTCGATAAAAGTATCTTTAACTGCCGAGCAGATCTCATCTATGTTTACTGTCATCGAGTAATCAACAACGTCTTTGATAATAGGATAGTTCTTCTTGCCTATTTGTTTTGCTGCTGTTCCATCAGCAAATAAACCAACTTCTTTAAGTTTAATTCTTTTCCCAGAATTTAGGGTTTGATGTAGAGCGGCAGAGTCTTCTGATTCGACAGCTATTATTTTTATATCGGGTCTTATAGATTTTAAATATTCACCCACTCCAGAAACAAGACCACCTCCGCCGGAGCCTATAAAAACTGCATAGATGTTATCGGTAAATTGATTTGCAATTTCTAAGCCAACTGTACCTTGTCCGGCGATCACCAGCTCATCATCAAATGGATGAATAAAATCCAAATTGTATTGACCGCAGTATTTGCTAGCAGCCAATGCACTTTCATCAAAATTATTTCCTGTCAGCTTAACTTTAGCTCCTAACATTTTTACAGAATTAACTTTTATTTTAGGAGTTGTAAGGGGCATAAAAATTGTAGCTTTAATCTTTAAATGTTTTGCTGCTAAGGCCACACCTTGAGCATGATTGCCTGCCGATGCAGTCACTACATGTTGAACATTCTTTTTTCTGTAAAGATGCTCAATTTTGTTATACGAGCCTCTTACTTTAAAAGAGTGAGTAGGTTGCAGATCTTCTCTCTTTAGAAAAATATTATTTTTTAAAGACTTAGATAAGTTACTAGCCTTGTCTATCGGAGTTACTTGAGCAATATCATACACTTTAGATGAAATGATTTTCTCTATGATCTGTCTCTTTTTAGTCATGAATCCCTTAAAAGCGCTGTATTATACTGTTAATCATAGTAAAAGCACTTCAATGAGCTCTGATCAAGAAAACTTAAAGCGCCAGTCTGCTGCAAAAGCACTGGATATTATATTGCCAAAACTTTACGAGGACTCAATCATCGGTATTGGGACAGGCTCTACTGTTGATTTATTTATCGAAATGTTAGCTGAGAAAAATCCTGTCTTTAAAGCAGCGGTTTCAAGCTCTGAAAGAAGCTCAAAACTTCTTGAACAGAAAGGCATTGAAGTTTCGTTGCTAAACGATGTCGGTGGGCCAGATATATATGTTGATGGAGCTGATGAGTATGATGATAAGAAGCAGCTTATAAAAGGCGGAGGCGGAGCTCTTACTAGAGAAAAAATAATAGCTTACTCTGCAAGAGAATTTATTTGTATTGTGGATGAATCAAAAAAAGTAAATAGGCTTGGCGCTTTTCCGCTAGCAATCGAGGTTTTGGAATACGCACGAAGCTTTGTTGCGAGAGAAATAGTTAAGCTAGGTGGGAAGCCAACCTACAGAACAGGATTTGTCACTGATCAGGGAAACCAAATACTAGATGTATTAAATTTGGATTACGCTGTTCCCTATGAATTAGAAATTAGATTAAACAGAATCCCAGGGGTAGTTGAGAACGGAATCTTTGCCCAGAAGACAGCTACCAAGGTTGTAGTAGCAACACAAAACGGTGTAGAAGTAATAGATTAAAGAAGAGCTTCTATTTTTTTCATCACCTCTGGAGAATCAGGATTAGTGGTATGAGGTATTAGCTCTATATCACCGTTTTTAGAAATCAAATATTTACTGAAATTCCAAGAAGGTTCTTCTCCAGAATTTTTAGCGAGATTTTTGTAAAATGAGTTTGCCCTGTCACCTCTTACCTTAGAGGTTGCGTACAAAGGAAAAGAAACGTCGTAAGTTGTCTTACAAAATTCCTTTGTTTTATCTTCATCTTTAAATTCTTGATATAAAAAATCTCTAGAGGGGAATCCTAAGACAATGAAACCCTTCTGTTTATATTTATCGTAAATTTTCTCTAAGCCTTCGTATTGATAGGTGAATCCACACGAGCTAGCAACATTGACCGCCATGATGACTTTATCATTGTATGCGCATAGGTTTTCGGAATCTGATGAGGCTAATATACGAACTTCGTGATCAAGCAGGTTTTTACATGAAGAATCGTCAGCAAACACCAATGACGAGGCAAAAAGAAACAATAAAGATAAAATTTTCATAGGTTATATTTGGTTACGATTGGGAATAAATCAACACCTTGGTTCCTACCTCTACCAAATCAAATAACCTTATTACATCCTTATTAATCATTCGGATGCAACCCAACGAAGCAGGTCTTCCAATGAGTCCTTCCTCTGCAGTTCCATGAATGTAGATGTATCTAGCTTTCGAATCTATCCCGGATCCTTTGTTTTTCCCTGGTTCTAAGCCATCAAGCCACATAATTCTTGAAGTAATAACGTCCTCTTCAATATCGATATCTTCAATAATCGGCTCAATGATTTCCTGATTCCAAACTCTACCTTTCATCACAGCCCCCAAAGGTAGATCGTTTCCTATTTTTTCAGATATTTCGTGAAGTCCGAGGGGGGTCTTGAAGGAATTTTCTTCGCTGCCAATACCGTAGCTGGATGATGAGATAGGAAAGTCGATAACTCTATTACCGTCTTGATAATATAATTTTTGCTCGTTTAGGTCGATATGTATAAAAGACCTTTCATTTTGAAGTTCCTCATAGTTATATTTTTTTTTATCTAGCAACATGGTCGAACAAGAAAATAACAAAAATACTGATATCAGTGAAACAATTCTCATTTATCAAATATAAACCTTCTTAAAATTTGGGCAATAAAAATAAATAAAATTAAATAAAGAAATGGATATTTTCCATTCTCGTTATATGGCGTTGAGCCACTTCTTGCGTTGATTTTAACTTTCAAAATCTGACCATCATATGACTCATTTTTATTATTAAAGTTTACGAATGTAGGAATTTGTTCAATAACTTCTCCACGGAAATTTATTGCAGCTGATATACCGGTAGAAGTACTACGCAAGAGGGGCTTTTGATTTTCCGCAGCTCGATATCTGGCAATCTGAAGATGCTGATGTGGACCTATGGTGGTTCCGAACCAGTTATCATTACTAGCTGAAAATATCACATCTGAATTTTTTGCTTGAAAAGCTACATCATCTTGATAAGCAATCTCATAACAAATACTGCTTCCTATTCTGAGGCCATCTCCAGAAATGAAAGAGTTATTATCTCCTTTGACAATATTAGGCCTATCTAATTGAAAGAGATTAAATAAATAACCTGATAGATCACCCATAGGTAGATATTCCCCAAAAGGAACGAGACGTTTCTTTTCGTAATTCCCTTGTAAAATGCCTATACCTTTTAAAGAATTCACATAACCTTCATCCTTTTTTTCATCAAGCATTCCGACTACTGCACCTGCGTTAGCTAGTTTTAAGGTGCCTGATAACCCTTTTAAAAAAATTTCAAATCTAGAAAACAACCCTGGCAAAGATACTTCTGGCCAAAAAAATATAATTTTTTCTTGTGAGTTTTCATTACCGATAAGCTCATCAAAAAATACCTTAGAAAAATAGTTTCTAGATTTTACCTGACCATCTCGACTCCACTTTTCAAGAACATCGATATTTGGCTGAACAATAATTGCCTGAAAACTGGAGGTCTTTTCTGTCCAAGATTTAGTTGATAACCAAGTTGCGTTGAGAGCAAACATACTCATAAAGACCAAACTCAAAAATAAATGTGATTTTCTTAATTTTTGAAAAAAGACCACAGAGCCTAACAGGCTTGCAAACAGACATATTAAAAATGACATTCCAAAAACACCTATGACTGGAATATAACCATTAAGGAAAAAATTATTTAAGCTTGAATATCCAACATATAACCAAGGCAATCCTGTGAACAAAAATTCTCTCAAATATTCACCGAAAACATAAAATACAGGGAAAGCTAGAATCAATCTGCGGTGATCATTGAGACGAAATAAACTCATGAAAAAGAAACTTGTTGCTTGAAAAAGACTCAAAAAAGATGCGATCAAAAAAACAAAAGTATAAGCAGCGAGCTTCGAAGCTCCTCCGTAATTAACTATACTGTTTTCAACCCAACCAGCTCCAAGTACCCAAAGGCTCAAGCCAAAGAAAAAACTTATTACAAAAGTATTTTTGGGTGACTCAAGAACTAGCAGTCTCCACAAACCTGCCAAAAAAAATGGACTTAGGTACCATAAATCAAATGGTTCAAAAGAAAGAACCAAGAGTCCGCCGATTACAGTCGCGGTAAATGATTTTATGATCACCATCAAGGCATCATATCAATAAAAATTTAATCTTTGTTTGACCAATAGGAGATATTTAAGTCATCTAAAAGTAGGCAGGTTTCTTGAATTGGTAAACCCACAACATTGAAGTAACAACCACCAATACCTTTAACAAAGGAAGCACCTAATCCCTGAATGCCATAACCGCCAGCCTTGTCCATTGGTTCTTCAGTTAAGACATATCTCTCGATCTCCTTTGCAGATAGAGATTTCATTTCTACAACTGTGTGAGAATGATTCTGAACAAAGTTTATTTCTTTTGATTCAGAGATATGACCTAAAGCTATTCCTGTTGTTACGGTATGAGTGGTTCCGGATAATTCTTTCAACATTCTATGTGCATGATCTTTGGTAGTTGGTTTTCCAAAAATTTTATTTTTATGACTAACCACCGTATCGGCCACTAAAAAAGGCTTAAGAGTTAAATTCTCTTGCAGTATTTTATTTCCAGCTGCTGTGACTTTAGATTTTACTATTCGGTCAAGATATTCTTGAGGACCCTCGTCTTGCATCTCATCTTCATCAACGTCAATTTCAAGAACTTCGAAATCAACCATCAATTGATTAAGGATATTTTTTCTTCGGGGAGATTTAGAGGCTAGGTATAAGCCTGAAATAGTCACTATTTAATTTTTTCTTCTTTGTAGATAACTCTTTTTCTAATTTTTGGATCGAACTTCATCATTTCAATCTTATCTGGAGTTGAAGTTTTATTTTTATCCGTAGTGTAAAAGTGTCCTGTTCCGGCAGAAGATACTAACTTAATTTTTTCTCTCATATTTTTTCTCCTCTTGATCTAATGTCTTTTAACACTTCATCAATTCCTTTCTTATCAATAATTCTCATCCCTTTTGCAGAAACAGTTAGAGAAACGTATTTATTTTCAGATTCAACCCAAAATTTATGTTGATTAAGATTGGGCAAAAACCTTCTTTTCGTTCTGTTTAATGCCTTGGAAACATTGTTTCCTGCCATTGGCTTTTTTCCTGTTACCTGACAAACTTTTGACATAACTATATTTTTTATAAATCTGAGGCACGATTTATACCAGAAACTAATGGTTATGAAAACCTATCTAAGTTATATTTCGCATTATGGATCAGCTAATAAATAAAAGGGTTCTCTTGTGCGTGACTGGTGGCATTGCTGCCTACAAATCTGCTGAATTAGTTAGGTTATTCAAAAACTCTGGTTCCGACGTGAGGGTTTTGATGACTAAATCCGCTCAGGAATTTATTACACCTTTAACTATGCAGGCTCTTTCCGGCAACCCAATTCATTCTGATCTTCTTGATCCTGGAGCTGAAGCTGCAATGGGGCATATAGAATTGGCTAGGTGGTCAGATATCATTGTCATAGCACCATGCACAGCCGACTCAATTGCAAAACTAGCTTTAGGCAGAGGCGACGATCTTCTTAGTGCGGTTGCTCTATCTACTGATGCACCAATTTTTGTTGCTCCTGCAATGAATCAGGCCATGTGGAGAGATGGGGCGACACAAAACAATATATCCACTCTTGCAGAAAAAAACTTTATTTTTATTGGCCCAGATATTGGAACCCAAGCTTGTGGTGACACCGGCCCAGGAAGAATGACAGAGCCGTCGGATATAATTCAACAAGTTTCATTGAACTTTAGTAAAGGTCTATTGGCAGGAAAAAAAATACTCATCACTGCAGGACCAACGCGTGAGATGATTGACCCTGTTAGATTCATATCAAACCGTAGTTCAGGGAAAATGGGCTTTGCTTTAGCTGAAGCAGCTTGTGATGAAGGCGCTTTTGTTAGTTTGATATCCGGGCCAGTCAATTTACCCACTCCTGAAAGAATATTCAGACATGATGTTGAAACTGCAAAACAAATGTATGACAAAGTAAATGAAATGATAGATGAGATAGATATTTTCATTGCAACCGCTGCAGTTTGTGACATCAAGCCATCTCATCCTTCAAATCAAAAAATCAAAAAACAACAGATACTCGATGCAAACAACATTCTTTTAGAAGAAAATCCTGACATTGTGGCGAGTGTTAAAAAAGCTCATCCAAATAAGAAGGTAATTGGGTTTGCTGCTGAAACTGAGAATGTTCTTGATAACGCTAAACTCAAACTTTCTGAAAAAGAACTTGATTTGATCATTGCAAACGATGTCTCAAATGCTGAGATTGGATTTGATTCCGATGATAACGAAGTGCATTTAATCTCAGAAAAAAATTCAAGGAAAATCAATAAATCTACGAAAGAGAAAGTTTCAAGAGAAATAATCAAATATATATCCGATAATTTAAAGTGATTAGATGGTTATTGGTTAGAATTTTGGGCTTCCTTTTGCCTGACATCATTAAAACTTTCACAGGTAAAAATCAAAAGGAATCTAATTTACCGTTAAATGTAAAATTTAAGATTCTTAATGAAAGGTTAGGTAAAGAATTTCCATTGCCCACCTTTCAGACTGCTGGTTCTGCTGGCCTAGATTTATGTGCATGCATTGAAGAAGATATTTTCATCAATCCAAGCGATTCCGTATTAGTGCCTACCGGCTTTAGTATTCATATAGATAATCCTGATTATGCTGCTTTCATTCTTCCAAGATCTGGTTTAGGTCATAAGCACGGTATAGTTTTAGGTAACTTGATTGGATTAATTGATTCGGATTATCAAGGAGAGATCATGGTTTCTTTATGGAATAGATCTGATGAAACGTTCACAGTTGAACCTGGAACAAGGATCGCTCAAATGGTTTTCTTGCCGGTTATGAATCCTAATTTTTCTATCGTGAAAGAGTTTTCATCGTCAGAGAGAGGAGACAAAGGTTTTGGATCCTCTGGCTTCTAGTTAGCTTAGAAGGTAAATTCTTTTTTTCTCAGCCTAAGATGGCTTGGAGTAACCTCCACCAGCTCATCTTCTTCAATAAACTCCAATGCTTGCTCTAAGGAATGATTTATATGCGGGGTCAGGATTAAATTTTCATCCGTTCCCGCTGCCCTTATATTTGTCAATTGTTTTGCTTTTGTAGGATTTACTGGTAGATCATTATCTCTAGAATGCAAGCCTACAATTTGTCCTTTGTATACGTCTGTACCATGACCAACGAACAATTTTCCCCTGTTTTGCAGATTAAATAATGAATAGGCAAGTGTTTTTCCAGCCGCCATGGAAACTAAGACACCATTTTGTCTATTCTTAAGTTCATTTGTTTTCGCTTTGTCGTATTTTTCAAATACGCTTGTAAAAATCCCGGTCCCGCTTGTTAAAGTTAAAAATTGAGACCTAAAACCAATAATACCTTTTGAGGGAGCCAAAAATTCTAGTTTTAATCTTCCCTTGCCATCCGGAACCATATCTCTTAATTCTGCTTTTCTTAGACCCATCTCTTCCATGATTGATCCTTGAAACTCCTCTTCAATATCGATCACTACTTGTTCATAAGGCTCATGGATTTCGCCATTGATTTCTTTTTGAATAACTTCAGGCTTGGAGACTCCAAGCTCAAATCCATCTCTTCTCATGCTTTCTATGAGAACTGATAAATGAAGTTCTCCTCTGCCGGATACAATAAATTTATCAGGCGAGTCTCCTTGCTTAACCCTTAATGCAACATTACTGAGTAATTCTTGTTCTAATCGTTCTTTTATGTTCCTTGATGTAACAAATTTTCCATCTTGACCAGCAAATGGAGAATCATTTACTTGAAAAGTCATGCTTACGGTTGGCTCATCTACTTTTAGAGGAGGAAGTGAAGATATTTTTTCAGGAGAGCATAAAGTATCTGAGATGAAGAGTTTCTCAATTCCTGAAACGCAAACAATATCTCCTGCATCTGCCTCAGATACCTCAATTCTTTCTAAGCCTCTGTGACTCATCACTTGTAGAACTTTACCTTTTCTTTCTTCTTTATCTGAATCAATAATAACTACTGGATCATTGGGTTTAATTTTTCCAGCTTTAATTCTTCCAATGCCTATTACGCCAACATATTCATTACTATCTAATGCACTGATTTGCATTTGAAAAGGCTTACTCACATCAACTTTTGGAGAAGGGACTTTTTCAATAATTAAGTCCAATAAAGGAGACATATCTTCTTTAATCTCATCAGGCTCTAATCCAGCAACTCCATTTAAAGCAGATGTATAAATAACATCGAAATCCATTTGTTCATCATTACCGCCTAGACGATCGAATAAATCAAAAACCTGATCTAATACCCAATCTGGCCTTGCACCATCTCTATCAATTTTATTAATCAGCAATATTGGATTAAGACCTTGTTCAAAAGCCTTTTCAGTAACAAATCTTGTTTGAGGCATTGGTCCGTCAACTGCATCTACTAAAAGTAGAACTGAATCAACCATGGTTAGAATTCTTTCCACTTCTCCACCAAAATCAGCATGACCTGGAGTATCTACAATATTTATTTTGTAATCTTTCCAATTAATAGCAGTATTTTTGGCAAGTATAGTGATGCCTCTTTCCTTCTCTTGATCGAAAGAATCCATCAATCTTTCTGATCCTAAATCCTTTCTATCTAAAGTTCCAGATTGCTCTAGAAGCTTGTCTACAAGTGTAGTTTTTCCATGATCAACATGAGCAATAATTGCAATATTTCTAATATTTTCCGAATTCATGTAACGAGATGAATTATCAAAGTAACTGATTTATAAATTTTAATTAAGACTTAGGTTCTTCTGCAGATTCATCTCCAGAAGGGGTCTCAGCTGCTGCTTCTTCAACTACAGGAGTCTCAGCTGCTGCCTCTTCAACTACAGGAGTCTCAGCTGCTGCCTCTTCAACTACAGGAGTCTCAGCTGCTGCCTCTTCAACTACAGGAGATTCCTCTGATTTAGCTTTAGATGAAGGTTTTCTGAATCTTTTATTGAATTTATCAACTCTTCCACCTGTATCAACTAATTTATGCTTACCTGTATAAAATGGATGAGAAGCAGAAGATATATCAAGCGGACAATAGGGATAAGATTTTCCTTCCCATTCTTTTGTTTGATCCGTTTGAATGGTCGAAGGAATAAGAAAGTACTGATCTACACTTGTATCATGAAAAAGTACTTCTCTGTATTCTGGATGAATGTCTCTTTTCACTTTGTTTGCTTAATAAATTTAGTGACGGCATGATACCAGAGAAGTTTTTATTATCAACACATGAAAGATTCTGAATACAATGTTGTAGAAGTAGCTGTTCCAGTACCTGTAAGGAGCAGTTTTTCATATCTCAGTAAAAACCAAATCCTCCCTGGAACCAGAGTAAAGGTTTCTTTTGGTTCAAGATCTTTAATTGGAGTTGTGATTTCTTCAACTACAAAACCTAATTTTCAAAAGGATCTAAAGTCTATTGATTCTGTTTTAGATGATAAGGAATTACTAAACAAAAAAGATATTGAGTTAATTTCATGGCTATCAAATTACTATAAAACTCCAATAGGAGAGGTGGCTAAGCTTTTCTTCCCTCCTTCAATGAGAAAGGAGATTGAAATTCCGGATGAGCAAGAGATTTTTGAGCTTACTCAAAAAGGAGAATTTTACAGCGAAGATCTATTAAAAAAATCTCCTAAGCAACTTGAAATGTTGTCTTATTTCAGAAAAGAAAAAACAGCCACACGTCATGGCTTGAAGAGTATTTCATATGACTCGAGAATTCTTAGAGAGCTTATAAAGAAAGAGCTTATTTCTAAAAAGAAAATCAAATATAAAGAAGAAATTCAATACGAAACTACAGAAAACTTTCTTGAACTAAACAACGAGCAAAAGGCAGCCTATGAGTCTTTCAAAGAATCTTTAGGATCTTTTAAGGTGCATCTTTTATTCGGCGTCACTGGAAGTGGTAAGACTGAAACGTACATGCATATTGTTAGAGATGTATTAGAAAATCATAAACAAGTTGCAGTCTTGGTTCCCGAGATTGGCTTGACCGGATCTTTAGAAAAATCACTTAAAAGTAGATTTGGAAATAAGGTAGTCACAATGCATTCTTCTTTGTCTAACAAAGACAGACAAAGATCTTGGAAGTCAATTCAATCATCAAGTGCAAAAATTATCCTAGGCACAAGATCTTCTATTTTTACCTCAACTCCTGATTTAGGACTCATTATTGTTGATGAAGAGCATGACTCTTCATATAAACAAAATGAGATGCCTTGTTATTCAGCCAGAGATACAGCCATTTATAAGGCAAAATTGCATGATTGTCCTGTTGTTTTGGCATCTGCAACTCCAAGTCTTGAGTCGTTCAATAATGCCAAACTAAAAAAATATGCTTTGAATAAACTTGAGGAAAGAGTAAGTGAAGCTAGCAAGCCAAAACTCGAGTTAATTGATCTTCGAGGTAAAGAAATTATTTCAGGGCTTGCCACAAATACGATAGCTGAAATTAAGAAAGAACTTACCAATGGAAATCAAGTGATGATCTTTCAAAACAGAAGAGGTTATTCACCTGTGGTTGTTTGCGAGTCATGTGGGTGGTCGCCTAATTGTCCAAACTGTGACGTTAGAATGGTCTATCACAAACAAACAAATAAATACTCTTGTCATCATTGTGGATATGCTGAAAATTACTTTCAAGAATGCAAAGTTTGTCCAAACAACGAGCTATCTTTCTATGGAGCAGGAACCGAAAAATTAGAGGAGTCTTTAAGAACTATTTTTCCTGATTTCCCCATCTTAAGAATAGATAGCGATATTTCATATAAAAAAGATCTGAATACTTTGTTAGCTCAACCGTTAAAAGGAGATCCTATGATTCTAGTTGGCACGCAGATTCTTGCCAAAGGTCATCACCTCCCAGATATCACCTTGGTAGTTATTTTAGACGGAGATTTCAGCCTCTACAGTCTTGACTTCAGAGCAACGGAAAGAATGAATCAACTAATCACACAAGTATCAGGCAGATCAGGAAGAGGCAACAAGTCCGGAAAGGTATTGATTCAAACTTTTGTGCCTGAGCATCCAAGTCTTGAAAAGGTTGTCGATTCTAGTTACGAGACTCTTGCGGAAAATCTTCTTCAAGACAGAAATCAAAATAAGCTTCCTCCTTTTTATCATTCGATAAATTTAATAACAGAATCAACTTCTTATATCTCTTGCAAAGAAGAATTAAATAAAATTAGAAGCATGTTTGTAAATCCTCACATTGATGTGATTGGACCTCAACCATGCATCATTGAAAAAAGAAAAAACATCTTTAGGTGGCAAATTTCAGCAAAAAGTAAAAATAGAACTCTGCTACACAACTCTCTTAATAGAGTATTAGAAAATCATAAGATTATTGGCAACAAAGTTAGGTTATCTATTGACGTAGATCCTTTATGATATTGATCAGCCTCTTTTCATCATTGTCGCAATGATTTAACTC
This sequence comes from uncultured SAR86 cluster bacterium, assembly GCA_902566305.1. GTDB lineage: Bacteria > Pseudomonadota > Gammaproteobacteria > Magnimaribacterales > AG-339-G14 > CACNYO01. Next base: position 15,358 of record CACFIK010000013.1, on the reverse strand, counting down.
AATAATATAATCAGGATTATTAAAATATCTCTTTGATTTTTCTGGCCATTCAACCAAAGTGATGGCATTTTCCTCGGTTAAATAATCTTCCACCCCAATAGCTTGAAGTTCTCTATCGTCTTCAATTCGGTACAAATCAAAATGAAAAACTTTTAAATTATCAGATTCGTATGACTCTACTATTGTAAAGGTTGGACTTTTTACAAATTCATCAAAGCCAAGCTCTTGAATTAATCCTCTTACAAAAGTTGTTTTCCCTGCTCCCAAATTTCCTATCAAGTTTATAAGAAGGGAATTTTTAAATCCTTTAATTAAAGAGGCAAAATTTTTTGCTTTGTCCTCAGTTTCTTTTTCGCCGATTAATTCTTCCAATGTCTATATTAATATTTGTCTCACTTACAACTCTAAATCGACAAGATGATCTAGAAGAATACTTGGTCTAAGAGATCTTTGACCATAATTCTCTTGCAGGCTATCGCAAGCAACCGCGTGGTGAAAAACGCCCAATATAGATGCTTCCTTAGAAGACAGTCCTTGTGCTAAATAACCTGAAATCATTCCACTTAAGACATCTCCCATACCACCAACAGCCATTCCAGGATTGCCAGCTGGGCAAATTGAAAAAGAGCCTCCATCATAAACAATTGTTTCTTTCCCTTTCAATACAACAGTGCCTGGATATAGATCAAATAATTTTTTTGCCATAGTCTGTCTATTTTTTTGACTGCTAATTTTATTAGCTTTTAATAGCCTTGTTGCCTCTCCTTCATGAGGAGTGATGATTAAGTTTTTTCTGGGAATCTTGAAGTCTAAGATCTTAGGTAATAGGTTCAATCCATCTGCATCAATCAAAATGGGCAAATTCCTTTTTTTGGCAGCATGCAAAGATTTATAAAGAACTTGCTCGGACCAAGCATTGGTTCCAAGTCCTGGTCCTATGCAAAGCACGTTAGGTTTTAATAAATGATCATCCAAATCTTGACCTGAGTTTACTGGTTTTGCCATTACCTCTGGACAATAGCTTAAGGCTGCAGTCACGTTCTCTGATCTAGTGGCCAGACTAACTAATCCAGCGCCACAAGATATAGCTGCTGTGGATGCAAGAATTCCTGCTCCACCAAATCCTTCGTTTCCGGCGACAACTAAGACATGTCCGAAAGAATGTTTATTAGCATTCGGAATTCTTTTCAGCTTTTTTAGTATTGACCTTACTTTATTTTCCATTTTTTCAATTAGATGTTTGTAAATATAGTGTTATTCTATTTCTTTTCAAAAATAATTTTAGTCAATGTCCGATAAAGATTCGAATAAAGAGCATCAATATAAAATAAATCACAGCATTGCTGATCCAAATCAAGAGGCTGCAACCCCAGTGCCTGCCGCCACAGTTTTATTGGTTAGAGAAGGGAAAACCACCCCAGAGGTTTTTATGATCCAAAGAGCAGCCAAAACAAATTTTGGCGGCGCTTGGGTTTTTCCAGGCGGTAAGTTAGATCAAGAAGACTACCAAGAGTCCCTGTACGATAAATGTGGAGGACTAAATGATCAAAAAGCTTCTGAAATCTTGGGCATCGAATCCTCAGGTTTGGGTTATTGGGTAGCTTGCATCAGAGAATGCTTTGAAGAATGCGGAGTTCTTTTAGCCTATACCGAAGACAAGAAACTATTCAATCCAGATGTCGAGCAACAAAAAATTCTTGATTCTTATCGTGATAAGTTAAATAACGGAGAGCATGTTTTAAATGAACTTTGCGAAGAATTTAATCTGACTCTTGCCACGGATCATCTAGGATTTTTGTCTCATTGGATTACCCCAAAAATGGAAAAACGTAGGTACGACACTAGATTTTTTGTCGCGCTTTCACCGGAACATCAAAAAGCAGAGCACGATGGTGGCGAGGGAGTTAAGAGCACTTGGATTACTCCAGAGGAAGCACTAACAAAAGGTGCTGAAGGAACTTTTCCGATTATCATGCCAACCATAAAAAATCTTGAAGCTATTTCAGGATTTTCAACAACTGAGGATCTACTAGACGATAAATCTAAAAATAATCACCAAAAGTCTCCCTCCATACTTCCAAAATTTTTCATGGAAGATGGAAAGCTAGTAGGACTTTTGCCAGGGGATGAAGGTTATGAAGATCACTGAGCTATCACCTTTAGTAAAAAGATTAACTGCAGGCAACGCAAGTGTCTTTACAGGACCTGGAACAAATACTTATATAGTCGGTAAAGAAAATTTCACAGTCATCGATCCTGGACCAGCCATTGAAGAACATATCAAAGATATTGTAAAAGTTTGTGGAGAGGATATTTCACAGATTCTTGTGACACACACGCATCCAGATCACTCCCCTGGGGCAAAATTACTTCACCAAAGGACTGCGGCTCCAGTGATGGGTATGTATGCCAAGTATCCAAAGCATCAAGATAGAACTTTTAAACCAAACAAAGAACTTTCAGAAGGAGATGAGATCAAAGAAGTCGATCATACTTTGATTGCTATTCATACTCCTGGACATGCATCTAATCATATTTGTTTTTTCTTAGAAGAAGAGAAAATGTTATTTACTGGAGATCACATCATGGAGGGATCTACGGTTGTAATTTCTCCTCCCGACGGAAACATGAGGGAATACATTGATTCTTTAGAAAAACTGAAAGCACTTGGTATCGAAACCATTGCACCTGGACATGGTGAAACCATGCGAGATGCTAATGCTGTTGTTGACTGGATAGTAAGCCATAGGATGTTTAGAGAGAAAAAAGTAGTTGATGCAATAACTGAGTTAAATCGATGCACGATAGATGAACTTTTGCCAAAAGTTTATGATGATGTTGGAAGTCACTTGCACGGCATCGCAAAATCTTCTCTAGAGGCTCACTTAATAAAGTTGATAGAAGAAGAAAAAGTAACTAAAGATAAAGATATCTATATCTGGGGCTAACTTTAATCTGGAAGTCTGACCCCGCAGCCCCCAATACCACAATAACCGTTTGGGTTTTTCGCAAGGTATTGTTGATGATAATCCTCAGCATAAAAGTAATCTTCTAATGGAAGAATTTCAGTCGTGATTTCAGGGTATCCTTCTTTTTTTAGTGCTTTGCTGTAATTCACTTCACTCTTTTTGATTTGATCCAATAAAGTTTCATCAGAGTAATAAATTGCAGATCGATATTGTGTACCCATGTCATTGCCTTGTCTCATCCCTTGAGTAGGGTCATGACCCTCCCAAAAAATCTTAAGTATTTCTTGCAAGGAGATAATTTTGGGATCAAACACCACATGCACAACCTCGGTATGTCCGGTTAGGCCACTACAAACTTCCTCATAAAGAGGGTTAGGCGTAAAGCCTCCTGCATAACCAACCGAAGTAACATAAACTCCTTCTTTATTCCAAAAAAGTCTCTCAGCTCCCCAGAAGCAGCCCATCCCAAGAAATATTTCAGACATACCTTCAGGAAAGGGCCCTATCATTGAAGAGTTATTTACAAAGTGACTTTCGTTAAACTGCATTTCATCAGTTCTTCCAGGGAGAGAATCTTGCTCATTCACCATTAGGATTTTTTTGGATCTATCTATAAAAAACATATTTATTTATTTAATCGATTGTTGATCAAATGGTCAACTACACTTGGATCAGCAAGGGTTGTCGTATCTCCAAGATCATGGATCTCATTTGCAGCAATTTTTCTCAAAATTCTTCGCATAATTTTTCCTGACCTCGTTTTAGGCAAGTCAGGAGAAAATTGAATAATGTCTGGTTTAGCGATGGCACCAATCTCTTTAGCTACCAAATCCACTAATTCTTTCTTTAGAGAGTCTTCACCCGAAGAACCTATCATTAGGGTAACGTAACAGTAAATTCCTTGCCCTTTTATTTCATGTTCATAACCAACAACAGCAGCTTCTGCGACTTGCTCATGCAAGACTAATGCACTTTCTATTTCAGCGGTGCCAAGCCTATGTCCTGAGACATTTAAAACATCATCAACCCTTCCTGTTATCCAAAAATATCCATCTTCATCTCTTTTAGCCCCATCCCCAGTAAAATAATATCCAGGGTAAGTTTTAAAATATGTATCAATGCATCTTTGATGATCTCCATACACTGATCTGATTTGAGAGGGCCATGGATCTTTGATGGCTAAATTACCTGAACCTGCTCCAGATATTTCTTTGCCATTTTCATCTAGAAGCACAGGATTTACTCCAAGAAATGGCTTAGAAGCACTGCCAGGTTTCTGAGATGTCAAAGCTGCTAGGCCAGTTATCATCATTGCTCCAGTTTCTGTTTGCCACCAGGTGTCGACAATTGGACATTGACTATTACCCACCACATTAAAATACCATTCCCAAGCCTCTGGATTTATTGGTTCTCCAACGGTTCCTAGTACTTCTAAAGATCCCCTATCAGTTTTTTTTACAGGCTCATCACCTTGAGCCATTAATGCTCTTATCGCTGTTGGAGCTGTATAAAAAATATTTACCTTATATTTATCCACAATATCCCAAAATCTTGAATAATCTGGATAAGTTGGGACTCCCTCGAAAATAACTGAGGTAGCACAGTTCATTAGAGGACCATAAACAATATAAGTATGACCGGTTATCCAACCTACGTCCGCCGTGCACCAATAAACCTTGTCTTTTTTATAATTGAATACAAGTTCGTGAGTTATTCCAGAAGAGAGAAGGTATCCAGCTGTTGTATGCAAGACTCCTTTTGGTTTTCCGGTTGAACCAGATGTGTAAAGAATAAAAAGTGGATCTTCAGAATCCATTGGTTCACATTCACAGTGAGGTTCAAAATTTGAAATTACGTCAGAGTAGGCAACATCAATCTCAGGATTTATATTAATTGCTGTATCTGTATTTTTTACAACTATAACAGTGTGAACGTTAGGACATTGCTCTACTGCGGAGTCCACATTGTTTTTTAGAGGAACTTTTTTACCTCCTCTTAAGCCCTCATTTGCTGTAATTATCGTTTGGCAATCAGAATCAAGAATTCTGTCTTTCAATGATTCGACAGAAAATCCTCCAAAAACTACTGAATGTACCGCACCAATTCTTGCGCAGGCCAGCATTGAATAAATAGCCTCCAAAATCATGGGCATGTAAATACACACCCTATCTCCTTTTTTTATTCCTCTTGATTTAAGTAAATTAGATAATCGACATACCTCTTCATATAATTCTTTGTAAGTAATTTTTTTAGATGTGCTGCCATCGTCACTTTCCCAAATGAAAGCGATGTCATTGCTATTATTTTCAAGATGTTTATCAACGCAATTAAAGCAAGCATTTAACTTTCCATTAGAAAACCACTCAAACTCAGCTTTTTCCATATTTGTGGAAAGCACATCATCAAAAGGCTTTATCCAATTTAACCTAGATAGAGCTTGCTCACCCCAAAATTCTTTTGGGTTATCTATGGAGAATCTATAAAGTTCACTGTATTTTTCGTCAGAAATAAGCGGAACAAGATTAGATTTTTTTGGTACTGGAAAGATCTTATCTGACATTTTTAAACTAGCTTTTTTACTTTTTCCAATGATAAACCATTCCCCTCAACGAAAGGGCAACTTATTTCTTCCAAGCATGCAATAAAAAAATCCCTATTTTTCCAATCATAATGAGGAATTGTGAGATTGGGAGTTGAGATTTCTTCATCACCATAAAAAACAATATCTATATCGATTATTCTTGGCCCCCATCTTTCTTCTCTAACTCGACCTAAATTATCTTCTATAGATAAGACCTGATCGAGTAACTCAAAAGGATTTAACTTTGTTTTAATATGGATGGCCTGATTTAAATAGTCCCTTTGTTTAATTGGACCGTAACTTTTGGATTGATAGATTGACGAAGTAGTAATTATTTTTGTGTTTTTAATCCTCTCGATAAGAAGAATAGCTTTTTTTAGGTAATTTTGTGAATTGCCAGAATTACTGCCTGTAACTAGGTAGACCTGATCAGATCCATTAGGCATTTTTATCCGTATTTTTGCTTTTCTTTAATCTCTTCGATTGTTTTACAGTCAATGCATTGTGTTGCAGTGGGCCTTGCTTCAAGTCTTTTAATTCCTATCTCAATACCGCAAGTTTCACAGAAGCCGTAAAAATTATCTGATAGATCCTTCATAGACTGTTCAATTTTTGAAATGAGTTTCCTTTCTCTGTCTCTTTTTCGTAGTTCAAGCATGAATTCCTCTTCTTTAGATGCTCTATCAACAGAATCAGGGAAATTACCTTGATCAGTCTGAATTAAATTTTCGGTTTTTTCTTGCTCTTCGTGAAGGGCATCTTTCCAAGCTTGTAGAATATTTTCAAAATGCTTTTTTTGATTAGCATTCATATATTTTTCATTTTTTTTCGATTTGTAAGGCTGAAAGGTGCTAGAAAAATTTGAAAAATCAGAAATATCTATATTAGATTTTTTAGGAGCTGTTTTTTTAGCAGCCTTCTTTGTAGTAGATTTTTTTGCAGCAGCCCTCTTTGCAGGAGCTTTTCTTGCAGTGGTTTTATTAACTGATTTTTTTACTGCCTTTGCCGCTTTAGTTGATGACTTTGTTTTTGCAGAAACTTTCTTTGAGGAAGCTTTTGGTTTCGATTTTGTTTTTTTTGCTGTAGCCATCAATTAGAAATTTAGGTTGTGCAAGATAGCAAAAGAAACTTTAATTTACTAGTTTTTTTTAAAGTGAATTGAATTCTTTTTGGTACTTTAAATAATCTTCTCTTTGCAGCCTAGGACCAAAAACGGTTACGCCTCTTGAAGCTAAAAAACATCCAAATTTCGCAGCTTCTTCATTTGAAGATCCTCCAAGCAAACGATTTAAAACGGCTCCAGCAAACATATCTCCAGCTCCATTTGTATCTATTGGATCCACTTTGTATCCTTCAACATATTCAATATCACTATTTTCAAGGATCATAGCTCCTTTAGAGCCAAGAGTTACGAAAACTTTTTTTGAATACTCTCCGAGTTTCTTTATTGCATGCTCAAGGTTTTCTAAATCAGTTATTACTTTTGCTTCTTCATCGTTACAAAACAAAACATCAACTTTGGAATTCAAAACATTTAGCATCCTTTCCTTAAATGCTGACACTATGTTTGGATCTGATAAAGTGAAAGCAATTTGAACATTTTTACTTTTTGCCAATCTTATTGCTTCCATGCAAGCATCATAAGAATCATCTCCGCTCATCATATACCCTTCCAAATATATTAACTTGCTATCATTAAATATCTCATCAGCTACATCTGTGGCAGACAAATCAGAGCTTATTCCTAAGCAGGTACTCATTGTTCTTTCAGCATCTGGACTTACCATGACCGTGCAAGTTCCAGAATTTATATTTGAATCTAACATAACTGAGTGATCTATATTCACTCCTGCATCAGAGAGATCGTCTAAATAAAAATTGCCATTCTTGTCATTTCCTACCTTACATATATAGCTGCAGGATGATCCTAAAATCGATGCAGCAAAAATAGTATTAGTTGCAGATCCTCCACAAGCTAAACTGGGTTTTCCATACTCTTTTTCTAAACTATTTAATAAATTAGTTTGTTCGTCGGAATCAACTAAATGCATAGTTCCTTTTTCAAAACCTTTTTTCTTTAGAAAAGAATCAGTTACGTGAAATTCACTATCAACTAGGGCATTTCCAAGTCCAATGAGATCGAATTTAGCCATTTAACTTCCTTTAATAATTTTTTTTATTTTCTTTAAAGCTCTTGAAGGTGAATCATTATTAAAAAGAAATTTTGAAATTGCAAAAAAATTATAATTATCCTTTAAAAGTACTCCTATATTTTTTTCATCAATTCCTCCAATAGCAATTAAAGGCTTAGAAGAATTCTTTATAAAAAGAGATCTTTGATTAGCATTCACTAAAACAGTATCAGTCTTAGTTGTTGTTCTAAACATTGAGCCAACAGCTAAATAATCCCAGTCAAATAAATCGACAGGGGGATTTTTCACGAGACCTAGATTATTTTTGCAAGAAAGACCTATGACTTTTTCTCTAAAATATGAGCTAAATACTTTTTTTTGATCATCAGGTTTTTTAAGAAAGTTCTCATAATCTTCCATCCCTAAGTGGACGCCATCAGCATTTAAATCTTTTGCAATCTCTATGTGATCATTAATTATCAATTTACAGCTATGATTTTTTGTGAATTTTACTATCTTGCTAGCCACAGAATATATCTGATCTAATGTGTCAGCCTTTCTTCTGATTTGGAGAAAATTAATTTTTGCCTCTATCAATTCTAGTGACTTTTCTATCAATTCATTTTCTTCAATATCATCTGGAGTAATTGCGTAAATGCCTTTCATAACAATTTTTGACCTTTTCCAATTTTCTTGAAAAGTTTCAAGAATGAGGAAGTTTGATTGCTTGCCTTTTCACAAGAGTCTACAACAGAGAATTTTTTTGCTAAAAAAATAGTTAACAAAGATGAGAGCATACATCCCGTTCCATGAAAATTTCCTTTTAAAAGATGATTCTTAAATTGAAGTGGATCAGATCCATCGCTAAATAAATAATTCACAATCTTGTTATTTTTAATTTTGCCAGTGACTAAAGTATTTTTAATCCCTAATTCATAAAAGAACTTGATTGAATTTTCTATATTATTTTTATTACTTAATTTAAGAAGTTCATCTTCATTAGGTGTTACGATACTAGCTAAAGGTAATAATTCATCTCTCATAAATTCGATAGCTTTTTTATTTAAAAAAGACTTCCCAGATGTTGGCCCAATTACAGGATCTATCACTACAGGCATTTTTGTTTTTACTAGAAAATTCTTTATTACTCGAGCAATCTCATAGCTACCAATCAAGCCAATTTTGATTGCATCTGGTTTTATATCTTCAAGAATGAAATCTAATTGTTTTTTAAATACCTTCTCAGTTGCAGGAAAATTATCTTTAGATATCTGTGAATTTTGGACAGTTTCACTAGTTATTAAAGTCAGTGGATGACATTCATTAAGGCGACAAATATTAGCATCCATCATCACTCCAGCCCCTCCGCTTGGATCATGCCCCCCTATAATTAAAATTTTCTTTTTCATGTTTTTTGATTTCAATTAAGTATAATTCCCAGCCGTTTTTAAATATAGATAATGAAAAAAATTAAAATCGCCATAGCAGGAGTCACAGGATACTCTGGAAGGGAATTAAAAAAAATTCTGGATGCACATGAGCATGTAGAAATTGTATCTGTATATGCATCATCAAGTATCGGAGAGAGGCTGGAGGAACCATCTTCTGTCAAAAAGAAAGATGAAGCCTTGATTATTTCGGATATCGATAAAGCGACTTTTTCTAATATTGATGCCATCTTCTTTTGTACTCCTCACGGTTTTTCAATGCAGTATGTTTCAAAGATATTATCTGCAGGAGTCAAAATTATCGATTTATCAGCTGATTATAGATTCAATGATGCAGATAGATGGAAGAAAAATTATGACACTGATCATAAAGATCCTATAAATTTGAAGAAGAGCATCTACGGTTTGCCAGAACTTTTCAGGGACGACATAAAAATATCTCACTTAGTTGCGGTGCCAGGTTGCTATCCAACTGCAAGTCTCTTGTCACTAATGCCGATCATAAGCCAGCTAAAAAGTAACGATATCATCATAGATGCTAAATCTGGTTACAGTGGGGCTGGAAAAGCAAAATCTGAAGGGGGTCTCGCAGAGTCGATGAAAGATAACTTTAAAGTTTACTCTCCCGATTTTCACAGGCATGAGGATGAGATCAAATACTATGCAGACAAAATCATGGATAAGAAATTTAATGTTTCGTTTGTTCCCCACTTACTCCCTCACTTCAGAGGAGAGTACATAACGGCATATGTTGAACCTGAAGATATAAACAAAGATTTCCAAAAAATTTACGAAGATTACTATGCCGAAGAAAAACTAGTAAAAGTTTTAAAAAAAGGTACAGTACCTGAAATAACAAATATAAGCGGGATGCCAATTTGCGAAATTGCCGTTAGTGCCAAAAAAAGCAGCAATAAATTAATTATAAATGCTGCCTTAGACAACCTACTTAAAGGTGCAGCAAGTCAAGCAGTTCAGTGTTTTAATCTTATGCATGACATAGATGAGTTTCATTCGCTAAAATATTCAAAATGATAGAAAAATTTGAGCCCAAAGAAATTTTCTTAACAGAAAATGCAATTTCAAAAATTCTCTCACTGAGAGAAGAAGAATCAAACAAATCTCTTATGTTAAGAGTTTTTGTTACTGGTGGCGGCTGTTCAGGTTTCCAATATGGATTCAAATTTGATGATCAAAAAGATGATGAGGACACCCTTGTAGATTTTGATGGCGCAGACGTTGTCGTAGATCCTCTAAGTATGCAATATGTGTTTGGCTCCACTATAGATTATGTACAGAATCTTGAGGGAGCGAAATTTGTTGTTGATAATCCAAATGCTGCAACTCAATGCGGTTGCGGAGCATCCTTTTCAATTTAATTTTTGTTAATCTCACCTAATAAGCTAGGGTTAGCGCCCGTTGAAAGCTTTAAGTAAATTCTTTCCCCAATAAGCCTTTTTTTTGCCAACCAAGCAAAAGTTGCAGCTTCAATATATTTTGGCTTAAGTCCCAAAGTGCTTATATTTTTTATTGGAAACGACGATCCGAGAAGTGTCTTTAATCTTGATACCAGAAACTTATTTTCTGCTCCGCCACCACAGAGGTAAACAGAAGCTTTTTTGATAGGACAAAAATTTTCGATGCTTTTATAGATTGATCGAGCGGTTATCTCAGTTAGGCAGGCTGCTTGATCAGCAGAAGAAGCTTTTCCAAGTTTTATTTGGAATTTTTCTAAATCAAAATTTTCAATTGAAAAGCTATTTGGCAGCTCAAACTGAAATAATTTTGATTTTAAATATTTGTCAATTTCAATTTCGTATGGATAAATGTCTCCCTTAGCAGCCAATTGACCATTCTTATCAAATTGATATTTTTTTTTAGAATTTTTTTGAATAAAATTGTCAATCATACAGTTGCCTGGACCACAATCCCATCCAAAGGAGTTCCCTTTTTTTGGAAGGAATGTCATGTTTGAAATTCCACCTATGTTTATGATGAGCCTGTCTTCGGTAGAAGATTTAAAAAACTCCTTATGAAAGGATGGAGTTAAAGGTGCTCCTTGACCTCCATTTTTTATATTAGCCTGTCTGAAGTTAGATACAGTGGTTATATTTGTTTCTCTTCCTATTAAAAATGGGTCTCCTACTTGAAGAGAAAATGTTTTCCTTCCTTGTCTTTTATGCATAAGAGTTTGTCCGTGAGATCCAATTGCACAAATTTCACTAGCCTTGAAAGGAGTTTTTTTAATGAGCTTATTTATTGTCTTGGCTGAAATTTCTCCTACTTTATTATCAATATCTTTCAGAACCCCTTTAGAAGGAAGTTTCTTATTTCTTGATATATCTAAGATCGCATCTTTAAGTTTTTCATTGTATTTGGTGGAAGCAAAGTTTAAAAAAGATATCTTTTTATCAATTTTGAATAACCCTGCATCTATTGAATCTGCACTCGTCCCAGAAAGGACTCCGATGAACAAGTTACTCTTCAATTTTTTCTTCATTTGAACTGAAAAGCTTTTTTTTAAGTGTGTTCATTTTCAAATCAAGAGCTAAAGCAAAATTCGTAAAATCTTCTTTATTTTCTGATTCGATAGGCTTGGCATTAGGGAATTTAACTCTCAAGGGGTCTGTATGCATCCCGTTCACTCGGAATTCATAATGAAGATGCGGTCCAGTTGCTAGACCAGACTTACCCACATAACCAATAATGTCTCCCTGATCAACTTTAGAGCCAACTTGAAGACCTTTAGCATATCCTGACAAATGAGCATATCTAGTTGTGTATTCATTAAAGTGCCTTATCTCAATTAATCTTCCATATCCGCCCTTATTTGCTCTAAAGATTACAGTTCCTTCGCCAGTAGCTCTGACTGGTGTGCCAGTTTTCGCAGCATAGTCAACACCAGTATGAGCTCTTATGGTATTCAAAATAGGATGTTTTCTATTCAAGTTATATTTTGAACTCACATAACTAAATTCTACGGGAGATCTCAAGAATGCCTTTTTTAAGTTATTTCCTTCTTGTGAAAAATAGTCCTTTTTGCCATCTTGAAAATATCGAACAGCACTGAATTTATTTTCACCTCTATAAAAATTAGCAGAAATTATGTCCCCGTTTCTTACCTTGTTGCCTTTCCAATAAAGTTGCTCATATATAAGCTCAAAACTATCTCCAGATCTTATGTCATAAATAAAATCAATGTCCCAGCCAAATATGTAAGCTAAATCCATGATTATACTTTCAGGAATATTGCTTTTTTTCCCGGACATAAAGAGAGAATCTTCAATCGTTGCTGAATGATAGATTTCTTCTTTATCAAGAATTCTTGAAAACTTAGATATTTTAAATAAACCATTTTTGAAGATTGCCTCGTATCCATCCATAAAATTTGATGTCACTGAAATTGATGCTGGATTCATTAAAAAATCATGAACAATTTCTACAAAGTCTCCTTCTTTGATTCTGGCCATTTTTTCTGAACCTTTTGCCCTTACTAAGGCTTGAATAAATCTATCTGGAATATTTTCGTTTCTTAGAATCTTTATTAAATTATCCTGACTTTTAACTTTTATCTGCTTGTATACCTTTTTGTTATCTGTCTTGATGACTCCATTATCATCTTGTTGCCCTAGTTTTATTGTTTCTCGCTCATATTTTATTTCTTCATCAGCGGGTAAAGATAAAGAAAATTCCTCTAATCCTTTTGGTAATGAGAAGTACATCAGAGCTATTAAAGAACCTATTAATAAGAATATGATTCCTAAATAAATTCGAATTTCTTTAAAAAAACTAAGCATTAATTGAATTTTAAATTAAAAAAATAGGTAAATAAGGTTGATCTAAATTATCATAAACACAGATCATGGATAAAGATACTAAACAAGCTCTTGAAATTATCAAAAGAGGTTCTGATGAAATCATACCTGAAGATGCTTTTAAGAAACTCTTAACATCTAAAAAAAAACTCACAGTTAAGGCTGGATTTGATCCTACCTCAGCAGACCTACATTTAGGGCATACGGTACTTATAAACAAACTCAAAGCATTTCAGGATTTAGGACATACGGTAATATTTTTAATAGGAGATTTTACTGGCTTAATTGGTGATCCCTCAGGAGTCAACGAGACTAGACCAAATATCGATGAAAAGAAATTAGCAGAGAATTCGAAAACTTACGCTGATCAAGTTTTTAAAATTCTTGATAAAAAGAAAACTAAAATTAAATTCAATTCATCCTGGTTTAAAAAAATGAAACCTGACGAATTTATAAGACTCTCATCGATAATGACTGTAGCGAGAATGCTTGAAAGAGATGATTTTAAAAAAAGATATGAAAATAATAAGCCGATTTCTTTGCATGAATTTTTATATCCTCTCGTTCAAGGATTTGACTCTTATGCGCTGAAAGCTGACATTGAGTTAGGAGGGACTGATCAAAAGTTTAATCTCCTTGTTGGGAGAGAAGTTCAGAAACATTACGGACAGAATGAGCAAGTGATTATTACCGTACCTTTATTAGAAGGATTAGATGGCGTTAAGAAGATGTCTAAATCTCTTAATAACTACATAGCTTTAAATGACAAACCAAATGAAATGTTTGGAAAAATTATGTCCGTATCTGACGATTTAATGTGGAGATATTTTGATTTACTCAGCTTCAGATCTAATGATGAGATAGCTTCATTTAAAGATAAGGTTAAAAACGGAGACAATCCTATGATCTTTAAAAAGAAACTTGCTACAGAAATTGTTGAAAAGTTTTATGACAAGAAATTATCAGAGAATGCCGAAAAAGCATTCACAAATGTCTTCAGTAATAAGTTGGAACCTAATGAAGTACCTGTTTTTGAAATAAATGAAACCTCTGGGATTTCAATCGTTGAACTTCTAACTCATGAGGATTTAGGCAGTAAATTCATTCAAAGCAAGTCAGAGTGTAGAAGATTGATAAAACAATCAGGGATTAAAATGAACAATAAAAAAGTAGAAAATCCTGATCTTTTGATAAATTTAGGAGAAGAAAATTACTTCCAAATAGGTAAAAGAAAGCATCTAAGAATCAAGCTGGTAAGTTAAAAAAAATAGTACTTTGTTTTTTTTTAAACAAATGTATACTGACCGTCCCGAACGCCAAAAATCCTTTTTTTTTTGCGCATTTGCAGGGGTGTTTTTTTACAGTTTATTCAAGTAATTCGTGCGGGCACTTGCCTTATATATTAAGGTTCGTGCAATTTTTTTAGAAGTTTTTTAAAACTTCATTTGATGAGTTGTTACACGACAACTCACACTCGTAATTGATGTTCATTTATTGAGCGTCCATTTTTAAACTGAAGAGTTTGATCATGGCTCAGATTGAACGCTGGCGGCAAGCCTCATACATGCAAGTCGAGCGAGAACGTTACTTCGGTAGCTAGTAAAGCGGCGGACGGGTGAGTAACGCGTAGGAATCTACCTTTCAGCGGGGGATAGCTCGGGGAAACCCGAATTAATACCGCATACACCCTAAGGGGGAAAGAGGGCCTATCCTTGGAAGCTCTCGCTGTTAGATGAGCCTGCGTGAGATTAGTTTGTTGGTGGGGTAATGGCCTACCAAGACTACGATCTCTAGCTGGTCTGAGAGGACGATCAGCCACACTGGGACTGAGACACGGCCCAGACTCCTACGGGAGGCAGCAGTAGGGAATATTGGACAATGGGGGCAACCCTGATCCAGCTATGCCGCGTGTGTGAAGAAGGCTCTAGGGTTGTAAAGCACTTTAGGTAAGGACGAAAAGAATATAGTTAATACCTATATTCCGTGACTTAACTTACAGAATAAGGACCGGCTAACTCCGTGCCAGCAGCCGCGGTAATACGGAGGGTCCAAGCGTTAATCGGAATTACTGGGCGTAAAGCGCGCGTAGGCGGTTTGTCAAGTTGGATGTGAAATCCCTGGGCTCAACCTAGGAACTGCATTCAAAACTTATAGACTAGAGTACGATAGAGGAGAGTAGAATTCCTGGTGTAGCGGTGAAATGCGTAGATATCAGGAGGAATACCAATGGCGAAGGCAACTCTCTGGATCGACACTGACGCTGAGGTGCGAAAGCGTGGGTAGCAAACAGGATTAGATACCCTGGTAGTCCACGCCGTAAACGATGAGAACTAGCCGTTGGATCTTAGATTCAGTGGTACAGCTAACGCATTAAGTTCTCCGCCTGGGGAGTACGGCCGCAAGGCTAAAACTC
>CACFIK010000012.1:0-35271 GCA_902566305.1 uncultured SAR86 cluster bacterium | reverse complement strand
GCACAACAGGAAACCCAAAAGGAGTTCTTTATTCTCATAGATCTACAATACTTCATGCTTGGTACTCAAGTGCAGGAAATGCAATGAATTTAACTTCAAAAAGTGTTGTCCTCCCAGTGGTTCCAATGTTTCACGTTAATGCCTGGGGAGTTCCTTATGCAGCTAGTATGCTTGGGTGTAAATTAGTATTTCCTGGTCCTTTCACTGATGGAGAGTCTATTTACAACTTGATTAACGATGAAGGAGTAAATAATTTGCTTGGTGTTCCCACAGTATGGCTCGGATTACTAAATTATTTAGATGAAAAGGACATTACCCTAAAAAATGTAAATTCAGTATTGGTAGGTGGATCTGCCGCTCCTAAGTCGATGATAAAAGACTTCCAAGAAAAACATAACGTTTTTCTTTTGCATGGGTGGGGAATGACTGAAATGAGTCCTCTAGGGACATTAAATCAAGATACAGCAGAGATGGATTTAATGGAGTTAGATGATCGTTATGAGCTTCAAACCAGTCAAGGAAGAGCAATATATGGATGCCAAATTAAAATTGTCAATGATGAAGGAGATACTTTGCCTAACGATGGGAAAACTTTCGGTAGGTTAATGGTTAAAGGACCAGCAATAATTGAAAGATATTACAAGTCATCAGAAAGCGCTTTAGAAAATGGTTGGTTTGATACTGGAGATGTATCAACTATTTCGCCAGATGGATACATGAGGATAGTAGATAGGAGTAAGGATGTAATCAAGTCTGGAGGTGAGTGGATAAGTTCTATTGATCTAGAAAATACCGCCCTCGGATGCCCCGGAGTTTTGGAAGCTTGTGTCGTTGGAGTTGCTCATGAAAAATGGGATGAGAGACCTCTACTGTTTATTGTTAAAAATTCTGATGAATGTACAAAAGAATCTGTTTTAGAGTATCTTTCTGATAAAGTTGCAAAGTGGTGGTTGCCTGATGATGTGATCTTCATTGATGAGTTACCTCACGGAGCAACCGGAAAACTATTGAAAACAGGTTTAAGAGAAGATTATAAGAATCATTTAATTACAAAAGGAGATTGAAATGGCGGGATTAGTACCAGCAGATACTTTAAAAGATTACATAGGGAAAGATATGGGCACATCAGATTGGTTGGAAATTGATCAAGAAAGAATAAATCAATTTGCTGATGTAACGTTAGATCATCAATTCATTCATGTCGATGAAGAAAAGGCAACACCATTATTCGGTTCCACCATTGCTCACGGTTTTCTTTCATTATCTTTGATGGCTGGAATGCCTGCTCCCCAAGTAGCTCCAGATAATATGAAAATGGCTTTTAATTATGGTTTGGATAAGGTTAGATTTCTAACTCCTGTAAATGTTGGCTCAAAAGTTCGAACAAAAGCCACTTTGTTATCTGTAGATGATAAAGGGGATGGAAGGTATCTAGTTAAAAATGAAATAAAAATGGAAATTGAAGGGCAAGAAAAACCAGCATATGTAGCTGAAGCTCTCACTATGTATGTAACTTAGACTAATTTCTTTTTTAGAATCTCATTTACCAGTTTAGGATTGGCCTTGCCTTTGGATTCTTTCATTACCTGGCCTACAAAAAATCCAAATAAACGATCTTTCCCAGAAAGAAACTGTTCTTTTTGATCAGGGTTATTATTTATAACCTTTTCTATTATCTCTTCAATCTCGTTGTCGTCTGATATTTGCTCTAAACCCAGGTCTTGAATGCTTTTTGAAACTGATAAATCTGGATTTTCCCATATATTTTCCAGAACCTTTTTCGTAGCTTGCCCAGAGATTTTTTCTTCCTTGAGATAAGTCAGTAGTTCGGCGAATTTGACTGCATCAACTTTTGAGTTGTTAGCTTCTGCGTCAAATTTATTTAATATGGCTGAAAAGTCTCCTAATATCCAATTGGCCACAAGCTTAGGATCATCAATATTAACCAAGGTTTTTTCAAAAAAATCTGCAAGTTCTAGATCATAGGTAAGATTCCTCGCATCATATTCTGATAGACCTAATTCATTTATAAATCTTTCTTTTTTTTCATCAGGCAGTTCTGGCAATTCATTTTTAATCTTCTGAATTTGATCAGATGTTATTTGAATAGGGATTATGTCTGGTTCAGGAAAATATCTATAGTCGTTAGCTTCCTCTTTCGATCTCATTGATCTAGTAGTGTTATTTATAGAATCATACAGCCTAGTCTCTTGAACAATCTCTTCTCCTTTTTCCAAACAGGAAATTTGGCGTTTTATTTCAAAATTAATTGCTTTTTCAACAAATTTGAAGGAATTTATATTTTTAAGTTCTGTTCTTGTGCCTAATTTTTTATCACCTATCTTTCTTATAGAGACATTTGCATCGCATCTCATTGAACCTTGAGACATATTCCCATCAGAAATTTCCAAAGCACAAACTATAGAATGAATTTTCTTTAGGTAAGCAACCGCTTCTTCAGAATTGGACATATCTGGCTCAGAGACAATTTCCAACAAAGGTGTGCCAGCTCTATTAAGATCAATCGCAGTCTCATTTTCAAATAGATCATGTATCGACTTGCCAGCATCTTCTTCAAGATGAGCTCTTGTGATACCAATTGTTTTGATCTCCTGATCTCCTAGTTGAATTTCAATTGATCCTTTGCCAACTATTGGATCATCAAGTTGACTTATTTGATAACCTTTTGGTAAGTCAGGATAAAAATAGTTTTTTCTAGCAAAGCCTACTTTCTCAGCAATCTCTGCATTGATAGCAACTCCAAACTTAATTGCCTTTTCAATGGCTTTTTCATTTAAAACTGGAAGAGTGCCAGGCATGCCAAGATCAACTTCGCATGCTTGAAGATTTTGATCAGATCCAAATTTAGTAGGAGCATTAGAAAATATTTTAGATTCTGAATTCAACTGAACATGAATTTCTAGTCCGATAACACTTTCCCAATTATTTGTCATTTTTCACCTAACTGAAATTTATTTGAAATATTTAGAAGCGAGGACTCCTCTAAAATGTCTCCTATGAATTGTATTCCAAGGGGCATATTATTTTTTTCTCCAAATGGTACAGATGTAGCAGGCAAACCTCCAAGGTTTGCAGGAATAGTAAAAATATCCTGTTTATACATTTCAACAGGATCAGTTATTGAACCTAAATCAAAAGCTTCTCCAGATGTTGTAGGTAACATTACTGAAGAAACATCTTTGAATGCATTAACAAAATCACTTGAAATCAGGTTTCTAATCTTTTGTGCCTTTTTGTAGTAAGCGTCGTAAAATCCTGAAGATAAGCAATAAGTTCCTATAAGTATCCTTTTTTTTGTTTCGTTTCCAAAACCTTCTCCTCTAGATTTAAAATATAGATCTTCGAGATTTTCAACGTTCTCAGCTCTGTATCCAAACCTGATCCCATCATATCTAGATAAGTTAGCTGAACATTCAGCAGGGGCTATTACGTAATAAACGGGTAATGATAATTCTAAATTTGGTAATTCAATCTCTTTCGTCTTAATTTTTAATTTTTCTAGCCTCTCGATGGCTTCACCATAATTTTTTGATAAATCTTCATCTCCAAAAGAATGAATTAAATCAGTAACCAAACCAACAACATGCTCAAATTCACTTGATTCACAATCTTCAGAAAAATTAGGAACTTCCGCTTTTATCGAAGTAGCATCTTTTGAGTCATACCCTGATATACATTGAAGAGCAATAGCCGCATCTTTAATATTTTTTGCAAGTATTCCTCCCTGATCAAGACTCGATGCAAAGGCAATCATTCCATACCTAGATACTCTTCCGTAGGTTGGCTTAATTCCTGCTATACCGCAAAATGAAGCGGGTTGTCTTATAGATCCTCCTGTGTCAGTTCCAGTTGAAAAGCTACTGAAGTTTGCGGCAACCGCTGCTGCAGATCCTCCAGAAGAACCTCCTGGAGTTTTTTTAATGTTAAGCGGATTTTTTACTGGCCCATAAAAGCTTGTTTCATTTGAAGATCCCATCGCAAATTCATCCATGTTTGCCTTTCCTAGACAAATTGATCCAGCTTGTTCTAACTTTTCTACAACTGTTGCCGAGTAGGGAGGATAAAAATTATCCAACATTTTTGATCCACATGATGTTTTGATACCTTTAGTACAAAAAATGTCTTTGTGTACCATGGGTATTCCATTTAAAGGGACATCTTCTTGGCTCTTTTTGGACCCATCAGACTTTTTTGCTTCCTCAAGCGCTTTTTCAAAATCATTGGATACAAAGATATTGAGATCTTCTTTATCTTCTATTACCGAAATATAATTTTCTACCAGCTCTACGGAAGAAAATTTCTTTTCTCTTAAGCCATCTATCTGCTCTTGTAGTGTTAATGTTTCCAAATTCATTTATTCAATAACTTTAGGCACGAGGTAAAATCCGTCTTCAGTTTTATTTGAAGTTTTTTGAAGACTTTCTCTGTTGATATCTTTAGAAACTACATCTTCTCTTAAATTAAAATTATCTTTTATTGGATGACTTAGTTCTTCTATTTGATCGCAATCAATTTTATTGATTTTATCAATCATATTCATCGTCAAATTAAGATCCTCCTTCAATTTATCTCTCAGATTATCGTCAATTTTAATCTTAGATAATTTCGAAAGATTTTCTAAAGTCTTATCATTTATTGTCATTTTTTTAAATTTTATTTTATTGCTATTTCTTGCCCCTTCGACACAGCATTGATACGATTCGCTTATAAAACGAGAAAGCAATGGTACTAAAATATTTTAGAGGATTATACTCCAATGATTTATCAATTGATCTTGGAACGGCAAATACTCTTGTTTACGTCCGAGATAAAGGAATTGTCCTTAATGAACCTAGTGTAGTTGCCATTAGAAAAACTGAAGGGGCAAGAACAGTAGTAGCAGTTGGAACTGAAGCAAAAAGGATGCTTGGAAGAGTACCAGGAAACATTGAAGCAATAAGACCACTGAAAGATGGAGTGATAGCAGATTTTCAGGTTACTGAGAAAATGCTTCAACATTTTATCCAACAAGTTCATGGCGATAACTTTATGCGACCTAGCCCAAGAATTCTTGTGTGCGTACCTTGTCAGTCAACACAAGTGGAGCGAAGAGCAATCAGAGAGTCTGTACTTGGAGCTGGAGCAAGAGAAGTAAGATTAATAGAAGAGCCTATGGCGGCTGCAATTGGTGCAGGACTTCCTGTAGAGGAGGCTTTTGGATCCATGGTAGTTGATATTGGTGGCGGTACCACTGAGGTTGCAATTCTGGCGCTTAATGGAGTGGTTTACTCAAATTCACTAAAAACTGGTGGAGACAGGCTTAATGAATCAATAATTTCTTATTTAAGAAGAAAATATGGAATTCTCATTGGTGAATCTACTGCTGAAAGAATTAAAGAAACTATTGGATGTGCTACTCCTGAAAGTGAGTTACAAGAGATGGAAATCAGAGGGCGTAATTTAGCTGAGGGTGTGCCTAACACTCTTTCTATTTCAAGCTTAGAAGTATATGAAGCAATGTCAGGCCCTCTATCTTCTATATTGCAAGCAATTAAAAATGGCCTTGAGCAATCTCCGCCTGAGCTGAGTTCCGATATATCAGAAAGAGGAATTGTTTTGACTGGTGGGGGAGCTTTACTCAGAGACCTTGATGTTATGATCTCAGAACAAACAGGTATACCTGTTATCCCAGCTGATGATCCTCTTACTTGCGTTGCAAGAGGAGGGGGAGTTGCCCTAGAAATAATGGATAAATACGATATCGATCTTTTATCAACAGATTAATAATCCCTTATGGCCAAGGAGCATAAACAAGCTGTAATTGCTCAAAAAGCCATTTTTACAACTGGCTCCATGAGGCTTTCCAGAGTGGTTCCATCTATACTCTTTGCCATTTTAATTCTCGCAGCTGATGTTCGATTTAATGTAGGTGAAAAAGTAAAGATTTATGTTGGCTTTGCTACTGAGCCTATCATTTATATACCGCAATTTGTAAGAGGAGGATGGATTTCATTTTCTGATTATTTCGAGGATAGGGAAATATTACAAAATGAAATACTACGCTTAGAAAAAGACGTCGATGATCAAAGATTCAATCTTATAAATTATGAAAGGGTCCTTCAGGAAAATATAGAACTGAAGAAATTACTGGGATATCTAGAAAAGACTAGTAAAAAAGAGTTCATCTATGGCGAAATAGAAGAGATAAATTATGCTCCTAAACCATCACTGACTGTGGGGATTGATAGGAGTCAAAAAGCTGATCAAATGGTAGCATTTAATTGGACGGGCTTGATTGGATCGGTAGAGTTATCAGCAGGTTCCAAAGTTGAAATTAAACCAATCTTTGCTGAAGATTCTCAAATTCCTATAAGGAATAGAAGGACAAATTCAAACATGATTTTGGTTGGAACTGATATGCCTCAGAATTTTTTAATTAAAGGATTAAAGAAAAACGAAGATATTGTTCCAGGCGATAAACTTGTAACATCCGGTCTTGGCAAGAAATATCCCAAGGGAATTGATGTAGGTATAGTTAATAAAATTTCAGCAACATCAAATAATGAATTTTTAGAAATTGAGGTACTAGGAACTTCAGAATTTAGTTCTGGCGATCAAATTTTGTTAACTTTACCGTAATGGCTTATTTTTCTTCAAGAAATCCAAATAAGACTTTTTCTACTCAATTAGCAATTGGCATTTCATTAATATTTGGAGTTTTTTTCCAATCGCTCTTAAATTTCTTTTCATTCGAAATTTATGGATCTTCCATTCCAATTACTTTAATGATTCTAATTTATTGGAATATTGCTTTACCAAAAAATATTGGTCTGTCTTGGTCATTTATTTCAGGGATTCTATTAGATTTGAATCTGGGATATTTTTTAGGAACTCATGTAATTTTGTTTTTATTTATTTCTTATTTAACTCAGAGATATTTTCATCGGATTAGAGCTATGTTTCAAATTCAACAATCTCTCTTGATAGCAAGTATCGTATTTCTTTATCTTTTAAGTCTTTATGTTTTCTTTCAGGAATTCAGTTTTTTTGTCATCCTTGCAATTATATTAAATAGTTTGATTTCAGCTTTTGTATGGCCTATTTTATTTGGATTATTGAGGATCATCAGAAGAAAATATACCTATGCGTAAACGATAGATGCGACTCCAAGGAAAGTAAAAAAACCAACGATATCTGTTACTGTTGTAACTATTACTCCACCGCCAATAGCAGGATCAAATTTTAATTTTCTCAATACCAGAGGTATGGAAATACCTGACAAGGCTGCTGCAATTAAATTGATGGTCATAGAGAAGATAATTATTAAGAAAATATCAAAATCTTTAAACCAAAATGAAGCTATCAAACCTAAAATTATTGACCAAAAAAGACCGTTCCAAAAGGAAACAATTAATTCTCTTGATAATATCCATCTTAAGTTGCCTGAAACTATTTGACCTAATGCCAAGCCCCTTACAGTAATTGCAAGAGTTTGAGTTGCAGCAACACCGCCCATACTCGCAATTATTGGCATTAAAACTGCTAAAAATATGACTTTTTCAATAGTGTCTTGGAAGAGATTAATAACTGAAGAGGCAAGAAGAGCTGTTATGAGGTTTGCACCCAACCACAATCCACGAGATCTTAAAGCTAAGAATGTTTCTTGAAAAGTATCCCTACTTAAACCTGAAATTTGTCTGAAGGGCTGATCAACTTCTTCTTTGATGGAATCAATGACATCATCAATGGTTATTCTTCCTAAAAGTTCACCATCATCGTTTGTGACTGGAGCAGAAATTAAATGATTACGTTCAAATAATCTATCTACTTCTTTCTCTGAGTTCGTAGCAAGCAAAGAATGAAATTTTCTGATCATTAAGTCTTCGGCTTTATCTGAACTTTTAGCAGATAAGATTTTAGTAAGAGGCAAATTTCCTCTTAAAATATTATTTCTATTCACAACAAAAACTTTATCCATATCTTGGGGGAGCTCATCTCTAATCCTGAGGTAACGTCTTATCACTTCAATAGTATGAGAGGGTCTTACCACCACAACGTCAGGATTCATCATTCTTCCCGCAGTACCTTTGGCAAAAGAGAGATCTTTACTCACAAGCCTTCTGTTTTGGCTTGACATTGCTTTCAAAACGTCACCAATTACCTTTTCAGGCAATTCCTGAATAATTTCAACTATTTCATCCGCTTCAAGCTTTTCTGTTACTTGAGCAACCTCGGTTGCATCCATACTAGATAGGAAGAATTCTCTTACCTCTATTGATAACTCATTTAATACTTCTCCTTCGACATTAAAATCTACAAGCTCCCATAAAATCCTTCTGTTATTGGGACTACTTGATTCCAAAGCTGATGCAATATCAAATGGCGACATGCTATTAAACATGCCTCTGATAAGTTCAAATCTTTTTTTTGTGAGTTGTTTTTGGATTTCTTCAGAGAGAGAAATATCGCTTCCTTGGGTCATCTCAAGAAATTTTAAGTTAAATTTTCGCCTAAATATATTTGTTGCACGGTATTATTCTCTTTAATGCTGGAAGGATTACCCGATGCAATTATTTCTCCATTATTAATCACTGAAATATTGTCACAAATATCCATTGTTGCTTGAGCATTGTGATCGCTTATAACGACACCGACATTTTTGGCACGTAGTTTTGAAATAATATTTTTGATTTCATTTATTGTTAATGGATCAATCCCCGCAAAAGGTTCGTCTAATAAAATAAATTTAGGTTCAAGCGCAAAAGCTCTGGCTATCTCTAGTTTTCTTCTTTGGCCGCCCGAAAGATTTTCGGAGATTTGTTTCTCTAAACTAAAAAGATCAAATTCTTTCATTATGCTTGTATATTTATCTTCTATTTGAATATTTTTGAACTTAGTCTGCAGGGCAGCTTTAATATTATCTGCAACTGATAGTTTTCTAAATACAGATGGTTCTTGTGGCAAATAAATTATTCCTTTTGAGGCTCTAAAAGAAATATCCTTGAAAGTAATATCATATTCATCAAGAAAAATTTTTCCTGAGGTAGTCATCTCCAAACCAGAGATTAAAGAAAATAAAGTAGTTTTCCCTGCACCGTTAGGTCCCAGTAGCCCAAATACTTCAGAGCTTCTTATTTGAAGATCGATCCCGTGTAAGATTTCTTTTTTCTTAAAGCTTTTTTTAATATTTTTGAGTTCAAGAGTTTTCACTTTTGATCCTCAAATTTTCCGAATTTAAAATGCTGTTATTTTTATAGTCAAAGACAATATCTTCACCAGAAATATTTTTGCCATCAATAAAAATGCTTGATGTTCCAGAAAGATATAAAAGCTGTCTTTTTAAATCTATCTTAATTTCATCAGAAAGCCCTTTAAAAATATTCTTTTTAGCAAAACTTATAGGATTTCCTGACACAGAAATTAATTCATCAGACAGAGAAACTTCTTTCCCTGAAAAGGTAATATCATTGTGGTTTAGATTCAGATTTTTTGAACTTAAATATTCTTTATCAATGTCTACAAAAACTTTTTCTGCAAAAAGGTCTATCTTTTCTTTATCTTTGATAAGGTTCACATTTATTTTTTCTGATAGATCAAACTGATTACTCTCAAAGAAAAAAACACCCTTATTTGCTGACAACTTTACTAGATAGCTATCCTTATTATTTATCTCAATTTTTGGTTTGAAGATTGATAAGTTATTAGAATTAGAAAGAGCATTAATCATCTCGCTTTCTATAGTGTAAAAAATTTCTTTGTTCTTTGAAGAAGATCTAATTTCAATTTCTTTTGCATTAAATATTGAAGAATTATTGTCTTTAGAGGAAAGAGACTCATTTTCAATTGTTATAAAAAGAAAAGAGCCTGTTAGCGCTAATGCTAGGACACAATAAACAATTAATCGCCATCCCATCAAAATACTCGTGATTCATTCAACTCATGCATTCTTATGACGCCTATAACTTTTTTGTGTTTTTTTACAACTAAGCTATAGATTTTATTCTTGGACATAATCTCCCTAGCTAAGTAGGCATTTTTATTGTGCTCAATACTTTTAAAAGATTTTGTCATTACTTTTGATATTGATAAATTTCTTATATCGATTTTTTTATTTAGAGTTCTTCTCAAATCACCGTCAGTGAAAATTGCATTAATGGATTGTTTTGAATTTTTCACTAAACAAAACCCTAAGCCAAATTGTGTAATGACTTTAATTGCTTCTAATATCGAGGTATTTTCTTTTACTATAGGTATTTCTTTAATATCAATCATTAAATCTTTAGCAAGGATAAATCTTTTTCCTAATTTCCCTCCAGGATGATTTTCAGCAAATTCTTTTGGACTGAATCTATTATTTTTCAACAATGCAATAGATATTGCATCTCCTAACATGAGCATAAATGAAGTGCTTGTTGTTGGCGCTAAATTATTTGGACAAGCCTCTTTATCTACTTTTGCCTCAAGATGTACCAGGGAATTTTTGGCAATAGAGGACTCTTCATTTCCAGTAATTGAAAGAATATTCTTTGTCTTTTTTATAAGACCGCTAAGTATCAGAACAATTTCATCGGTTTCACCA
The DNA here is from genome assembly GCA_902566305.1 of uncultured SAR86 cluster bacterium. Lineage (GTDB taxonomy): Bacteria > Pseudomonadota > Gammaproteobacteria > Magnimaribacterales > AG-339-G14 > CACNYO01. The sequence goes on along the minus strand of CACFIK010000012.1, from coordinate 24,692 downwards.
GAATTTGAAATTATTAATATTCCATCATTCTTAGAAATGGCCCCAAGATCACCATGGCTTGCTTCAGATGGATTGATAAAAAAAGAGGGCGTGCCTGTGCTTGATAAAGTAGATGAAATTTTTGCAGCAATATGACCTGATTTTCCTACGCCCATTAAAACTAATTTACCTTTAAGTTTTTTTATATGGTTGCAAATTAAATTAAAATCTTTTTTAGATAAATTATTTAAAGAGTGATTTATTGATGAAATTTCATCTCTAAAAGTTTTTTTAGCATGAATGAAAAAATTATCAGCGGTCATTATTTTTAAATTTCAATTAAGAACATATAGTAAACTTACTAATCATGATAAGGAAATTTGCTTCACAGATTAATTTTATATTAATTGCATTGATGTTATTGATTCATCCTGTCTCCGCAGATGATGAATTAGATGATTATGTCAATAATCAACATGAAAAAATATTTTCATTTTTAAAGGAAAATGCAGAAATGTTAAGTGAAAACAATCGAATTGATCTCATAGAGAAAGAATTTTCAGGGCTTATTTCTATAAGCGAAATATCCAAACGGGTTATGGGTAAGAAATATTTCATGAGTGCTACAGAGGAACAAAGAAAAAGATTTAATAACAAATTCAAGGAGACTTTTTTTAACACTTATTCGAGCGCCTTAAGTAATTTAGAGGACCAAAAAATTGAAGTCATTGGTCATGCTCATCCAAAGGATAAGCCCAATGCAGCAATTGTGAGAGTGAGAATAACATCCGGCGAGGATTCATATGATCTCAACTATCAAATGATAAAAAAGAAAAATAGATGGGGAGTTATCAATATAATTTTCAGCGGAGTAAATATCGTTTCTATTTTTAAAACTCAATTCTCATCTCTTGCTTCTGAATATCAAGATGATCTTGATAAAGTAATTGATGGCTGGGAAATTTCAGATATTAGGCAGAATTCTTAAATGGATAAATTGGTAGTCGAGGGCGGTTTTCAGCTTAACGGTTCTATTACATCATCCGGAGCAAAAAATTCTGCCTTACCTATCCTGGCTGCATCAATACTCCTTGATGATCCAATAATTATAAGAAATATTCCTCATCTTAATGATGTCACTACCATGCTTGAATTACTTGGTTCTATGGGTGTCGACATGACTTTATCTGAAGACATGGAAGTAGAGTTAGATCCATCCGGCTTGAATGATGTAGGTGCAAGATATGAATTGGTAAAAACAATGAGAGCTTCCGTGCTAGTTTTGGGGCCACTTTTAGCAAAAACTGGCTACGCGAAAGTAGCTCTTCCAGGAGGATGTGCAATAGGGAGTCGTCCGGTCAATCTTCATATAGATATTATGAAGAAAATGGGATCAGAAATTTTTATAAAAGATGGATACATTGAGGCAAAGTCTAATGGTAGGCTTAAAGGTTGTGAGTTTCACTTTGATCTAGTGAGTGTTACTGCAACTGAGAATGCTCTCATGGCTGCATGTTTGGCTAAAGGAACTTCAATACTTAAGAACTGCGCAAGGGAACCTGAGGTATCTGACCTTGCAAATTGTTTAAATGATTGCGGTGCAAAAATATCTGGAATTGGATCTGATGAACTAGTCATCGAAGGAGTAAAAGAACTTCACGGAACATCCTTTTCAATAATGCCTGACAGAATTGAAACTGCAACTTATTTAGTTGCAACCACTATGACAGGCGGTGAAATTACTATTAAGAACTGTCAACCAAACTCATTGGGTGCAGTCATTACTAAATTAGAAGAGGCTGGCGCAAATATAGTGTGTAAAGAGAATGAAATAAACTTAAAAATGAAAGAGGAATTACCAAAATCAACCTCTCTTAGCACAGCACCGTTTCCTTCATTTCCAACAGACATGCAAGCACAATTTATAGCCCTAAATTCCATTTCTAATGGGTCTGCAACAGTGACCGAAACAGTATTTGAAAATAGGTTCATGCATGTAAATGAGCTTATAAGAATGGGAGGAGACATAGAGCTGAGAGGAAATACTGCTTTTATAAAAGGTAAAGGCAGGAAATTAATTGCCGCCCCGGTAATGGCAACAGATTTAAGAGCTTCAGCTAGCTTAGTGCTAGCAGGTCTTGTTGCAAAAGGAGAAACTTTAGTTGATAGGATTTATCACATTGATAGAGGATACGAAAGAATCGAGGAAAAGCTTAAACTTTTGGGCGCAAAAATAGAAAGGATTTCAACATGATATTAATTGGATTACCAAAAGGAAGAATCTATAAGGAAATAAGGCAGCTACTAGAGAACTCTGGAATACATTTAAAGGAAGATAAAAGAAAATTAATTTTTGGTTCATCAGAAAAGAATATTCAGTTTTCTATTCTTCGAGGTTGGGACATTCCTAAGTTCGTAAGTTATGGAGCAGTTGATATTGGAATCGTTGGAAAAGATGTTCTTTTGGAAACGGAGGAAGAAAATTTTTTTGAAGTCCTAGATCTAGAGATTGGGAAATGTAGATTATCTTTGGCTGCTAAAGAAAAAAAGGCCAGTGAATTAGCTGGATCTACTATAGCCTCAAAATTTCCCAAAGAAACAAATAATTTTCTATCAGAAAACTTTATAGATGCTGAAATAATTGAATTGAAAGGATCTATTGAAATTGCTCCCATTTTGGGAATATCGGACTACATTGTTGACTTAGTTAATACAGGCAATACTCTGAAAGAAAACGGATTGAAGGAACTTAAAGTTATAAAGGAGATTTCGACTAGGCTGATTGTCAATAAATCAAAATTTAGAACGAAAAATAAAGAAATTAAAAAATTTATTCAAAGGATTAAGAGTGATTAAAAAGATCGAAAGCCATTCTTTAGAAGATTATTTATTAAACGAAAAAAATCTTCAAAATGAAAATGACATCATAATCATAGATGCAGTAAGAGAGATAATTCAAGAAGTCAAAGACTCTGGAAACGAAGCATTACTTAAATTTATAAATAAGCACGAAGGAAAAAAACTTAAATCTATTGATGAAGTTTTATTTAATCAAGATTTTTTAGAGGATAAGTTCAATTCCTTGAATGATAAAGATAGAAATATGTTGATCTACATGGCTGAAAGAATAGAAAAATTTCATAATAACGATATTAGATTATCTAAAGAGCTTGAAGATGACACGGTAGATAAGTATGGATATTTTTTGAGGCCTATAGATAAAGTAGGCTTGTATGCTCCGGGAGGAAAAGCGCAGTATCCTTCTTCTGTTCTCATGACGGGTGTTTTAGCCAAATTAGCAGGAGTTAATGAGATAACCGTTATGTTTCCTGGAAAAATTGATGACTTGAATCTTATGTTTGCGGCTTCACATTTAATCGGAGCAAAAAGTGTTTTAAATTCTGGTGGGGCGCACACATTAGCTGCTGTTGCATTCGGGACTGAGTCCATAGGAAGAGTTGATAAAGTATTTGGACCAGGAAATAGCTATGTTTCTGAGGCAAAAAGACAGCTTTATGGCGAGGTAGGAATTGATTCTCTTAATGGACCATCAGAAGTTGCAATTATTGTTGATGAAAATTCTTCAATTGAATATGCAGCGAAGGATTTTTTAGCTCAAGCTGAACATGGTGAGGACTCTAGGTGTTTTCTAATACATCTTCCAGGCTTTGATTTAAATCAGTTCAATGAATCGTTAAAAAAGAGTCTATCAACATCAAAAAGAAAAAAAATTATCAATGAAGCCTTAAAAAATTGTTGCTCAATTGAAGCCTCATCATTAAAAAATGCTATTTCGTTATCAAATTTAATTATCCCTGAACACTTAGAAATTTTGATTGATGAAATTGATTTAAATCAGATGCCAGTAATCAAGGCCGGTGCAATTTTTATCGGAGCAGAGGCTTCAGCAGTAATGGGAGATTATTGTGCAGGACCATCACATGTTATTCCTACCGGGGGCCAAGGAAGATTTAGTTCACAAGTTTCATTGAATGACTTCTTTATAAAAACTTCCTATATAGTTACTTCAAAAAACTCATATAAAAAAAATGGGTATAAAACGCTTCTCAGCGAGTCAATAAATATTGCTGAAAGCGAGGGTCTCTGGGAGCATGCTAATGCCCTAAAAGAGAGAGATAATTAACTATCTTTTTGTTTCTTTAAGAATTTTAGAATAACTCTCTGATACAACATCAATTGGAATAGCAAAATTTAAACCTTGATTCCCACCGGTTGTCGATTCAATGAAATTAATAACGCCTAATAAATTTCCATTTGAATCAACCAACGCTCCACCAGAATTACCTGGATTGATAGAAGCATCAGTCTGTATAAACGAACCTTCCTTGTTAATGAACTTTCTGCCGATTGCGGAAATTATTCCCATGCTGACTGATTGTCCAAGCCCTTGAGGGTTACCAATCGCATAAACAGTTTCACCAATATTTATATCTTCTATTTTTCTTTTTCTTTGAATTGGTGAAATATTTGCAGTTTTTTCTACTAATTTTAATACTGCTAAATCATTGTCTCTATCTATGCCTATAATTTCAACTTCGTGATTTGATCCATCATAAAATTCAACAAGAAGTTTTTGTTTCAATTTAATTGAATTATTCAAAACATGTAGATTAGTGATTACATGACCGTCATCATCAAAAATTACTCCAGATCCATCAGGGAAAAAACCTGTTTTAATGACTTGTTTCCATCTTCTTAGGCCTAATGAAGGAGTTTTTTCTTGCCATTCTCTCCACCGACGAAGACTCCAAATATTTACAACAGATGATGCAGATTTTTCGAAGTTAAATGCTCTCGAAGAATATTCATTTTTATCTCCTAAACCTAGCAAAGTTAGGAAACCATACCCTGCAAAGGTTCCCAGTAATATCCATATAGATAGTGTGTAAAAAGAGCGCATTTTTTATTATTCAGAGTTGTAAATTATAACCTCTCTAATGTATCATTCACGCGCCTTATACGTTAATTATGGATACAAAATCTTACAAACTAGATTCGCTGGATAAAGGTTGGTTGTTAGTAGACGCTTCCGACAAAACTTTAGGTCGTTTAAGCACTAACATTGCAAAGATTTTAATGGGGAAAAATAAACCTGAGTATACCCCTCATAATGATGTTGGAGACTATGTAGTTGTAATAAATGCTGAGAAAATAAAAGTAACTGGAAATAAAAATGAGCAAAAAATGTATTATCGACATACCGGTTATCCTGGTGGAATAAAATCTCAAAATTTTAATGACTTAATTGCTTCTTATCCGGATAGAATAATTACCTCTGCTGTTAAAGGTATGTTGCCTAAAAATAAACTATCAAACTCAGTTATAAAAAAACTTAAAGTCTATAAGGGAGAATCTCATCCGCATAGCGCTCAAAATCCTGTAAAACTTGATATCTAAAATAAAATATGAGCGATAATCAGTATTATTCAACCGGCAGAAGAAAAACTTCCACGGCTAGGGTTTATCTTAGTTCTGGCGGGGGCTCCATATTAGTTAACGATCTACCATTAGAAGAATATTTCGGTCGAGAAGTAGCTAGAATACTGGTCAAACAACCAATAGAGCTAGTTGAAATGGTAGATAAATTCGATTTGAAAATTTATGTTTCTGGCGGCGGATATTTTGGTCAAGCAGGAGCTATAAGACATGGACTCTCTAGGGCCCTTGTTAAATATGACGAATCTCTTAAGCCAGTTCTTAAAGAGGCCGGTTTCCTTACAAGAGATTCAAGAAAAGTAGAAAGGAAAAAGGTAGGTTTAAGAAAAGCTAGAAAAGCTCCTCAGTTCAGCAAAAGATAGACTTTAGACTTTATGCAGCCAAAATCTCCTCCGAACCCAATAAGACGACAATTATTAACTTCAATCACATCCTTGCTAGGATTCGTAGGGGTTATCTTTGCAGCAATTCCCTTTTTAAGTGCATTCAGACCAAGTGCTAGAGCAGAAGCTGCGGGAGCACCTGTAAAAGTTAATATAAGCAAGCTAAGTCCTGGAGAATTAATGACTGTGGAATGGAGAGGGATGCCTGTATTTGTCTATAAGGTCTCAAGTGAAGCTCAAAACGTTCTGTCTGAAGATAAATCCAAATTAGCTGATCCTAATTCAGACCAACAACAACAACCTGAATACGCACAAAACGATACTAGATCAAGAAAAAAAGGTATCGCCGTTGTAAAAGGAGTTTGTACTCATTTAGGCTGCGCGCCAAAGTTTTATCCAGAAGCCACCTCACAGGATTTTGATCCTAATTGGCAGGGTGGTTTTTTCTGTCCATGTCATGGATCAAAATTTGATCTCGCTGGAAGAGTTTATGCCAATGTACCTGCCCCAACCAACCTTGAAGTCCCACCTCATTATTTTGAGACCGATTCTACGTTGGTAATCGGTTCCGATGGAGCAAGTTAATGACAACTGATACTAGAACGAAACGTTTCCTTAGTTGGATAGACTTTAGATTTCCTTTAACTGAAGTTTTCGAAAGGCACTTATCTAAATATCCAGCACCCACTAACCTCAATATTTGGTATCTCTTTGGATTTCTTCTTATTGTTGTATTGGCAATGCAAATTGTCACAGGTCTTTGGCTGATGATGAATTATACAAATTCAGCAGAAGAGGCTTTTTCTTCTGTTGAATATATCATGAGAGATGTAGAGTATGGATGGCTTATACGTTACATGCATGCTGCAGGAGCCTCAGCATTTTTTGCACTTATCTATTTGCACATGTTTAGAGGAATGATGTACGGATCCTATCAAAAACCTAGAGAGCTGATATGGCTCGGAGGTTGGTTTACCTATCTCATTCTGATGGCTGAAGGTTTCACAGGCTATGTTCTTCCTTGGGGTCAAATGTCGTTTTGGGCTGCTCAAGTTATCATTTCGTTGTTTAGTTCAATACCTGTTGTAGGAGAAGATTTGGCAACATGGATAAGGGGTGATTACTTGGTATCAGGCATCACTTTATCAAGGTTATTTGCATTTCATGTGGTCCTTCTTCCAATATTACTAATTGCAATTGTTTTCTTTCACATTCTTGCACTTCATGAAATTGGTTCTAATAATCCTGATGGAATAGACGTTAAAAAACATCTTGATGAAGATGGAGTTCCATTAGACACAAAACCATTTTTTCCTTACGACATTAGTCATGATATTTTTGCACTCGGCGTATTCCTGATTATATTCTGTTCTGTGGTCTTCTTCTTTCCAACGGGTGGTGGGTACATTATCGAATATGTCAATTATGAGCCAGCTAATCCTCTTTCTACTCCAGCTCACATCGTTCCATCATGGTATTACACTCCGTTCTATGCAATGTTGAGAGCCGTGGATTTTCCTCTTTTCGGACTAACTGCAAAATTCCTTGGGTTTGCTACTATGATGGCTGCAGTTGCTATTTTTGCTGTTCTCCCCTGGCTTGATCGAAGCCCTGTGAAATCAATCAAATACAAAGGGTTATTAAGTAAGACTTTCCTAGGAATCTTTGTGGTAAGTTTCTTTGCTCTTTGTTACCTGGGTATGGTTCCGCCTACAGAAACAAAAACACTCTTATCAAAAATTTTCACGTTGGGTTATTTCTCTTATTTTCTATTGATGCCAATTTATACAAGGATAGAGAAATGCAAACCTGTTCCGGAGAGAGTAGCAGAAGCATGAAGCTATTAGTTTTTTTAGCATTTGCTTTTTTTTCAGGGCTTTCTCTTTCAGCAGGAGATTACAAATGCGGCTCAATTGAATGCTATGACTTCAGCCCTGATACAAAAGATAAAGAATCTCTTCAAAGGGGTCTTTCAGCATATATGAACTATTGTTATGGATGCCATTCTCTCAAATATTCACGTTATAAAAGAGTTGCCGAAGATCTCTCAATCCCTCTTGATATTTATGAGCAGAACTTGATTTTTGATGACTCTAAAATAGGCGACTTAATGCATATAAGTCTCAAGGAATCCAAGGCAATAGAGCTATTAGGAGCCAAACCTCCAGATTTGACTTTAGAAGCAAGATTAAGATCTCCCGAGTGGGTTTATACTTACTTAGATACTTTTTATGAGGACTCCTCTAGACCTTATGGAGTCAATAATAAAGTTTATGTAAATGTTTCCATGCCACATGTATTGGAAGACATTCAATCAGAATTATCAGAAGAGGAATACGATAGATATATTGCTGATATAACCAATTTTCTTACGTATGTTTCAGATCCATCAGCTGAAACCAGAAAACAGCTAGGTATATATGTTATCCTCTTTCTTTTAATCTTCACTGCTTTTGCTTATCTAGTTTATAGAGAGTTTAAAAAAGACTTAAAATAAATTTATAAAATGACAAGTTTATTAGGTAAAAGATCATCCATGGTCTTATTTCATAATGAAATTGGACATCAAAGTCATAAAGTTAGAATAGTGCTTTCAGAAAAGGGCATTACCGCCGATCTTGAAGCTTTAGATCCTGAAAATCTTCCAAAAGAAATTCTAGAAGTTAATCCAAAAGGTTTTCTTCCTTTGCTTATAGACAGAGAATTAGCCTTGTATAAGTCTCAATTAATTGTTGAATACTTGGATGAAAGATTTCCTCATCCTCCCTTGCTTCCTGTTTATCCTGTGGCAAGAGCTCAAACAAGATTAATTCTTCATAGGATTGAAGAAGAGTGGACTTATCATGTTGATATTTTGGAAGATGCATCTGCCACAACAGCAAAAAAGAATTCTTCTAGAAAGGAGCTCAAAAAAAATATAACAAATTCAATGATGCTTTTTGATGGCTCTGAATACTTCCGAAGCGAAGAATTTTCCGTCTTAGATGCAACAATCATTCCTATTTTGATTAGATTGAAATTCCTAGGTGTGGATATTCCCAACAATAAATCAACTAAAAATATGCATGAATACGTAGAGAGGATGGTTGAAAATGATCTTATACAAGAAAGTTTAACGTTACGCGAGAGAGAATCTTTTTTTACCGATTAAGTTAACCTTGCTTTACTCCGCTAAGATCTATTCTGAATTTTAGGGGTTTAGAATAAAGAAAATTCTCGTTAATTTCATATCTACCAAGTAATCCAGAAAAATTAGAAGATCTGCCTCTAATTTTTGCTCCAAAGAAAAAAATATCAAAGCCAGCCGAAAAAGCAATTTTTTCGTTAACATTCAATTCAGGAATGATTTTTTCAAAGATATTCATTCTGTTTAATAATACTGGATATTCAATGCCTTCAAGTTTATTAAGTTCGCTCAAGCTTAATTCTGAATTCCAAACATCTAATGATTTAGGGTAAGTTAAAACCTCAGCATCAAAAATTAAATTATAGCGAATAGCAGGAATAATCCTTTTTGTTTCATTTGGTAAGGCATCGATAAATATTTTATCAATATCCTTTCTTTTTCGAGGAGAGAAGGTAATTTTTTCTTTTAAAACATTTCTCAGGGACCTTACTCTTTCATTGCTTAAATTGATTTCAAAGTAATCAGCAATTTTTTGTTCGTAGTCCGAACTGTTCTTTAAAGACAAGGTATTTTCATTATTTTTTGAATTTCGATTCTTTCCAGTGATGAGAAGAGATTTTTCATCGAACTGGATAAACTCATTTTCACTATCTATATTTATCGATGTGAAGAGAGAATTTCTTGATAATCTTCTTTTACACTTTCTGTAGAATTCCGAATTGATATCAGTCACTAATATTAAATTGAAACCCCTTGCTTTAATTATGCTGCAATCACTTTCTTCATTAAAAGCGATAAAAGAGAGTTTCGACTTCATAGAATCTTCATTAGAAAAAAACCCAAACTCAATACCTTTCATAAAAGAAGAAATGAGTTTTTCATCGATCTCTTCCGAGAAGAAAATATTATATGAAGAAGAGAAGTTTTTATTTTTATTGAAATTTTCAACAAATGACTGCGAAAAGTTACTATCAATAATTTGCTCTTTATCCAATAAAACTTTATCTTCCATATTCATAGAACAGTGAAATAGGAATACACTGATGATTAAAAAATAAACTTTTTTCAAACAGTCTTTCATAAATTGCCTACATTATATTTAGTCAGTACACCGATAGGAAATAAATTAGATATTTCTTTAAGGGCTCAAAATGTGCTTTCCTCAGTTGATGTCATTCTATGCGAGGACACAAAAAAATCGGGTATCTTTTTAAAAGATTTAGGCATAAAAAATAAATTACACTCTTATCATGATCACTCGAATGTTTCGAAAATTAATTATTTCCTAAAGTTACTAAAAGAAGGAGCCTCTTTGGCAATAATCTCTGATGCAGGAACACCTTTAATATCTGATCCCGGATACGAATTAGTTGCTAAAGCCATTGATGAGAAAATTAAAGTTACCTCAATACCGGGACCTTCTGCAGTTATTTCGGCTTTAATATCGTCAGGTTTATCAACAAGTTCTTTTGTATTTGAAGGTTATGCTCCAAAAAAAAAGGGTCAGCTAGAAACGTTCTTAAAAAATTTACAATATGAGATGAGAACTATCATTCTGTTTGAATCTCCAAAGAGAATAGAAAGGTTGATACAGATGATTGTAAAAATTTTAGGCCCTAAAAGGAAAGTATCCTTAGCAAAAGAGCTCACAAAGAAATTTGAGAGGGTCATAACAGATGAAGCTAAAGAAATTCATGAATTAATAATAAAAGATGAAAGTTTAAAAAAAGGTGAGATGGTTATCATGATTGAAGGCTCCAAAGAGAAGCAACTTATTTTAGTCGAACATGAGAAAGTCCTCTTTGAAGAGATCCAAAAACTAAACGGAACCAAGGCAGCTTCTAAAATTGTGTCAAAGATTTCCTCAAAAACCTCAAAAGAGATTTACTCAATTTTCAGCGAATCAAAGAATGACAAATAAGTCCAAATACTTATAATGATCACCGAGCTGACCGGGTAATCGCTGTCAATTAGATAGAGGAAAGTCCGGGCTCCATAGAGAATGATGCCAGATAACTTCTGGGTGCTGCGAAGTAACGGATAGTGCAACAGAAAATAAACCGCCTTGTGTTAAAAGGTAAGGGTGAAAAGGTGCGGTAAGAGCGCACCAGTCTTTTGGTAACAAAAGTCGTTGGCAAACCCCATCAGGAGCAAGACCAAATAGAGACCTGTTAATGTTTCTCGCATTAGGTCAGGGTAGGTTGCTAGAGGTTTATGGCAACATAAATCCCAGAGGAATGATTACCAATTACAGAACCCGGCTTATAGGTCAGCTCACATAATAAAAATGCTTAAAACCCTTATATTTTGGGACTAAACCTCTTGACAGTGATTACACAAATGTCTAAAGTGTGCTGAAGTGCACATTTGTGTATCTATGTGTGTAAAAGGGGTCTTGTTTGATGGCTATAGGACTTTATGGATACAGTAGTTTGGCATTGGATTCTAAAGGACGAATTGCAATGCCAGCAAAGTATAAAGAAGCTTTAAAAGAGGTTTCAGAGGGTTCTTTGGTCATAACTAGGGACCCACAATATCCTTCCTTAAGAATCTATCCAGGCAGTTTATGGAAAACCATATCGAAAGCTTTTGAAAACTTATCAGGCCTTGATTCAAAAATTAGATCTATTCAGTGGAATTTTCTTGGATATGCAAATTTAATTGATTTTGAAGTCAATGATCGGATGCAAATACTTATTCCTCAAAGCTTAAGAGATTATGCCCAATTAAAAGTTAAAGAAAAAGTATCTTTGATTGGTATGGGTCAGAAATTTGAAGTATGGAATGAAAAAAATTGGCTTGCAAAAGAGAAAGGTCAACAAATTCAAGGTGAAAAATTAGATATCGACTTACCTTCAAACGTCCAGGAGATCCCTTTTTAGCATCATGTTCACTCATCAGCCAGTAATGATCAACGAAACTATTAAAAATTTAGTTCATGATCCTGCCGGCACTTATTTAGATTGTACTTTTGGCTTAGGGGGACATTCAAAAAAGATTTTAGAAAACCTTAATGATGATGGCCGATTAATCGCAATAGACAGAGACAAAGAAACTGTCTCGTATTCACAAAAAATAAAAGACAAAAGATTTCATTTTAAAAATCTAAATTTTTCAAAAATTGAAAGTTTAGATATAAGGCTAGACGGTATCTTTTTTGATCTAGGGAATTCTTCTATGCAACTAGATGATCCAGAAAGAGGATTTAGCTTTCAAAAGGATGGTCCTCTTGATATGAGAATGAATAAAGAAGAGGAAATCACTGCAGAACAATGGATAAATACTGCAACAGAGAATGAAATAAGTGATGTCTTATTTCATTTAGGCGAGGAGCGAAAATCTAGGTTTTATGCCAGGAAAATTGTTGAATCAAGAAAAAAGACCAGGTTTAAAAGCACAGCTCAGCTTTCTTTATTTATTCAGAAATATAGCAGTTCACAAAAGCGTCACCCAGCAACTAATGTATTCAGAGCAATAAGAATGCATATAAATAATGAAATTGAAGAGATGATCAATGGATTTAAATCAGCAGCTTGCCTACTTAAGCAAAATGGAAAATTAATCATCATAAGCTTTCATTCTATAGAAGACAGAATAGCTAAAAACTTTCTTAGATCAGAGGAAGCAAAAAATCTTAACCTTGAAAAGCAAGGAAAGCCTATCAAGCCAACAATTAATGAAATTAAGTCTAATCCGAGATCAAGGAGCGCAATAATGAGAATTGCGATAAAAAATGTTTAATCAAATGATATTGATATTTATTTTGGGATCTCTGATTACTGCTTTTTTTAGTTCCTACTTAGTGTTGAATAAGAATGCAAGTTACAAGCAATTAGTCTCAGAAAAATATCTTTTAAACGACTATAAGTCAAAACTAGATGAGGAATCAGTTTATCTCAAGAATAAGATATTAAATCTAACTTCTCACAATTCAGTAAAAGAAAAAACGGTTGATGAATACGGAATGATTTTGCCTGAATCCGTTGTTTTGATTCGAGGAGCAGAAAAGTGAAATTCTTAACTTTCATTGTAATGATATTTTCTTCAACCTTTGTTTTATCCGAAGTTTTTGAAGATCCAAAACCTTTATTTTCAAAAGATAATCCTAACTTTGTTGAATCATCTAAGGAAGTCAATTCTTGGCCAATGAAAAGATTGCACGTGAAAGAATTTCAACCGCTTGTTTTTTGGGGAAAAGACCAGATACTGACCCAATCTGGTCGCCTCCTCAAATTTAAAACCAAAGAAAATTTGAAGTTAGTCAATATTGAAGCAAACAGAAATAATATTGACTTTGTCTTAAGGTATTTTTTTGAACTCAATCAAATTTTGAAAGGGTCTAACTTGGTTCTTAATAGAATTCTAATTGAGGATTTTGATTTAATGACCTTAGAGGATAATTCTGGCTTAAGGTTTCACATGAATAAATCAAAAATAGAAAATCAATTAGAAAACCTTAAAACATTTCTCAAGAGCGAATACTTTAACAACATAAAAGATACCTTTTCATATTTAGATTTAAGGTATCAAAACAAAGGAGCAATTGGGTTTAGAGATTAATATGGCCAGCAACGGATCAAATAACATCAGAGTAGGTATTGACATAGGCACCTCGAAAGTCGTGTGTCTAATCGCCGAATATGTTGATCACGAATTACGAGTTATCGGCTTAGGAAGCCAAACTTCCCAAGGTTTAAAAAACGGTGTGATTGTTGATATTGAATCAACTGTATCCGCAATAGAATCCGCTGTAAATGATGCAGAATTGATGTCCGGTAAACAAGTTACTTCAGCTTTTGTAGGTATAAGTGGAGGTCATATCAATGGTTTAAATTCTGAAGGTGTTGTAGGAATTAAAGATAAAAAAGTCAAAGTTAGTGATGTTGATAGAGTCATCACTGCCGCACAAGCATATGCTATTCCAGATGACTCTCAATTGCTTCATGTTCTGCCAAGAGACTATATTATTGATCAACAAAATGGTATCAAAGAACCTCTTGGAATGGCTGGTGTCAGACTGGAGACCAAAGTTCATCTAGTCACCTGTAACAGGAACTCTGCTCAAAACATATCCTCCTGCATGAAAGCTTGTGGTATTACTGTTGAAGGATTTGTTTTGGAGCAACTAGCGTCAAGTTACTCCGTCCTATCAGAAGATGAAAAAGAGTTGGGAACGTGTTTAATTGACATGGGCGGCGGAACTTCAGACGTTGCAGTTTTTCAAAATGGAGCAATAAGTCATACTGCTAATATTCCAACTTCAGGCGATCATATTACTAAAGACATTGCTAGAGCACTTCAAACTCCAAGTATGCAAGCAGAAGAACTTAAGAAGAAGTATGGCTGTGCTTCAAGCTCGATAATTCATGAGAATGAAACAATTGAGGTTCCAGGTATGGCAGGAAGAAAAAATAAAATTTTCTCAAGAATGGCCCTAGCCAGTGTAATAGAGCAAAGGTATTTGGATATTTTTGGCTTAATAAAACAAAAACTTAACTTATCTTCTTTAGAAAATAATATTCCTGCCGGGATTGTAATCACAGGCGGAACATCCAGAATGGAAGGAGTAGCTCAATTAGCAGAGGAAGTTTTTAATGCTCCTGTTCGTATTGGTTCGCCATCAGGATTAATAGGATTGAGTGATATTCTAAGGAATCCAATATATGCCACTGCTGTAGGATTGGTCTTATATAGCCAGAAATCACAAGAAGAAGATCATATGAACTATCTGTTCATGAAAGATAAAAACATTTTTAATAAAGCTTTTAGATGGATCCAAAACAATTTCTAATTTAAATAAGGAGGGACTATGAACTGGACCGTTGTAGAAAATGAAACTAAATCATCTGCTCTTATAAGAGTAGTTGGAGTAGGTGGAGCTGGAGGAAACGCAGTAAATCATATGGTTGAAAGCGGTATCGAAGGCGTGCAAATGATTTGTGCTAATACAGATGAGCAAGCGCTTGATACCAATTTAGCAGAATTAAAAATTACTTTAGGAACCGGTATTTCTAACGGTCTTGGAGCAGGAGGAAAACCTGAGGTTGGAAGAGATGCAGCTCTTGATGATCTTGAAAGAATTAAAACCTTGCTCGAAGGTTCAGATATGGTTTTTGTTGCAGCAGGAATGGGTGGTGGAACTGGAACTGGAGCAGCCCCAATTGTTGCCAGAGCTGCTAAAGAAATAGGAGCTTTGACAGTTGCAGTAGTCACCAAGCCATTAGAGCTTGAAATGCGAGATCAAATTGCAGACGTCGGCTTAAAAGAACTTACGGATGAAGTTGATTCACTAATCGCAATCCCTAATCAAAAATTATTGGAAGTTCTTGGAAGAGAACATAGTCTTCTTGATGCCTTCAAGCAAGCAAACGATGTTCTATTAGGAGCTGTTAGAGGTATATCAGATATCATCACACAAACCGGACTCGTTAACGTTGATTTTCAAGATGTTAAAACGGTAATGTCAGAAAAAGGAACAGCTATGATGGGAACTGGGATTGCAAACGGGCCAAGCAGGGCAAAAGAGGCAGCCTCTGCAGCTGTAGGAAGTCCATTGCTAGAAGATATAAATCTAGAAAACGCAAAAGGAGTTCTTGTCAATATCACTGCTGGGCCAGATATGAAAACGGGTGAAATCGAGGAAGTCCTTGCCTTGGTAAGAGAATTTGCTGCTCAAGATGCAACAATCATACATGGTGTGGCATTTGATGATTCTATGGGAGCAGATATAAAGGTAACAATTGTCGCAACCGGCCTCGGTGGAAGTGCATCTAAAAAGATGCCTAAAAATACCTTTGAATTTGAATCGGTTGAACCCATCTTACCGAAGCCAGATATTTCTCATTCTTCTAGGGAAGTTAAAAAAGTTTCTTCTAGTGATTTAATGGATTCTGAATATCTTGATATTCCATCGTTCGTTAAAAAACAAATAGATTAGATTTCTTTGAGCCATCAAACGGAAAAAACCAGAGAACTTGTTCTCTGGTTTTTTCTTCCCTTACTTTTTTCACTTCTCTTTGTAAGATTAATATATTTCCAAATAACTGAGGCAGAGTTTTCATTAGATAAAATTGATAATCGAATTTCACAAAGTAAAGTCATAAAGTCATCACGAGGAAAGATAGTCGATAGAAATGATCGAGTATTGGCTGAAGATATTATTTTTTATGATATTGGAATAGACCTTAATTATTTTTCATACAAACCAGATGAGATTAAATTTATTTCTAATTTATTAAATATCGAGGAGCAAAATTTAAGAGAAAGATCATCTAATCAAAGGCTTAAATTTATTCAAATTTCTAAAAAAGTAAATAGGGAAAAAGTAGAGGCGCTTAAAAAGGAAAAAATTCAAGGACTAGTTTTTGATGAAAAATACTACAGAAACTATCCCGAAGGAGAAGCTTTTTCTCAACTAATTGGGATCACTGATATAAATAATGATGGTCTTCAAGGTATGGAGCTCAGCTTTCAGAAAAGTCTCGATAGCTCAGATGGAAGAATAGATTTAAAGAGAGATGGTAATGGAAAAGTTATTGAGGAGGTTATTGTCCCTGAGAAGGATGGTGACTTAATTAAGTTATCTATTGATTCAGATTATCAATTTATTGTTTTTGATGAATTGAAAAGAGCTGTAATCGAAAACAATGCGAGTACTGCTTCAGCAATAATGATTGATCTAGATTCTGAAGAGATTTTAGCAATAACTAATTATCCTAGCTTTAATCCCAACGATAGAAAATCTTTATCAGATATTTCTTTAGTGACAAACAAGGCATCGATTTCTCTTTTGGAACCTGGTTCTGTTTTAAAACCTCTTAGTATTTCTTTAGCTCTAGACGATGAATTAATTAACGAAGATACCTTGATTGATACTAATCCTGGATGGGTTGAATTTGAGGATTACAGAACAGAGGATTTTAAAAATTATGGAATTCTTTCTGTAAGCGAAGTTATAGCTAAATCAAGTAATGTAGGCACTGTAAAAATTTGCTCTCAAATGAACAAATCAAGAGTAATATCGGGAATACGTTCTTTTGGAATCGGAGAGTACTTTAGTGAGATGTTTTTAAATCATAGAGAGGGATTTTTGCCTGGAGAACAGAATATTTCTTTAAGAGGTTTAGTTAGTTTATGTTACGGGTATGGTCTCCAGACAACTTTGCTTCATATTGCAAAAGCATATACTGGAATTTTAAACGACGGTATCGAAGCAAATCTAAAGATTATTTCATCAGAAAGTAATGAAATAAGAAGAAGAATTCTTAAAAAGGAAACCACTGATAAGATAAAAAATATTTTAATCCATACTGTGAATAATGGGACTGGAAAACTAGCCAAAGTAAAAGATGGAGTTGTTGGTGGGAAAACAGGGACAAGCTTCATTTCTAAACAGCAAGGATATGATGAAGATTCTATAAATGCTCTATTTGTAGGATTCATAGAAAAAAATAGTGAGAGATATTTACTAGCAATAATGGTCCAGGAACCAAAAAATGATGTTTCAGGCGGCTCCGATGTTGCAGCTCCAATCTTTTCTAATGTTTTTAAATCAATTTTTGCTTCCTCATGAAAAATCTAAAGAATTTATTAGACGGCAGTAAATTAAAAAGTGATATTCAATTTAAAAAATTATGCATCAATTCAAATGACATAGATCCAGGAGATATTTTTGTTGCATTGAAAAATTCTTCCAAAAGAGATGGAAATAAATATATAGATCATGCCTTTGATAACGGAGCAGTAGCCATTCTTTCTGGCATACACCATGCCAATGATAATAGAAACATAATTCATGTATCTGGGTTAGAAGAAAAACTAGTTCATCTGGCAAATAAGGCCTATGCGTTTAATCAAGTTAAAAAGATATTTGGTATAACTGGTACAAATGGTAAGACCAGCACGATTCATTTTCTCAAACAATTACATGAACAGCTAAATATGAAGGTATCTTTTTTTAACTCTATTGAAAATGGAGGTTCAGGCCTCGAGTTACGATCTTCAAATATGACAACTCCTGATATCTTTAAACTTTATAGGTTTTTAGAAATATCAAGTGAACACAATATTGAGAATTGTTTGCTAGAGGTTTCATCTCATGCAATACATCAAAAAAGGATCGGAGATATCGAAATCAAATTTAAAGGATTAACAAGTTTCTCTGAGGACCATCTTGATTACCACGGCAATATGGAGAAGTATTCAGATATAAAAGAATCTTTTTTTGATTCTGATGACTTTTCGTCAGAAGGATATGTATTTAATGAAGACAATTATTTAGGTGCAAAACTTAAACAAAAATACAAAAATTCTTATTCATATTCATTTCATAATAAAGATGCTGATGTATTTATACATAAAAGCTCATCAAATAAATTTTTATTGGATTCAGAAGATATCTTGCCGAAAAAAATTAATGTTAACTTCCAAGGAGATCATTATTTATCAAATCTGGTCTGTGCTCTTCTTTTATTTAAGGTTGCAAACCAAGACGTTGATTTATCAAGCATAGATATTTTTGACCTTAGCCTGCCCGAAGGAAGAAATCAAAAAATAGATTTTGATGGAAGAGATGTTTTTATAGATTTTGCACATACTCCTGATGCATTGAATGCAAGTTTAAAATCTTTAAGAAGCACACATTCTGGAAATTTAATTTGTCTATTTGGATGTGGCGGTGAAAGGGATAGATCTAAAAGGTCAAAGATGGGAAAAATAGCAGAAAATTTAGCTGATCAGGTTTTCGTTACCAACGATAATCCTAGGAGTGAAGATCCTGAAACTATTGTTGAAGATATATTATCAGAGTGTTCATCAAAGAATATAAAAGTAATTTTTGATAGAAAAGAAGCTATTCTTGAATCACTTGAATCACTTTTAAATAGTAAAGCCGGTTCCGCATTATTAATTGCAGGCAAGGGAAATGAAAATTATCAAGAATTTGAGAATGGATTTAGAAAAGATTTTAGTGATTTCGAAGTGGTGATGAGGTTTAAGAATGCTATTTGAATTTTCAAACCAAATATTAGCCGCTAAATTAAACCTTGAGAAACCTAAGAAAGAATTTGTATCCTCAAAAATAGTTACAGACTCTAGAAAAATTTCAAAAGGTGATTGTTTTCTTGCTTTAAAGGGGCCTAATTTCAATGGGCATGATTTTATTAATGAAGCACTGGATAGGGGAGCCTCTTTTATTATTTCTGAAAAAAATCATCCTCAAGATGAAAAAATTTTAGGCGTTAATTCAACTCATGAATGTTTATCTTTTTTAGCTAAATATCAAAGAAAAAAGTTTAAAGGTAAAGTTGTAGGCATCACTGGAAGTAATGGTAAAACTTCGACTAAATTGCTATTGAGCTCTCTTTTATCCAATAAATTTGATCCATCTCAAATTTATGTGTCACCAGGAAACTGGAATAATTTTTACGGATTATGCTTTAGTCTCCTAGAATTAAAAAAACATCATAAATTTGGAATTTTTGAGATAGGAACGAATGACTTTGGTGAAATAAATGAATTGTCGTCAATATTGCAGCCCGAAGTAGGAGTCATCACATCAATTGGAAAAGCTCACCTAGAAAAATTAATAAATCTTGAGGGAGTTGCACAAGAGAAATCTGATATTTTTAAAAATGTTTTACTTCAAGGAACTTGCATCTTCCCAGATATTAATGCTCATCTCAGTGAGTTTCATGCTAAGTCTCATGATAAAAAGATTAGATCCTTTTCTGGTGATGGATTAAATGCAAAAAAATCAAACAGTAAGTGTGTAGAAGCTATTCTAGTAAGTTTAGGCATAGAAAATATCTCTTTCGATCAAATATATAATTTATCAAAAGATGTTGTCGTCCCATCTAGGACAGAGCAAAGCTATAATTCCAAGGGTGTTTTGATAATTGATGATACTTACAATGCAAATCCTGATTCATTTAAAGAGGCATTTAGAGTCTTAGATTCTACTGATAAAGAAAATAAAATTTGTGTTATTGGAGATATGAAAGAGCTAGGTAAAGACTTTCAGCAAGAAATGAAAAAAATAATCGATGAAGCCTGTAAGAGATTTGATTACGTTTTTTTATTTAACTCCAAATTTGAACTCTCGAAGGAGAATGTAGTCAAAATAAATATTGCTAATGCAGAAGAAAAGATCGGATCTTTATTGAGTAAAAATACTGCCATATTATTTAAGGCATCTAGATCAGTTAAAATAGAAGACTGCATGAATATTTTTAAATAATGTTTTTACCTATTTTAGAAATTCTAGCTGAAAGCTATGGTCCCTTGAGGATTTTCAATTATCTTACTTTTAGAGCAATTTTAGCCACTCTGACTTCATTGATTTTTTGCCTATCCTTTGGAAATTGGTTCATTAATTTTTTAAAAATGGAAAGGTTTAATCAATACATTAGAAAAGAAGGACCCGAAAGACATCTTGTTAAAGAAGGAACTCCAACAATGGGAGGGCTGCTGATCTTAGCAGCTGTAGTATTTTCAGTTTTTTGTTGGGGGGACTTATCAAATAAGTACCTGTGGTTGGTATTATTTATGACGGTTTCATTTGGGGTAATTGGCTGGATAGATGATTTAACTAAACTAAAAACTCAGTCAAGCAATGGACTTACAAGTAGGCAGAAGTTTTTTTGGCAGTCTCTATCAGCTTTTATCGGCATAATAATCTTTTATACATATTCCACTAATCCCCTTGAAACGAGCTTAATAATTCCTTTTTTCAAAGATTTTTCTTTGCCGTTAGGTTTATTTTTTATTTTCTTTTCTTATTTTGTAATTGTTGGCTCAAGTAGCGCGGTGAATCTTACAGATGGCTTGGATGGTCTTGCAATAATGCCTTCAGTAATGATTGCAGCTGCTTTAGGGGTTCTTGGATATGCATCTGGAAACATAATCATTTCAGATTATCTCAATATTCCATATTTACCACTATCAGGTGAAATGCTTGTATTTTGTGGAGCTATTGTAGGCTCTGGAATTGGATTTCTATGGTTCAATACTTATCCTGCTCAAGTCTTTATGGGAGATGTAGGCTCTCTTTCATTAGGGGCAGCACTTGGAGCAATTGCGGTTATGATAAGGCAAGAAATAGTATTTGCGATAATGGCAGGAGTTTTTGTTGCCGAGACGTTATCTGTCATGATCCAGGTTACTTCATACAAATTAACTGGTAAAAGGGTGTTCAAAATGGCTCCTTTGCATCACCATTTTGAATTATCAGGATGGGCAGAACCAAAGATTATTGTGAGATTCTGGATAATTACATTAATTCTAATTCTTATTGGATTTGCTACCCTCAGACTTAGGTAGCCAAGTGTCAAAAAAAACTTCACGATCACTTATTTTAGGACTTGGTCAAACCGGCTTATCTCTTTTTAATTACTTAATAAAATTTGAACAAGATCCAATTATTTTTGATACCAGAGATGATCCTCCATGCAAAAAAGAATTACTTAAAAAAAGTAAAAATCCTCTAATTATTTCTAATCTCAAGGAGATAGCTTTTGATGAAGTTCGATCGTGTTATATCAGTCCTGGATTTGATATTAGTCATGAAATAGTTAAAAAGTTGAACACTCATAACATTGAAATCCTTTCAGATTTAGATCTCTTTTTGAAATTTCATGCTAAAAAATCAATTCTTGTTACAGGAACAAACGGAAAAACATCTGTAGTATCTTTGCTTCAACACATCATGAAATCCTTGGAACTTAAGGTTAAAGGTATAGGAAATAATGGTTTTCCTGTGCTTGATCACATTGAAGATCAACTGGATTATTTTGTAATCGAAGTATCTTCTTTTCAGATAGAAAGGACAAAGTCTTTATCAAGCTTAGTTTCTGTATTATTAAATATTTCTCCTGATCATTTAGATGTGCACGATTCTTTTGTGCAGTACACAAAAATAAAAAAAAGGATATTTGAAAACTCAAACTTTAAAATTGGACCTGAAGGATTAGGATTAGATTTAGATTTCATTCTGCCTCAGATCACAGATCATGAAATTTATAATAAAGAAGCTGTAAAAAGGATTCTTTTACACATAGGCCTCAAAAAAAAATCCATTGAGGAGAAAATACTTACCTTTAATCCGCTTCCCCATCGCCTTGAAGATATTTCTTTAAACAAACACCTCACCATCATAAATGACTCTAAATCTACCAATCCACATTCACTTAATGCTGCAATAAATAAATATAAAGATGAAAAAATTATTTTAATTATGGGCGGGTTAAAAAAGAATCTAAGTTTTAGACCACTTATGGAGGTTCTTAAGAGAAATACTAAGAAAGTTTTTATTTATGGTGCGGACAGAGAAAAGATTTCAAATGAAATAGATGAGTTAAACCCAATCGTGCTTGAGAGTATGGCTCGAGCTGTGAAAGAGGCTATTAATTATTCAACTAAAAATGATTTGATCTTATTTTCTCCAGGTTGTTCAAGTTTTGATGAATTTCAAAACTATGAAGAAAGAGGGTCTAAGTTTAAAGAATTAATCAAAAAATATGTTGGCTAGAAAGCAAAACTTTGTAAATAGAATTTTATTTGGAAGTCACGATCGGAACATTAATTTTGATAATTTCGACTTCACAACAATAACAATATCTATTTTCTTAGCTTTCTTTGGAATCTTGATGGTTTCGAGCATTTCATTTAACGAGTTAACAACTAGGCACATATTTAATTTGATGGTGGGTTTCGTTCTTTTCTTTTTTATATTCAGGTTTGAGATGAGTACATGGAGAAATATTGATTTATATCTTATTTTTTTATCGCTCTTTCTTTTGTTGATACTCTTAGTGCCGAATCTTGCACCAGAAATAAACGGAGCAAAGAGGTGGATAAGGTTCCTTGGTTTTAGTTTCCAGCCTGCTGAACTAGCCAAGTTATCATTATTGATTTATGTATCATCTTTTTGTATCAGGAAGAAAGAAGAATTCAAATCAAATTGGACAGGTTTTTGGAAGCCCATTTTCATAATGGTCTCTCTTATTTCTTTAATTTTATTGCAACCAGATCTAGGTTCTTCAGCAATTATCTTTTTGGTCACTCTCACAATTATGTTTATTGCTGGCGCGCCTATTGTTCATTTTATTGCAATCTCCATGGTAGGTCTTTTAACATTTATTTTGATGATTTTTTTGGTTCCTTGGAGATTTCAAAGAATACTTACATTTATGAATCCATGGGAAAATGCCCAAGAAGGAGGATATCAACTGACAAGATCCTTTTCTGCTATTGGCAGAGGTGACTGGTTTGGCACCGGATATGGAGAAAGTTGGTTGAAATTAAATTTACTGCCAGATGCTCAAACTGACTTTGTTTTTTCTATTATTTTGGAGGAATTTGGAAGTTTTTTTGGATTAATTTTAATTTTTATTTTTCTAGTTTTAGTCATAAGATGCTTCATGATTGGACGTTTAGCAAGACAAATGAATCAAATGTTTAATTCATTTATTGCATATGGCATAGGTACTCTGATTGGGTTACATGTTTTTATCAATATCGGCGTGTCTATCGGACTACTTCCTACTAAAGGGCTGACATTGCCTTTTTTAAGCTACGGCGGTTCCAATTTATTTTTGACCTTTATTTTGATTTCACTGATCCAAAGAATATATTTTGAATTAAATGAATCAGATAGACATAAAGTGATATCAAGGAGGAAAAATTTCTAAAAAATTCTTCATAGTTGCTGGAGGAACAGGAGGTCATGTATTTCCTGCTGAGCAAATTGCGAGAGATTTATTAAAAAAAGATATCTCCATAATCTGGATTGGCACAGCCAGAGGACCTGAGAAAAATATATGTAAAAAGCTTGGCATCAAATTTATAGAATATGATTTGGAAGGTTTCAGAGGAAAAGGCTTGATTAATAAATTTTCTTCAGTTCTAAAACTATTTCGCTCTGGTTTGAAATTTTTTTTCAAATATAGAGTTTTCTCCAGTCAGAATGATCAAATGATTGTTTTTGGAGGATACACTTCGTTAATCGCTTTATTTTTCCCTTTAAGAACAATCTATGCACAAGAGCAAAATTCAATACCTGGATCAGCAATAAGGATTCTTTCAAAGTTAAAATATCTTGATAAAGTGTTTTTGGGCTTCGGTCAGGCGTCTAATTATTTCAAAAAAACTAAAGTCAATTTTCTTATTGATAGTGGCAATCCTATTCGAGACGAACTTTTTGGTTTAAAACAAAAAAATATTGATCAGTTAAACAACCTTCTAATAATTGGAGGCAGCCAAGGTTCAGATTTTTTAAATCATTTGGTTCCAAAAGTTATTGGAGGAATCAATAAAAGCAGCTTGAAAATACGTCATCAATGTGGATTAAAACATAGAGAAATCACCCAAGAAGCCTATAAGAAAAATAATGTAAAAAACCAGTTCACAGTAAGCGAATTTATAGATGATATGAGAGAAGCATATGAATGGAGCGATGTTGTCATTTGTAGGGGAGGCGCGCTGACAGTATCAGAATTAATCAAGGTTAAAAGATCAGCATTTATAATCCCAATTCCAAATTCAATTGATAACCACCAAATTTTAAATGCAAAATTTTTTGAAGAAAAAGGATATGGAAAGGTTTTTGAACAAGACTCCGATATTAATAACTTGATATCGAGCCTCAGAGAATCAATTTTAGATAATACTTCTGTAAAAAGTTATTATGAGCAACTTAATAAGAATTCATTCACGAACTCCTCGAAAATTATCATTGATAATTTAAATAT
>CACFIK010000011.1:0-40194 GCA_902566305.1 uncultured SAR86 cluster bacterium | reverse complement strand
AAGACAATTATCTTTGTCTATGGGCGTAGAACTAATCAGATTTGATATGTCTGAATATATGGAAAGACATACTGTTTCAAGATTAATTGGAGCACCTCCAGGTTATGTTGGCTATGATCAAGGTGGATTATTGACTGAAGCAGCAGTAAAAAATCCGCACTCAGTAATTTTATTAGATGAAATTGAAAAGGCTCATCCAGAAGTATTTAATGTCTTACTTCAAGTAATGGATCACGGTACATTGACCGATAATAACGGCAGAGTAGCCAGTTTTAAAAACGTCGTCTTAATCATGACTACTAACTCAGGCGCGCAAGAGATGGCAAGGAATTCTATGGGATTCCAAAAACAAGATAATTCATCGGATGGTGCAGAAGTCATCAAAAAAGCTTTCTCTCCAGAATTTAGAAATAGACTTGATGCAATAGTGCAATTCGATTCTTTACCTGAAGAAGTAATTCTTACAATAGTTGATAAATTTTTAACTGAAGTTCAGGCTCAACTTGACGAGAAGCAAGTTACTTTAGAAGTTGATGACGCTGCAAGATCTTGGCTATCAAAAGAAGGATACGATGAAAAAATGGGTGCAAGACCTATGTACAGGATAATTCAAGATAAAATCAAGAAACCATTAGCTGAAGAATTAATTTTCGGTGAACTTTCAAAAAATGGCGGTAGCGTTAATGTTACAGTTGAAGATGATGAATTAAAAATCGATCTTAAATCTAGTCCAAGAAAAGAAGAGAAGAAAAAAGAGAAAGTTTAATTATTTACCCCTGTAAGTAATCCTACCTTTAGATAAATCATAAGGTGTCATTTCAACTTTAACCTTATCTCCAGTAAGAATTCTGATGTAGTTTTTTCTCATTTTTCCTGAAATATGAGCAGTTATCACGTGATCATTTTCAAGCTTAACTTTAAATGTAGTGTTAGGCATGGTGTCGATAACTTCACCTTCCATTTCTATTAAATCTTCTTTTGCCATAAAATATGTTTGTATATGACTATTATGCCAGATGAAAAAGGAAGATAAAAAGTTTCATCTTTGGACGTTACTTTCTTCGCTAGGCGTCATTATTATTCTCCTAGCTATAGTTAGTTACTATATTGATCTAATTTACTGAAATGAAAAATCTTAGTAACTCAGACATTTCACGGGTTATTGAAATGGCCTGGGAGGATAGAACACCTTTTGATGCAATCGAAGCTCAGTTTTCTCTAAAAGAACAGGAAGTTATAGAGATTATGAGACGAGAAATGAAAGAAAGCAGTTTCAAGATGTGGAGAAAAAGAGTCAACGGTAAAAACACGAAGCATTTATCAAAACGCTCTTTTTCTGTTGGAAGGCATAGAGCAAAAGTCCAAGGCAAACTAAGGTAGTTAAAAATAATTTTTTAAATTTTTAAATAAAATACCCTTAATTTCTTTATTTGTGCGTTTAGAAATTCCAACAAGTCTTTGCCAAAAAGGAAACGAGAGAGTGTTCAAAATAAATTCTTTTTCTTCCCATTTCTGGTCTTTTATTTCGGGAAGAAATTCAAATATATAATCGCTGCTTCTTTTATTCCACTCAACGATATTCATCCTGACATCCTTTGAATACCATAAATTTTTAACAGTCCAATGATATACATACTGATATTTTTCATATGTATTGCATGTGAACTCAATAAGTAATTTCAACCTTGAACTTACATCAATATCCAAATCGATTTTTGGTTTGTATGATTCAAAGTCATTCAAAAGCTTATTATGCATACCGATAATTAAAGAATTCTTATCTTTAAAATGACGGAATATAGTACGAGTTCCGATTTTTGCTTCCTTGGCAATTAATTCATGAGTGATGTTTAAAATTCCTTCGTTAAGAAGGGAAAATGCAGTATCTATAATTAATTCAGACGTATCTTTACTTCTTTTTTTTCTACCGTCTATAGATATAACTTCCATATAATTATCTTTTGACATGACTTATGTCATATTATATATTTTTAAAAAGATTAACTCAAATGATCGAGACACCCATCAAATTAATAGGTAATCCAGCGTCACCTTATACAAGGAAGATGATTGCATATTTGCGATTTAAAAGAATTCCACATCAAGTTATTTGGGGAGATGTATCTGATGTTCTAAAACCAATGAACATTGATCCACCGAAACCAATTTTATTACCTGTTTTTCTTCTTCCCAGAGATGGAAAATTAACTGCGGTTACTGATTCAACACCATTAATTGAAGAATTTGAAAATTCTTATCCAGATAGACCTGTTTATCCTGAAGATCAATCTTTAAGATTTATTAATTATGTTTTAGAAGACTTTGGTGATGAGTGGTGCACTAAATATATGTTTCATTATCGTTGGCATTTTGCTGAAGATGCTGATAATGCCGGCACACTTTTGCCATTAGGAATTATGAGTAATATTTCTGATGATGAGTTAGCATTTTTTAAAGACAACTTTGCAAAAAGACAAATAGATAGATTATGGGTTGTTGGATCTAACGACGAAACTGCCCCCTTTATTGATCAAAGTTATAAATCTTTTCTTGAGATTTTAGAAAATCATTTAAAAATCCAACCGTATTTACTTGGATCATCTCCATCCTCTTGCGATTTTGCTGTATACGGACAGCTCACCCAACTTATAGGTTTTGATCCAACGCCTCGTAAAATTGCTCATGAATTAGCTCCGAGGGTAATTGGATGGGTTAGATCTCTTGAAGATAGAAGCGGACTAGAAGTTAAAGAAAATAATCTAACACTTTCGGACCTTCCTCAAACTATTCATGATTTATTTAAAGAAATGAGCACTTCCTATGTGCCAACGATGATTGCAAATAAAAAAGCAATAGATGAAGGCAGAGATGAGTGGGATATTGACTTAGATAAAGGTAAATGGAAACAAAAATCCTTTCCATATCAAGCAAAATGTT
Source organism: uncultured SAR86 cluster bacterium (assembly GCA_902566305.1). GTDB lineage: Bacteria > Pseudomonadota > Gammaproteobacteria > Magnimaribacterales > AG-339-G14 > CACNYO01. The sequence continues at coordinate 37,257 of CACFIK010000011.1, read as the reverse complement.
TAGCATGGATTAAAGAAGAATATGAGAAACTAGATACTGATAAAAAAAATGAAGTTTTCTCTTTTTTACAATTAAATCATTGCGAATCATTGGTGGAATCAAATGAATAGAATTACTGAAATGTTGGGTTGTAAATACCCAATAATACAAGCCCCTATGGGATGGATAGCAAGAAGCAACCTTGCTTCAGCAGTATCCAACGCCGGTGCATTTGGCATTATTGAAACTTCTTCTGGTGAGGTAGATCAATGCAAGGAAGAAATTAAAAAAATGGCTACATTAACTAATAGTCCTTTTGGAGTTAATTTGCCAATATTATTTTTATCTGACGAGAGCATGCTTGATGTTGTTATAGGTGAAAATGTTAAATTTGTTACAACTTCTGCAGGGGATCCAGCTAAATATATACATAAATTAAAAGAGGCGGATATCAAAGTATTTCATGCTGTACCAAGCCTTGCTGGTGCCATGAAAGCAGTTGATGCAGGGGTTGATGGTTTGGTTGTAGAGGGGACAGAAGGGGGCGGATTTAAAAATCCCGAGGAAGTTGGACTTCATGTATTAATTCAATCAATTAAGAAACACACTGATCTACCTATTGTTGCTGCTGGAGGCATTGTAGATGGTAGAGGAATGGCTGCTGCATTTGCTGCTGGAGCAGAAGGCATCCAAATGGGTACAAGATTTGTATCATCCTTAGAAAGTCCAGTTCATGATAATTTTAAAAACGCGATCGTAAATGGTAATGAACAAGGCACTTATATTCTCAACAAAAAAGCTAAACCTTGCATAAGAGCATTGAAAACTGATTTTACAGACAAAATTTACGACGATGGTCTGATGGACATGAGCGCGATGTCTGGAATTAAGAATCTATACTTTGATGGAGATATGAATGCAGCACCTGCGTTGGCAGGTCAATCAATAGGATTAATAGAAGAAATAAAACCAGTAGAAACAATTATTAATGAAACGATTACTGAGTTTAATGAAATTTGTGATTCTATGGCTTCTATAAAGTTTTGAAAGATGAAAATTTTAAGGACTCCGGATAGTAGATTTAAAAACATAAAAGACTTCCCATATGATCCTAATTACACAGTCATAAAAACTCATGACGGTTCTGATCTAAGAATACATCATATAGATGAGGGTCCAAATGATGGTCCAACTCTTTTAGTAATGCACGGTCAGCCTGTATGGAGTTATTTATACTCTAGGATGATTCCTTATCTTACTGATGCTGGAATTAGAGTCATTGCTCCTGATTTACCTGGCTACGGTAAATCCGATAAACCCGCATCAAGAGAAGACTATTCTTATCAACGACAAGTTGATTGGATGACCGATTGGATAAAAGCTAATGATTTTAATAATCTCACTTTTTTTGGCCAGGATTGGGGAGGCCTTATCGGATTAAGGGTAGTTGCTAACCAACCAGATAGATTTCTTAAAGTAGCCATGGGGAATACAGGTTTACCGTATAACCCTGATGTACCTCAAGACGTCATAGATAAAATCAAGGATTTTAGAAATAGTGATATAAAACTTAATCCAATATCTATGCAAAAAGAAATTAGAAAAATGGATGGTAAAAATATTTCAGGTAGCGATTCATCACATCATCCGGCTTTAAGTTTTATGTATTGGCAGAAACTATGCTGGGATACCGAAGATCTTCCTATTGGATTTATGATGTCGAACATGATGGAAAAAAATTCTCGCATCAAATTATTAATTTATTTTATATTTCTTAGACTAGGCTTAAGAAAACTATTTCCTTTTAAATCAAATCTTGATGAAGCCTATGAAGCACCTTTCCCTGATCCGTCCTATAAGATGGGTCCTAGAGCTATGCCTAGTCATGTACCGATGATTCCTGATCAATCATTAGAAGCGCAAAAGAAAGCAAGAGATTTTTATAAAAGTTGGCAGAAACCTTTTTTAAGTGTTTTTGCGGGCGATGATCCAGTTACTAATGGAGCTGAAAAAGACGTCTTGAAAATGTGTCCTAATGCAAAGAGTGCACCGAATATAGGAGGAGGGCATTTTTTTCAGTGGACTAAAGCAAAAAAACTATCAAATATTCTCATTGATTTCATAAAAGAGTAATAACTCATGCTTGCTATGTTGTTTCCCAAGATTGCTGATAATAATTATCTTGGTTCTAGATTGGTAGTTTACATTTTTATTCCATTTCTTTTATTGATGACCTGGAGATCAATTATTCATCTCTTCTACGTAGAATTTGGTCTGCACGGTATAGCAAATATGATAGTGATAGATGGTTCTCCTGATCCAATGCCAATAATCTATGCGTTTTTTTCGCTATGGGGATTAATTCAATTATTATTTTGTGCTTTTGCTTGGGTAATCCTTTTTAGATACAGGTCTCTCTTACCTTTAACTATTTTAGTTTTTTTAATTGAGTGGTCAGTTAGAGTTATAAATGCTTCAAATTCTCCTCTCAATTTAGCTGAATATAAAACCGGCACAACTCCAGGAATTGAATCCGCTCCTTATGTCACTGCATTCTTATTAATTTTATTTATTACTTCACTTTTAAAAAGGAAATCCTGATATGAAAAAAATTATTACCTATCTAATTTTGGTTATTTTTATAATCGCTGGAATATTATTTTTCCTAACTAGAGTACCAGCCGTTCAAGATGCTTTGTTTCAACGACTTGCTCAAAATTTAATAAGCACTGCACCAAATATTTTTCCAGAAGAAGATTCTCTCAGTGCTTTGGTATGCGGTTCAAAATCTCCTCTACCTCATCCAACTAGGGCAGAGACTTGCGTAATGATAAAAGCCGGAGAAGAAACCTTCATTTTTGATGTCGGTAATAAAAGCATAGATAATTTAAGAAATTGGCGTGTTCCCTTGAACCAATTAAATAGTATTTTCATTTCTCATCTTCACTCTGATCATATCGCTGAACTTCCTGAAATACATATGTGGAATTGGATAGGAACAGGTCGACAGTCTAAATTAAAAGTGTACGGTCCAGAGGGGATAAATCAGGTTCTTAACGGATTTACTGAAGCTTTCTCGTTGGATTGGAAATATCGTAATGATCATCATGGCGATAAATTTGCTCCTTTAAAAGCAGCAGGTTTTGATGGATACGAAATTACTGACTTTAGTGAACCTGTATACGAATCTAATGGAATTGTAATTACTGCTTTCTTAGTTGATCACAAACCGATCGATCCTTCATTAGCTTTTAAGATTGAATATAAAGGGAGATCGATCGTTTTGAGCGGGGATACTATTTATTCAGAAGCAATCCTAAATAATTCAAAGAATGTTGATGTCTTATTCCACGAGGCTTTTCATAAAGGGACTTTAGACATGATGTATAACGCACTTCCTGCAAATGCTTCAGCTAGGATTGCACTTGTAGATATACAAAATTACCATACCAACACAATTGAAGTTGCGAATCTAGCGAAAGAAGCAAACGTTGGCCATCTTGTTTATTACCATTTAATTCCTGCCCCAAGGACTGATTTAGTTGCAGATATTTTTACTAGAGGAATAGATGATATTCTTACAAATTGGACTTTATCTGACGACGGAACAATGGTTATATTACCTGTAGATTCGAAAGAAATTATTATTAAGTCAATTAACTAGGAGAGTTATGAAAACAAAAATTACTGAACTTTTTGATATAGAGCATCCAATTATTCAAGGTGGAATGCACTATGTTGGTTTTGCTGAATTGGCAGCTGCTGTATCGAATGCTGGTGGCTTAGGAATAATCACTGGTCTTACTCAAGGTACTCCAGAAAAGTTAGCAAATGAAATAGCTAAATGTAAGGATATGACCGATAAACCTTTTGGCGTGAATTTAACTTTTTTACCTTCGTTAACACCTCCAGACTACCCAGGCCTTATTAAAGTTATTATTGAAGGTGGAGTTAAAATAGTAGAAACAGCTGGAAGGAGTCCTGCTGAATATATGCCTGCCTTAAAAGATGCTGGAATTAAAGTTATTCATAAGTGCACATCTGTAAGACATTCTTTGAAAGCCCAAAGCGTGGGATGTGATGCTATATCTGTTGATGGATTTGAATGTGGAGGTCATCCTGGTGAGGATGATATTCCTAATTTTATTTTGTTGCCTAGAGCGGCAGACGAATTAGAAATTCCTTTTGTTGCCTCTGGCGGAATGGCTGATGCCCGAAGTTTAGTTGCAGCTATGGCTCTAGGAGCAGAGGGAATGAATATGGGAACAAGATTCATAGCAACTGAAGAAGCTCCAGTCCATGAAAACGTTAAAAAAGCTATCGTAAATGCTTCTGAATTAGATACAAGATTAATTATGCGTTCTCTTACTAACACTGAGAGGGTATTGGCAAATCCGGCAGTTGATAGACTAATGGAAAAAGAAAAAGCACTTGGAGATAAGCTAACATTCTCAGATATTGTTGATGAAGTTGCAGGAGTCTATCCAACGATCATGATGGACGGTGATATGGATGCTGGTGCTTGGTCGTGCGGCATGGTTGCAGGTTTGGTTTATGACATCCCTAGTGTAAAAGAACTTATTGATAGGATAGTAAATGAAGCTGAAGAAATTATTCAATCAAAACTTAAACAAGCTGTCTGATGAAATTTGAAAATAAAGTAATGCCAAACGATGATCAAATGGCAGAATTTCTTGAGACTGGCAATGATGAGCCAATCTATATGGTGAATCTTCTCAAGTTTAAAGATAAAGCTGAATATCCAGATAAAAGAGAGACAGATTTATCGGGGAGAGAGGCTTATGCTATTTATTCTGAAGAAGTGCTACATCATCTAGCCAAAGTAGGAGCAACAGCTATATTTGGAGCCGATGTAAAAAGATTGATGTTGGGTGAAGTTGAAGAACTTTGGGATTCTGTTGCGATAGCTACTTATCCAAACAGGAAAGCAATGTTAGATATGATTTCTGATCCAGATTATATAAAAAGTGCACAACACAGAGTTGCTGGATTAAAAGGGCAATTAAATATTGAAACAGTTATTCCTTCGGAGAATGACTAAATTAAAAAAATTATACCTATTTGCACCATTAGTAATTATTCTATTCTCATGCGGCGGCGGAGGTGATGGAGGTATTGAACCACCGTCTGATGGAGGTAATCCAATCAGTAATTCAGGTTCATCAAATTCTTCAACTTGCTCTCCTAACAATATAACTGCTCCAAATATCTCCTTCTCAAGATCTCTTGATCCATTAACTCAAGCTCTTTCAAGTAATCAATATCCTCCTTATGACAAAATTATTGATTATGAAGGAATAATTTTTGCTGGAATGGATGATGTAAGTAATGATTTTGTATATAAAGTTGCTCAAACATACAGAGAGCTTCTTGGTGGAGACGATGGCATGAAATCATCTTGGACTGCAGATCTTATTAATAAAATGGATGATAAAAGTGTTCTCCAAAGGATCATCTATGGTGAATATGATGACTACTCTGGGGATCGAGCTTTTGATGAAAGAAATTATCCAGGATTTGACAATACCCACGACAATAATCCTAATGTTGATGTAATAGGGGAGAGTAAACCTATTGATAAATCAGGCCAAGTTAATGAAGTCATAGAACATATTCTCCATACGATTACTGTCCTTGGATTTAATTATATATTTCCAGAAAAGTATTCTTATACCAATGCTTGTTCAGATGTTTATTTAGCAATGCAAGAGGCTATTTCTGAAGGTTATTATGATGTTTCCTCATATGAGGACATTAAAAATGATTCTGAAATCTATGGAAGAGTGATTGTTCAAGAATTTGCTTACTGGATGATAATTACTGGATGGGATATTAAGAAAGATCTTCTTCCAAATTCTGCACCTGAGTGGACAGTTAATAATGCATCAGAAATGCAATCTCTTTTACCCTTGTCTCATGCATTGTTTGAAGAAACGGTAAAAGATATATTGAAAAATCCTACTTCAGAATTTTTGCTTAGTTTATTTCCAAGAACTTAAATTTGGAATTAATTAATTTAAAAGTTAATCAGGACGAAGAAATCTTTTCATCATTTTATGAAATCAATCAACAACAAGTTCCTAAAGTTGGATCTGTATCTTTAGAGGAATTTATAACTCTAATTAATATATCAAATATTTCTTATGGATTTATGAAGAAGGGTATATGTTTGGGTTTTGTAATCTGTCTTAGAGAAAATACTAATTACCAATCTATCAATTATAAATTTTTTCAAAAAAGACATAAAAAATTTATCTATATTGACCGTATTGCAATAGCCAATAAATATCAATCTTCAGGTATCGGAAGCAATCTTTATAGCAAATTATTATCAATTAAAGATAAATTTAATATACCGATATGTGCCGAGGTAAATATTGATCCACCTAATGAGATATCTATTAACTTTCATAAAAAACATGGATTTTCCAAAATCACTGAAAGCACCATAAAAGAAGGGTATTCTGTAGTTTATATGGAGATTGATTGATATTAATTACTTTACATAATATATATTATACGAATAGATATAATATTAATTAATTTCTACGTTTAAAGAATTCACAACTTTTCCTTTATTAGAAGTAAGTTCCATAACTACTTTATCTTCAAAAATACGAACAACACCAAAGTTAGCTTTTCTGTAGGTTGAACCTATCCTTAAAGGACCTTTCTCTTCTGTATTAAATGGTATTGGTAGATTCAATGAACTTGATGTAAATTCGTAAATATCATTATTATCATCAGTCTTAAAGCGATAAAAACCACCTCTATGCCTATCTCCAGAAAATATAAAAAGATTAGATACATTAGATTCGTCTATGAGATTAAAGAGTCTTTCTCTTTCTAAGGGTAATTTATCCCATGATTCCCATCCATGCCCTAAACTCAAAATCTGCAAACTAGATAAGATAATTTTTATATTGCTATCTTCATTCAACTTTTCCTTAAGCCATTGCCACTGTTTTTTACCTAATAATGTCTTATTAGGATCAAAATCTTTAACATATCTCTCTTTTCCTTCTTTATTAAATTCATCTGTTAATTTCCATTCAGATTTAAAGGTACGGTTATCTAGAAATATTAAATGAACCTTAAGACCATTTTTTTCGATCATTTTATCGAAATAGAGACCATCTCTTAGTCTACGTTGATCTTGAGGTGGAATTTTCCAAGTCTCTAAAAAAAGTTCTTTTGCTCTGTCTTTGTAACGATAATCAGAACCACCATCATTTAATCCAAAATCATGATCATCCCAAATAAACTCAGTACTTACATTTTTTAAAAAATTTTCAAGATTATTGTATTGCTGCTTATAGGTTCTAATAAGTTTATCTAATTCTCCATCTTTTTGATCTCCATACACGTTGTCTCCAATAAACATAAATAGATCCAATTCTTTCTTCTCTATTGTTTTAAGAATAGCCATGCTTCGATCTTGATGAAGACAGGAACCAAAACCTAAAGTAAGTATCTCTTGGGTTGAATGTAAATTAACTGAAATAAGATAAAAGAAAAGAAAACGAATGATTTTCATTAAATGATCATAGACGATAAGGAAAAATAGTAAATTGAAAACTACTTTAATTTATTAAAAAAAATAACTTATACTTAATTTACAAAAAGGAGAAAATTATGGAAATGATAATAGGATATACCTTACTGTTGGCCTTGTTTCAAATTTGGCTTATACCTATGATGTTGAATTCTAAAAATTTGAATTGGCAACTTTCTAATAGAGATAATGAACCTGAACATCCGCCCTCTTTAATGCTTTCTAGAGCTACGAAGGCAAAAGATAATTTAAAAGAGACTCTACCAATTTTTCTCGCTTTAGCAGTTTGGTCTATTGCTGCGGGAGTAGATATCAGCGGGTTAGCAATGTGGTGGTTAATCTTAAGAGTTGCTCATGGAGCCTTGTATATGGCTGGCATAGGCGTTGTAAGAACTTTAGTTTGGCTTCCATCAACAATTATTCTTATTATGATGGCATTAGCATTAATTTAAAAAAATGTACTCAAAAAAACATATCAAGATTAAAGGGAAAGAAATGGCCTATGTTGACGAAGGTCAAGGAGATGCCATAGTTTTTTTACATGGAAATCCAACGTCCTCTTATTTGTGGAGAAATATAGCTCCTCATGTAGAAGGATTAGGACGAATAGTAATACCTGATCTTATTGGTATGGGAGACTCAGAAAAACTAAAAAATGTTGATGATCCAGGCTACAAATATCATGGGCAATATGATTATTTAACTTCTTTATTAGAAGAAATAAATCTTGGAAATAATGTTCATTTAGTGATCCATGATTGGGGATCTGCTATGGGTTTTCAATTTGCAAGAGAAAATTCTGAAAGAATTAAGTCCATAACTTTTATGGAAGCAATTGTAATGCCTATGGTTTGGGATCAATGGCCTGAAATGGCAAGAAAGATCTTTGGTCTCTATAGATCTGAGGCTGGAGAAGAATTAATTCTTGAAAAGAATTATTTCGTGGAAAAGATTTTATTTTTGGACGCACCAAGTCTTTCTGAAGATGATAAAAACGAATATAGAAGACCCTTTATTGAGAGTGGAGAAAGTAGGCGCCCTACTCTTACTTGGCCAAGACAAATTCCTCTAGAGGGAGAACCTCCTGAGGTTGTGGATGAGGTACAAAAAAATGCTGATTTTCACAAAGATTCTGATATTCCTAAACTTTTTATTAATGCTGATCCAGGATCAATACTTATTGGTGATCAAAGGGAATTTGTAAGAAGTTGGAAAAATCTTACAGAAGTAACCGTAAAAGGAAATCACTTTATTCAGGAAACCTCTCCTGACCAAATAGGAAAAAATTTAGCTAACTTTTTAGAATCAATTGGTTAAAAATTTAAGGTTTACACTTCTCTGTTTCCTTTTTTTTTCTAATTCTATTTTTCCATATGAAAAGCCAAATATTGTCATTATTGTTTCTGATGATTTGGGTTGGGGCGACGTTTCATATCATGAAAGCATTATTCCAACTCCGAACATAGATAGGTTCGTAAGTGAAGGTTTGGAATTAAATCGATTTTATTCAAATCCAATATGTAGTCCTACAAGAGCGTCCTTAATGACAGGGCTAGAAGCATACACTGTAGGTATTCTAAGACCAATTAGTAATCCTTCTACAAATCCCGCGGGGCTTCCACTTGAGTACAAAATACTTCCTGAGTATTTCAAAGAAGCGGGATATCAAACAGCTTTGGTTGGAAAATGGCACTTAGGCATGAACTCTAAAGAATATTTACCAGGTCAAAGAGGTTTTGATACAACCTATGGTTTTATGAATGGAGGGATCGATTATTTTGATCATACAATGTCAGGAAGACTTGATTGGCATAAGAATGGTGTACCTTTAAGAGAAGAAGGTTATTCAACAGACCTGATTGCGAACGAAGCAATAAAAGCCATACAAAATAAACAGAATAACAAACCTTTACTCTTATATGTAGCTTTCAATGCTCCTCACACCCCTATTCAAGCTCCTTATGAGAGCGTAGAAAAGTTTAGATATATTGATGATCCAAATGAAAGAATTTATGCAGCAAATATTAGTATTCTAGATAAACAAATTGGGAGAATCATCGATAGCATAAAAGATGAAGAGCTTTCGTCAAATACCCTGATACTTTTTTTTAGTGACAATGGTCCTGTCTTTGACATTGATCCAATTGGAGCAGTAGTTGTTCCAGAATTATTGAATGCTAAAGGAAGCAGCGGAGGATTAAAAGGTAGTAAAGGGTCAGCATATGAAGGAGGTATAAGGGTTCCAGCATTCATGATGTGGGAAGGGAAATTTAAAAGTGAATCTTCTAACCAGTTTTTTTTCATACAGGATGTCTTACCAACTTTATTGAGTGCAGCTGAAATCGATTATGAAAACAGTTTTTTTGAAGGCACCAGTAGATGGGATTCTTTGCTTAAACGAACTGTTGATAAACCACAAAATTCGGTTTTAGCTGCCAGTGTAGCTTTTGAAGAAATTGCCTTGTTCAATGAAGATTGGAAGCTTTATTTTAAAAAAGGTCCAGCTGGAAGTAACTCAGTTAATTACTACGAATTATTTAATATCATAGAGGATCCACTTGAAGAGAATGATTTATCAAAAGATTATCCTGATATTTTTGATCGAATGAAGGAAACTCTCAACAAAATTCCCAAACGAAATCTACAAGGATATCCTGATGCAAGTTATCTTTATCTTCACGGGGATAGAATGTTATCTGAAGAGAGTGGTACTCCTTGGTTAAATTACGATTTTAAATTGTTGGAAAAGCCCTCCCCTATTATCGGAACTCTTATATTTATATGGATTTTATTATTAGCAAATAAAACTTATGCAATCTTGTTTATCTTGTTAGCGATTCTCCTTATCTATTCAATCAGGAAGAAAATAAAACGTGGCTAGAGAAGGAAAACAAAGTTTTAAAGTTATTGATACAGATGAAAAATGGATTCTCTACCATAATTGCTTCTCGCTTTGTTCTCGTAAAGTTCGATTATGCCTTGAAGAATTAGAAATAGAATATGATCAGGAACATATTGATTTGATAGAAACAGGCAAATATCAAGTTGCCTCTAAAGATTTTTTAAAAATTAATCCCGGTGCAACTGTTCCAGTTTTACTACATGAAGGTTATCCAATTTATGAATCGCATGAGCAAATTTATTATTTAACTGAAGAGTCTTCTTCAAGTTTTATAATTCCTTCAGCGGAAAATGAAAAAAATTCAATGGACTATTGGGTAAAAAAGTCTTCCATGGTTGGAGATCCAATGGAAAATCAAGATATATATGCAGGAAACTGTATAGGCGCTTTGACGTTTCCACTTTTTGCTTCAATGATTAAGTATATAAATATCAATAAAATACTTTTTGGATTAATAAATCATCCGTTAAAAATAAGAGTTTTCCTATTTATTATTCTTAAAATATTTGGATATAAAGCTTTCTCGACAAGTTCACCTATCAGAAAACTAATTAACAGAGCATTAAAAAATATGAATGATCACCTGCATGAACTAGATAATCATTTAAAGACAAACGGAGAAAATTGGATTATTAATAATTCTTTTACATTGGCAGATATAAGTTGGGCGGTTATTCTTCACAGGATAGAAGAAGTAGGATGGGACGAAATATTATTTAGAGATAAAACTTTTCTTAAAGATTATTTTAAAAAAGTGAAAGCTAAACAAAGTTTTAAGAGTTCTATTATCAACTATGACCATGAAATTTTGGATAAAGGTAAAACAATTTTAAAGTCAAAGATAAAAGAAGATCAAAATCTAAAATCACTTTTCAGTGAATCTTTCTAAGTATTTTATTTAAAAAAATACCCGAATAAATCGGGTATTTTTTATTTATATCGTCCTTATCTTTCGTTAGGATACGCTTTTACAAATTGAGCCATTCTTGTTTGAACATTCGTTCTGATATCTTCAACTTTATTTAAATAAGTTTGATAGTCTCTCGAACTAAATGCAGTTTTCATGGAATTTGTAAGTTCACTCAAGGAATTAGAACCTAGATAGATCATATGAGTGTAGTATTTGTTTCCAAAAAGGATTCGGTTAATTCCAAAAGAACCCACACTTTCTTGAGATTCCATAAAATCTACCCAAGCCCTCAAATATTTTGCTTCTTCGCCAGATTCAACTTTAATGTCGACATTAGCAAAAACTGTATCCGTTCTCCAATCTCCTGATTCAAGAGCTAATTCTGTTACAAAGTTATAGTACCTATCAGAATTAGAACTAGTATCCATACTTTTGATCATCTGAGCTGATTCTTGGCATGCACCAAAAATAGACCTTCCTAGTTGCATTTGATCAAAATCGTCGTAAACCACGAGTATAAGATGAGAATGACTTCCGCCACCAAGTGCATAAAGACCAATGTTTACGCCAGATTTTTCTCTCCATTCTTGAGCGCACGAGGAAGCATCAAATTTATCAACTGTCGCAACAAAAGAAATTGGATCGGTTACATCAAAATAGTGAAATTCAGCAACAACATTTCCTGGTTTAATCCCATGGTCATCTGAAAATATATTTACTGAAAAAATAGCAATCAATATTGAAAATAAAATTTTTCTCATTTTTTTCTCCTTTTATAAATTGATTATGACGAAAAAAAAACTTATTTCTAATACTTTTTAAAAATAAGTACTGTGAATCTTAGAATCAATTTTTGATATATTTTTTTGAAGATTATCTAAAAATATATGCAATCTTTTATCATCAAAATTATGCAATTTAGACCTATCAGATATGTTAATGATCCTATTAATCATTTTTAATAACTTTGTATTTTTAGGGAGATTTTTTAAGCACGTTTCAATAGTGATTAAACTTCTGAATACTGATCTAGGGAAGCTATCATTTTTAAGTAAAAAAGTTATCACTTCTCCCCTGTTTGCCTCTCCTTTTGATTCCTTTCTAAATGCATCTTGAGCAGATAAAGTTGAGAGCATGCTTATCCATTCCATTGTAGAAAAATCATGAGTTTGTTTTGAGCTTTTTGAAATGCAGAGACAATCAATAATTCTAGATATCATGTCTGTCCTCTCAACAAATCTGCCTAATCTAATAAACTCAAACTCATAACCTCTAGAAAGATTATCATTTATAGCGCCAAAAAAATTTTGAGTCATCACAACTATACTTGTGATATGTTGAAGTTTCCTTCGCTGATGAACTTTAGAAATTTTTTGACCGAGAACATGATCGTATAGATGATTCAGACTTATGTTCGCAGTTTTAGGTAAATCATCTTTTATGGTTTCTATATTATATTTAGACATCTCAAGGCAATTATTAAGAGAACTTAAGTTTTTTTTATCTTCAAACAAAAAATTTAAGACATTACTTTCGTTATAGTTTTTATATTTACTTTCAAATAATTCATTAATTTCTAAAGTATCAATGAGAGGTTTCCAATTTAAAGAATGATCATCAGGAAAATCCAAAATTAACTCAAGATTTACATCAATCATTCTTGCAATATTTTCAGCTCTTTCTACGTATCGAGCGAGCCAATATAAATGTTTTGCACTTCTACTTAACATTATGCATCTACAATCCAAGTGTCTTTGCTTCCCCCGCCTTGAGAAGAATTCACAACAGTTGATCCTCTTTTAAGTGCTACTCTCGTAAGACCGCCAACAGTTACGTAAGTTTGCTTCCCAGATAGAATAAACGGCCGTAAATCTAAATGTCTTGGAAATAAAGAATCTCTTCTAAATGTTGGCGATGTTGATAAATCTATTAATGGCTGAGCAACATAATTTTTTGGATCTTTCATTAGTGATCTTTTTAATTTGAGTATTTCTTTCTCAGTTAAGTTTTTACCAATTGAAATTCCGTATCCTCCTGACTCTGCAACAGGTTTAGTAACCATTGTTTTAATATTTTCAAGAACATAATCTCTTTCATTTTTATTTGATAGCAAGAAAGTTTTTACATTAGGGAGAATAGGCTCTTCCTTCAAATAGAAATTAATCATCTCTGGAACATAAGAATACACAGCTTTATCGTCAGCAATACCGCATCCAGGAGCATTTACAATGGCAACATTTTTAGCCTTCCAAGCTCTTATCAATCCTTTTACTCCGATAACGCTAAATGGATTGCCCACTTCAGGGTCAAGATAGTCATCATCAATTCTTCTATAAATTACGTCGACCTTTTGTAGTCCTTCTATTGTTTTTTTATAAACTATATTTTTCTTAACGATTAAATCGGTGCCTTCGACTAAGTCTATCCCCATTTGTTGTGCAAGATAAGAATGCTCATAATAAGCAGAGTTATAGATTCCGGGCGTAAGAAGAACAATTTCAGGTTTTCTTAATTTAGATATAGATGCATTCTGTAAGCATTCGTAAAGTTTAGTGGGATATTCGTCTATCTTAGAAACACCATAATGAGAAAATAAATCAGGAAAAACTCTTTTCATGACATACCTATTTTCGAGCATATAAGATACTCCTGATGGCACTCTTAAGTTATCTTCGAGAACATGGAAGTCTCCTTTTATATCCTTAATAAGGTCGCTCCCAGAAATATGGGCCCAAGACTTATTAGGTAATTTAGTCCCCTTGCAAAATTTTAAAAAATATTTTGATTTTGTTATTAAGGATTTATTAATGATTCCAGAGTTTAGAAAACTTTGTTCGTTATAGCAGTCCTCAATGAAGCAATTAAGCGCCTTAGTTCTTTGTTTTAGTCCCTTTTCAACAATGTTCCACTCACTTCTTTTAATAATTCTGGGAATAAAATCTAACGGCCATGTTCGTTCTTCTGAGCCTTCTTCTGAGTAAACTCGAAAATTGATACCCATTGATTTGATAGCAGATTTAGTCGCACTATCAAGTTCCTGTAGATCACTAACAGATAAAGACTCAAAGAAATTTCCAATTTTTCTTAAGTGACCTCTAACAGTGCGCTTTGGTGTAATATACTCATCGTATGATTTAGATAATTCATATTTAGACCATGAAAGTTTCATTTTTTTATTTACTTATCTCCTACATATCGAATATAACATTCATTTAGACTGAAAAATGACCTATTGTTTAGCAATAAAAATAAATGATGGATTAGTGTTTGCTTCAGACTCAAGAACTAATGCTGGGTTAGATAATATAAGCACTTATTCGAAAATGTTTACATTTAATGTAGGTGATAGAGCTTTTGTAATTTTGACATCTGGAAATCTCTCTACTTCACAAGCTGTTTATCATAGGATTGAAAAGGATATGGAATCCAAAGATACAGTAAGAAGTTTAAATACATGTGCTGATATAGAAGAAGTTGCTACTTACATTGGTGAATTAAATGTTGAATATCAATCTAAAGCTCAAGAAAATTTGAACCAAGGTTCTGCACTCTTAGGGTCATATTTTATAGTTGGGGGACAAATTAAAGGACAGGATCCAAACTTGTTGCTCGTCTATCCTGAAGGAAATTTTATTTACATGTCCGATGATCAACCTTATTTGCAAATTGGAGAGATTAAATACGGTAAACCTATCCTAGATAGAATGATCTACCAAAATATTTCATTAGGTGATGCAGCACGTGTAGCACTTCTTTCTTTAGACTCTACAATGAGATCAGATCTGACAGTTGGGCCTCCTATAGATTTAGTTGTTTTTAAGAAAGATGAAATTAATTTAGATTTTCAAGAACAACTAAAACTTGATTCTCCTTTTTTTAAGGAATTATCTGATATTTGGGCTGAACAAATAGACAAAGGTGTCAGGAAATTACCTAAGTTTCGTTGGGAAAAATCTGAATAAAAAATATTAACGATAAAAATCTATTCTATATCCCTAAAGTTTGGTTTCCTTTTTTCAATAAATGCAGTTACTCCCTCTTTAAATACATCTCCATCGCAAAGAATTCTTTGAGTGTCTCTTTCATAATCAAGTTGTTCGTCGAGAGTATTTTTAAGAGCGTTATCATGAGCTCTAACAATAGCTTTTAATCCAGTTATGGATCCATTAGCTAGTTGAATAGCATACTCTATGGCTTTCTGTTTTAATTCATTGTCTTGAAATACTTCCCAAACTAAACCCCAGTTTAGTGCTTTACTTGAATCTATGTCTTCGCCTAAAAGTGCCATACCATTTGCTCTTGCTCTCCCTAGTAAATTTGGAATTAGCCATGATGCACCCACATCAGAAATAATTCCTAGTTGTGGGCCAAAAACGAGTTTAAATTTTGCAGACTTAGATGCGATTATCAAATCACCACAAAGTGCTAATCCAACTCCTCCTCCAGCAGAAATACCGTTAATCGCGTTTACAACAGGTTTAGGACAATCAACTATTTTTCTGACTAAAGGATTAAATCCTATCTCCATTGCATTAGCAGTTGACTCTCCTGGAGACCATTTTGGATCGCTAGGCCAACCTCCTCCAGCTAGATCTGCTCCACTACAAAAACCTCGACCTTCTCCAGTAATTATTACAGATCTTATAGAATCATTTTCATAGATTTCATTGAATGCTTCCAACAAAGAATCTACGAGTTCTTTGTTTAAGCTATTTAAGACTTCTGGTCTATTAAGTGTAAGTATAGATACACCTTCCTCTAGATTATCTATCTTCAATACTTCATTCATTAGTGCTCCTTTTTAATATTCAACTCAATGAATATTCATAATATTTTAAATCTAAACAAATTTATTTAATATTTATTTATTAATTTAACTTATGTTGTATATTAAGTTATGTAATACGGAGATTATATGAAAAAATTTAAATTTATATTATTAGGTTTATTCCTCTCATCATTAACATACGCTAACAATGATGGTCCTGTTGTTGGATATTTTGGTATTTCTACTGAAGATCCTTTAACAGTTCTTAATGCCGCGAATAGACTTAACAAAGATTGTCCCTCTGCTGGAAGGTTTACTCTTTTAGCCAATACATTTGATGCAGACGATGAATCAACTCATTTATTTGTTGGTACTTTTGCAAATAATGCTGAATTTATGGATTATTGGAATGGCTTATCCTCTTGCGATGGATGGGCAAAATACTTTTCAAAAACTAATCCTGTAGTCAATGCTACTTTTAATTCAATGGGAATTCCTCTAATGGGTGGTGGAGATCAACTGAAAGATTCGGTATTTCAGGCATTTAATATATCTGTGACCGATCCAGCTAAATTTGCTGGAGCTTATGCACAATTGATGCCAGCACTTGCTGCCGAAGGTATTTGCCCTAGCTCTTGGGGGCTAGTCGCAATTGGAGCAGGTACAAATCCATCTTGGGGAACTCATTTAACCTTTTGTGGATATCCTGATATGAAAACTTATCTTGAAGTTTCGCATAGAAACGCAAAGAGTCCTTCACCTGCATTCATAGACTTTCAATCTAAAGTGCAAGGTGTTGTAACAATTGAAAGAGTCTCTATGAGTACTGTTGTCGCAAGGTTTGATTAGTTTAAAGGAGATTTAAAATGAAAAAATTATTATGCATTACACTTTTTTTTAGTTTGTCTAATGTTTGGGCAGCAGATGGTCCTTTCTTTGGTTTTTTTGGAATAGAAACAAATAATCCTTTAGGAGTTTTATCAGCTACAGACAAACTTTCACAAGATTGTCCTGGAGGATCGGCTGTTGTTAGATTAATGGCTGAAAACTTTAATGCAGATGAAGTCACTACTCACTCTTATGCAGTATTATTTGAAAATAATGAGTCATATTTACAATGGAGTGGACAATGGGCCTCTTGTCCTGGCTGGACAAAATACTTTCAAACTATGTCAGAAATATCTAATTCGACATATGAAATGCTAGCCTTCCCAGTCGTTTCCGGTGGAGATACTTTGAAAGATAAAGTTTTTGTTTCATGGATTATGGATGTATCTGATCCTGCTGCTTATGCAAAGGCTTATTCTGAGCTTATGAATAGTAAGGATAGTCGCTGTCCAGGTTCATGGGGATTAGCAGCTTGGGGTCCAGGATCAAGAGTAGAAAGCTATGGAACTCACATGGCTTTCTGTGGTTATCCAGATATGGCTTCAGCTATGGAAGTATTTCAAGAAAGAATGCCCACAAAATCTATGCAGAAATTTTATTCTAAAGCTGGAAATGTCAGGCAACTTATTGGAACTAACTTAGTCACGATAATAAAAGACTATATGCCAAACTAAAATAAAAATTAAAAAAAGAGAGGCTTATGTCTCTCTTTTTTTTAAATATTTAAAAAAATTAAAAGATACGATATCTTCGTAAATTTCTCATTATTATTCAATTTAGTAAAAACAATGATGTATATTGATAATATTAAAGGAGAGAATATGAAAAAATTATTATTTTTAATTTTTATATCATCTGGGTTTATCTATGCACAAAGTGAAAGGCATGTAATGCATGTTTTTTATCATATAAATGTAACAAATCCAGCTGGTGTAATTTCAGCTTTGGATAAATTTCATGCTTCTGATTGCGGCAAGAAATTTCCAGGCGACTTAGGATTAATGTCTGAAACACTTAATGGAGCAAGTGACTCTACGCACTTTATTATTGCCTCTTACATGACTAGAGAGGATTTCCAAAATGCAGGTGCATTAACACAAAGCTGTCCAGAAGCTGCAACAATGCTTGGTTCTTTAATGAGTTCAGCGAGTCCAGTATCAGATCTAGCTATAGTTCCTATTATTGAAGCTAATGATTGGACTGTTGATGGTGCGTTCACTAAATATGATATGAGAATGAATTTAGAGAATGAAGAAGAGTACGCTGAGGCTTGGTCAGAACTAATGGAATCCAATGTTGAATCAGGTTCAGTTACAAGCTCTTACGGGTTAAACAGAGTTCTATATGGAAATGATGAATTTACTCATTTTGTTTATATCGGAGCATCTGATTTTGTAACTTTGACTGATGGAGCTACAGAATTAACATCATCGAAAGCTTTTGAAAAATTTTCAAGGAAAGTAAAAGGGATGAGAGAAGTATTAAATACTTCCTTGGTAATCCCAGTTAAAGCTTGGCCGAGAAGATAAGTTTTATTTAAAAAAAAGAGAGGTTCATTCCTCTCTTTTTTTTATTTGTTCTGTTCTTAGAAACACAAAGAAACTCAGCGTGGCTAACGAACACAATATATGCCAAATACCATGTGGTTGAATCAAAGAATCTGGATTACATAAAGGTTGATCTGGATACCCTTGTAACCAAATTACAAATGCTGAAATATATAAAAACATCCCAACAAAATACCATGGGAAATGCCTCCGTTCATATTCAGGCTCTGAATTGCAAATAATTCCAGGTAACCAAAAAAATGCAATCCACCAATACTGATCGAGATTATTAAAAATTTCTTGAGGATAAATACCAAATACAGCTGCCACAAGAAAACCTATAAAGCCAGAGATAAATCTCATTCTCTGACTCCAAAATCTAAACAGGAATTCAGATACAACCCATATTCCTATAGATACGCCATAAACACTAAATCCAATCCCCATTCCATCGCCAAGAAACCATCTACCTAAACCATAGGCAAAAATGATGCTTAGATAGACTTTAAAAAAGGTACTTATACTCCATTTAGCCATTACCTTGAAGTTATAGAGCCAAGGGATAACGATGTACATCACCATACTCAAGTTATCAGCCCATCCACCCCATTCTGTATGAGTACCGTGCATTAAAAATGATCCTGGACCCAAAAAAACAGCTGCTGAGGCATACAAAATAGCTATTGGAGTCAGGGTATGAAAAGTGTTTACATTTTCTTCGTCTCGATTAAGAACGTGAAACATTATTAACCCAGTTACCATAAAAGCTAAGTTTGTAAGAGTATTTACAGGCTCTCTAAAAATACTATCGCTTACCCTTTCACACCATCTTGATATTCCTCCAATCTCCATTCCAGGTTCAAGTGAGAGACCGATACCGAAGAAGGTAAAAATACTATAAAGAAATAGAAATAAAAAACTGAATAAATATGCAAGACGAATGGCCATAATTAATTATATAGCCATAAAGTCTTGTTAATTAGAAAATATTTACGGAGTTCTCATTACCTCAGGTGGAGTACACTTGAGGATAGAAGTAGTGTTTAGTTCTTCTAAGACTAATTTAAGTTTTCTATATTCAGTAACTTCAGGATTTAAACCTACAGAGCTAATACCGATAAAACTAGTTCCAATCAAAGGATCATGCTTTGTTAATCCGTAAGTTGAATAACTTGTACTTCTATTAGCATTTTCTACAACTTTTTCAGATAAATTATTGATTAAATTAGAAATTCTTATTCTGTTAGCTTGCATCTCAGAACAAGACAAAGTTTGAATGTCTAATGGATAGTGCAATGTTTCATCGTTAACCTCACCTTTACCACCGTTTTGCTCAATAAAGTCGTCAAGCATAATTGATGCAGATGAATAAGTAGTAACATTTGTTCCTGCACAATTAGCTAGGACAAATACTAACAAAGGAAGGATCAATACTTTGTTAAATTTTTTCATGTTTATTATCTTCATAAACCCACTCCATGAAGTTTTTCCCCTTTATTTTTTCTCATAATTAAGAAAAAGAAGAATTTTATTGTCAAAATGACACTTAGTCAAACTAACAAAAACTTATTTTGGTAATTAATTTTACTATATTTGAGCTTAAAAAGCCTTAATTTGTAGACAATTGATAAGTTTTTTTGAAAAAAAAGAAATCTATCATGTCAATTGAAATAACTTAATGTAAAGTAATCATTCTTTTTATGGATACCAATCAAATCATCCTCTCAGCCATACTTTTGGTAATGGTTGTTATGTTTATTTGGGGTAAATTTCGCTACGATGCAGTAGCATTGACGAGTCTTGCGGTTTTAGTGGTTCTTGGTTTTGTTCCAGCTAAAGAGGCATTTGTCGGTTTTGGTCACCCTGCAGTTATTACAGTTGCGCTTGTCTTGTTAATTAGTAAAGGTCTTGAAGCATCAGGATTGATTGGAAAAATTGGCAGTCTTCTGCAGAAGATTGCTAGCAGCGAATTTCAGTTCTTGGTTATTTTGATGGGTATTGCGGTTATTTTATCTTCATTTATGAATAATATCGGAGCTATGGCCATGCTATTACCTGTAACTTTAGGTATATGTCAAAAAATGAGCTGGTCCCCTTCCAAATTTCTAATGCCCCTTGCTTTTGCATCAATCCTTGGTGGAATGAATACAAAAATAGGAACACCACCAAATATTATTATTTCTGAATTTAGAGACCAATACTCCGATCAAGGATTTGAATTTTTTGATTTCGCTTATGCAGGATTACCTGTGAGCATTGGAGGAGTTATTTTTATTGCACTTCTGGGTTTCATCCTGGTAAAAAACAGATCTGGGGAAAGTGATTCGTCATCTTTAGTTGATATCAATGAATATTTAGTTGAACTTGTCATTGATAAGGATAGCGATCTTATTGGTAAAAGAACTCAAGAATTTAGGAAAGAGTTAGGTTCAGACATAGTGCTAATTGGATCTGTAAATGAAACCTCTGACGCTAGAGAAATTTTAAGTAACTTTGAACAATTAAAAGAATCACAAATTTTACTTTTAAAAATCAATCCAGAAGAAGTATCGGGACTTCAGGATAAGTACGGCTTATCTCTTAGAACTGAAATTAAAGATCTTGATTCAGGTAGTTTTGGTGAAATTGAAACTATGATCTCTCCAGGATCAAGATTAATTGGAAGAACCATAAGCTATTTTTCAAATATGGTTGGTAGACAAATGGCAATTCTCGGATTGTGGAGAAAAGGTACAAATTTTCAAGGTAGTCTTTCAAACGAACATTTTAAAGCTGGAGATGTTTTGTTAATTGCCACTAGAGAAGAACAGAAAGATACCAGTGAGAAAATGCAAGATCTTGGTTTAATGCCTCTTTGGCAAAGAGAGTTAGATGTAATAAAAGATGATTCTAAAGTGTTGCTTTCTCTTGGTTTATTTTCTTTTAGTTTGCTTCTGGTAATTACAAATTTTTTGAATGTAGTCATAGCATTTTTATTATGCGTATTAGAATTTGTAGCATCCAAACTACTAAAACCAAACATGCTTTATCGTCATATTGAGTGGCCTGTTATTGTATTACTTGGAGCTATGATTCCTATTGGAGACGCTTTATATGACAGCGGTTTAACAAATATATTAGCAACCGCAATAGCAACTCAATCAGTTCAATTTGGTCTCGTAGGGACTCTAGTTATTTTAATGGTAGCCACAATGTGTTTATCAGATGTTATTAATAATGCAGCTACTGCAGTTATTATGGGGCCCATATCAGTCACCATTGCAGATCAGCTTGGTCATCCATCTGAGCCATTTTTGATGTGTGTTGCAATCGGTGCAAGTTGCGCCTTCTTGTCTCCTATCGGACACCAATGCAATACTTTAGTTATGGGGCCAGGTAATTATAAGTTTGGAGATTACTGGAAATTAGGCCTGCCTTTAGAATTGCTCATAATAGCTATCTCAACCCCACTGCTTCTGATATTTTGGTTTTAATAACCTTGAATAATTGTTCCTCTAACAAAAAGTTCATAATATCTAGAACAATTATAATTTCTTAACTCTATCAGCAAATTCAAATACTTCTGTTTTTCAGAGTCTAATGTAGATTTATGATCTAAATAACATGCATCAAACTCATCCAAGTCATACATTGAGTTTTTTACTACCTTTTGATAGGAGCAGGAAGATAAAGATAAAAATAGAAAAAGAATCAGAAAATTATTGATTCTCATCTGCGCTTAACTGACCGCTACTAGATTTCTTGGACATAACATCAACAATAATTCCGATCACCATATTCAACATGATAACGGCATTAAGCAAAATAAAACTTATAAAGTAGATCCACACCCAAGGAAAGACCTCAATAATATCTTTCATAACTGCTGCCCAGTCATCGTATGTTGCGACTTGTGCAAGGGTAAGCATAGCAAGGCCAATGTTACCCCAGTGTTCTGGATCTGTTGTTCCAAAAACTAAGGTACCTATTGCTGCCCATATATAGATGAAAATAAACATTAAAAGAGCTACAAAGCCAACTCTTGGAAGTGTTTCAAAAAGTGCATCTACAATTTTTTTCAAGGCAGGAACAACAGTGATAATTCTTAATACCCTGACAATTCTGAGTAATCTTGCAACAAACGCTGTCTCTCCTCCCGTGATTGGAATTAAACTAACAGTTACGATAATAAAATCAAAAACGTTCCAACCGCCTTTGAAAAATTTTATTAGAGATCGTTCAGCAACTATTCGGATAAGAATCTCTATCAAGAAGAAAACTGTTATTGCAGTGTCTAAAAAGTTCAGTAATTCAACGTAATTCTCTGAGAGATCATAAGAACTAACTCCTGCATAAATAGCAGAGCCTATGATTACAAAAATTACGATTCCATTAAAAAAACGACTATTTCTAATCTTTAAGAAAAATTGAACTATCTGATTCATGTGCGGATTATATACTTAAGTAAAATTTAAGGTTAGTTATTTAGGCAAAGATAAGAAAGGTTTACACCTATATCAGTGTTACTTCTTGAGAATATATCAATGCTGCTTCTATTATCGAACGGTTTTAGAAAAATATTCATAGACAAACAATTTATATAGAGTCTTGAAAAGGTTAAATCTGATGATTCGTTAATATCTTTTCTTGTTCCAAGAGGTCCGTTAGGAGCTAGATAGTTTTTAGTAGACCAATCATAATTTGCTGCCATAACCCATGCATCTGGAAGAGGCATTCTATAATTAAACCCAAAACCCCATTGCCTAAAGGATTCAAATTTTTGATTAGCTTCGTATTTATCGGAGAAGATATTCATTGTCCAACTGGAATTATTATTCGGAAGATTAAAAGTATTATTGACAAAAGTTCCATATCTATAACCGCTCTTTGCGTCCAATCCAATAAAATTTCTTTTATCTAAGTTAAAACCATATTCAAAAACAGAACCATTCGATAAAGATCCGGAGTGACTCACGCTGAAAGCATTAGATTCAAGCAAAGGCTGTCCTTGCAAGTAAACTTGAATTCTCGTAAAACTTGGAGTTACTGATGGATTTTTTAGTAATCCTAGACTTCCCTCTTCTACATCTAAGCTACTATTTAAACCAAAGACAAAACTTCTTTGATCAAATTGTGTGAATCTAGATTGATAAGTGGTTGCAACTGCAAGAAAATAATTAATTGTATCGCCGCGGGGATTATTCAAATTTTGAGTCAAAGATAAATTATAATTGACAGAGAACTTTGAATCAGACTGAGGTTTTGAATCAGGAGAAACTTCAAGAGGAAAACCAGCAATTTCTATTATATCGGCATCTATACCAGCATTTGCGTTGGTAGAACTAGCAAGTCCGAAAGTCATCAATTGATTAACCGTTAGTGGTTTTTCCTCTTCTTCAATAGCTGCTAAAAAAGATTCAACCTTTGTAATAACTTCCTGAGGTGGATCATAATCTTTTACACTATCAAGATATAGTTTTGCTGGAGCGTAGGCTTCTAGCCTGAAATAAAGCACTCCTAGTTCTAGCCTGATTCTTGCCAGAGTAGGATCGTAAATTAACATTTGTTCAAAGACTCCTATCGCAGCCTCTAAATCTCCTAAAATAATTGATAGATTGGCGTATTTAAATAAATTACCTTGATTAGTTGGATCTTCTATTAATTCATCAAAAATTGCTTGCCTTTCTTTTCTAATGGTTTCTAATTGCTCAGGATCCGATATAGTCGGTGGTACGTTTTGTGCTGATACAAAAACACCGAAACAAAGGATAAATAGTAATAAAATATATCTAACAAACATGACAAGGCGTCAATTATAAAGGTTTTATTTAAAGAAAATGAAGAACATTCAAAAAAAATTACTTCTACCTTTAGCTATTTTAATAGGTTTAATTCCATTAGCGAATCCATTAAATATTTTTAATGATTTAAGATTGTTTGCTTTCGATACTTTGCAACAAATAAGCCCAAGAGATCAGTTAGAAGATGATCCCGTTGTAATAATTGATATTGATGATCAGTCACTAAATAATCTAGGTCAATGGCCATGGTCTAGAGATCTATTATCTAGATTAGTTATTAATACAGAGCAGGCTCTCACTACATCATTTGATATTGTTTTTGCAGAAAGAGATAGAACTGGAAGTGACGTTCTTTCTGAGCAATATTCAACAAATTCTGATCTTATTAAAGAGCTAAAAAAAATAAAACCAAATGACAGAGTTTTTGCAGAGTCTATGGAATCACACTCTACTGTTGTCCTGGGAAGTGCACCAAATAATAAATTAATAACTGAAAATATATCATCTAAATACGGCCTAATAATACAAGGTGATTCACCAAAAGAATTTCTTCCTAATTACACAGGTATGCAAAACAATTTACCCACTTTAATTGATTCTTCTGCAGGCGTAGGGTCTATGAGTATTGGAGGAGATTCAAGTATTGTCAGAAGCCTGCCAACATTTGAAGTAGTGAATGGACAGATAGTACCATCTTTGATGCTGGAAACTTTAAGGGTTGCTATAGGAGCAAGCACGTATCAAATCAAGTCATCTAATGCTTCAGGAGAATTAGCTTTTGGTGAAAGTACCGGTATCAACAACGTAAAACTTGGAAACGTAATAATTCCAACTAATTCAAATGGTTACCTTTGGCTACATTCAACATTTAAAGAAAATTTGAACATTATTCCAGCCTTTGAAGTCGTAAATAATACTTACGATAAAGAATTCTTTGCAGGAAAGATTGTCCTTGTAGGTACAAGTGCATCAGGACTGCTAGATATTAGAAATACGTCTCTTGAGAAAGATATACCTGGTGTCACGATCATAGCTCAAGGAATTCAACAAATTATAAATGGAGATTTTTTAGTTAGACCAGATTGGATGGAAGGAGCAGAGTTTTTATTTGGCTTACTTTTTTCTATTTTGATTTGCTTAATCATTCAATATTTTGGTCCTATCGGTGGTTTGATAACATTTTTAGTAGCAAATTTAAGCAGTCTTTATGGTTCTTTCTATGGTTTCAACGAATTAGATTATTTAATAGATCCTATTTCTCCATTAATAATATGCTTAACAAGTTACTTAATAATTACTTTCTTTAATTTTCTTTTTACTGAATTAGAAAGAAGTAAGGTTAGAACAGCATTCTCGCAATATTTAGCCCCAGAAATGGTTTCTAGACTTGCTGAATCAAGTGAGTCGCTGAAGCTTGGTGGAGAGAAAAAAAATATGACCTTCCTATTTTCTGATATCAGAGGATTTACAGCCATTTCAGAAAGTTATAAATCCAATCCTGAAGAGCTAACGGAACTTATTAATAACCTACTTACAGTGCTATCAAATGAAATTTTAGATAATGCAGGCACGATTGATAAATATATGGGAGATTGCATCATGGCTTTTTGGAATGCACCAACAGATCAAGAAAATCATACTGATTTAGCTTTAAAAGCTTCTTTTGATATGGAGAAAGCGTTAGAGGAATTTAATATTGAGTTCCAAAAACAAAAAGGTATGGAGTTAAAAATTGGTATTGGAATCAATACAGGTGAATGCATTGTTGGCAATATGGGTTCCGAAAAAAGATTTGATTACACTGTCTTAGGTGATCCTGTGAACCTTGCTTCAAGATTAGAAGGTCAATCTGGAACTTATGGTTTTCAGAGAATTCTTGGTGAAGAAACCGTGAATGGTCTTAAATCAAATAGTAACCTTTTTGAATTAGATCTAATTCAAGTGAAAGGAAAAAGTGAACCCGTTAAAATCTATACTTCTTTTAATGAATTCTCATTAAAAGATGAAAAATTAAGTGAGTTTATTAAAGATCATGGAGAATTTCTTCAAAATTACAGAAATCAACAATGGGATATAGCTTTAAACTTTGTTCAAAAATGGGAGCAACAAGTTGTAGAGTTTGATTTATACTACGCTATTTTTAAAGACAGAATTAAAGACATGAAGCTGAATTTAGCTGATCCAAATTGGAATGGAGCGTATGTTGCAACAACCAAATAAACTCCTATTCCTTTTATTTTTCTTGCCTTCCTTGGCTATGTCACAAACTATTGTGAATATAGAAGAATTAAGAAATGAAGGTAAAGAAGGTTTTTTTGCTGGATTGGGTTTCTCTTTAAATGCATCCAGAGGAAATAGAGACAGAGATTTCTATTCATTTGACCTGAGGTTTGATTACAATCTTGATGACGTCGAGAATTTCATGATTCTCAGAAAATCAGAGAGAAAAATAAATCAAAACGTTACTGATATTTCTCAACTCATTCACATACGATCTGTTTTCGAAACATACAATCAATACCATACCGAATTTTTCATCCAGTCGGCTAAAAATCCTTTTAGGTTATTTAGAGAAAGAAACTTATTTGGTACTGGTCTAAGAATGATCATTGACGATCAAATGAGATTTGGAGCAGGCGTTATTTACGAAGAGGAAACTGATTTAGAAGATTCAATTACTGATACAACAAGATTCTCTCTTTATTTCCATGATAATTTTGAAATTGCTGAAAATGTTAACTTCAATACAACTATTTATTATCAACCCGATATATTGGATTTTAACGATTACAAAACAAGCTTCTTAATGGCTTTTAATTTTAAAGTTAATGAAAAATTTAGTATAAGCCTACAGTACGATATTGCTTACGATTCGGAACCTATATTGAATGCCGTTGAGGATGATCAAGGATTAAGTACGAAATTCTCTTATTCGTTTAATTAACCGGTTCTATCTAAACTAACTTTTTCAAGCTCCTCAAAAAGATGAGGATACTCTTCCATTAATTCTTCAAGGTCTTCTTTTGATAAAGAAAGTAGTTTAACTTCTTCTAGAGAACTAATTGACGCATTACGCACCTCTTTAGAGAGGATTCCTTTTTCTCCGAAATAGTCACCCTGCCCCAGCGTTACAGGAGATTCGATTTCAACTTGAACTGAGCCAAATTCAATAATGTACATGCAGTCTGCTTCATCACCTTTTTCTATGATCTTTCTTTTTGCGGGATAAATTTCCGCAACTAACTTGTCATTGATTTTGCTTAATGCACCTATTGGCAACATAGAGAATAATGGAATACTCGAAATTGTTTCCATCGTAATAAGAAAGTTTCTTTTTTGAATTTCCTCATAATAGGCTGACGCTAAAATTGCTGCAGGCAATGCAAACATTCCGATACCTAAAAACATCGTTAAAGAAGTTAAAACTTGACCTAATGGAGAAGACGGAGTTACATCTCCATAACCAACTGTAGTTAACGTTGCGATTCCAAACCACATAGAATTAAGAATTGAACCAAAATAATCAGGATTGATATCTCGTTCGATAAAATGAATTAAAGTAGAGAAAATCAACAGAACTGAAAAAACCATTATCTGAGACCCTAATAACGCTAGACGTTGGTTATATACTGTTCTCAGTAAGGTGTTTGTTGGTAATAACATCTTATGATTACTGTAAATTGAATAAGCTCTGAAAATTCTTAATATTCTTAAATCGTAAAAACCAAAGAAAACATAATTAGCGAGAACAACAAAATCAAAAACTAACAAGAAAGAAAATCTTCTTTCAATAACAATCCTTAAAATAAACTCTGTCCCAAAAAAGACATACGAAGCTATGACAAAAATATCAAAGTAAATGTTTTCTGGAATGATTTTGCTTGAAGATAAAATCTGATCAAAAATATTTAATAAAATTAAAATACCAGCAATATTATTAATATATTTGATCATTTGGGTAAAACCTTGAATTGTATTTTATAACAATAATGCCTCAATCAAAAAAAAACCCTGCTATTGCAGGGTTTTTTTAGTAAAGAATTTAATTAAAAATTCCATCCAGCTCTTACACCGTATCTTGCTCTTTCTCTAGCCATAATTCTTTGATAATTACCTACTGCAGTACTTTCTAAATTTCGGTAATAGATACTTTCATTATCAGTAATGTTTTGGCCATAGAATTGAACGAACCAAGAATCATCGCTGTCTGAGACAGTAATTTGTGCTCCTAATTCATCCCATCCTTCAAGATAATCACTAGCTAAGTTATAAACCCTATTATATCTTTGACCTTGAATGTAATAATCAAGACGGTAGTTAATTTTAATTTCTCCAACGTCTTGCAGATATCCTAGACCAAGTGAAATTTGACTTTCAGGATGGTATAAACTGTTTCCTGATAAATCAGTTTCCAGACCTTCGCTAATATCTGTTCCTGCCACTAAATCAAATCCATGAAGCTGAGCTAATACTCTTAATGGATCAAAATCAGCATTATTTCTTAACCTATTACCTAATGATGGTAAGTGTCCATCTTCAGGCATTGCTCCAGTAAACGGATTGAAATAGCTCACGGGAGTAGGTTCACCAAAGGTTCTATCTCCATGATGTTCTATTGGATTAAAGAAAACTGCTGTAACCAAACCTAGACCATCCAAAGTAGGATTCAATGCGGCTATTCCGTCTGCAGGAGTGGTAGCTGCGCCAAAAGTAGTCACCTCTTGTAAATAAGTTTGCCACATAGCTGCCAAAGCTGTTTTCTTAACAATATAAGTCTCTGATTGTTCGTCTTTCATCAGGTGCCACTCTGCTCCGCCACCAGATAACTGAAGATCTCTATTGATGACATCTAAAGCTTTTTCACCGTCACCAATAGAAGAATTAGTCAAACTAATCGAAGCATTGAAAGAAAGTCCAGGCACTTCAGGCGGAACAACTAAAAGTTCAGCTTCTAGACCCGTAATATCAACATCAATTCCCTCATTAATTGTAGTTCTGTTAATGATTTTACCAATGTGGAAATTTTCGACTTGTGAAGCATATGCAGAAACATTAAATCTGATACCTTGGTCAGGGAATTCATTTTTGAATCCAATTTCTACATTCCATACATCTGCATCTGGAAATCCTGTAGGAACACCAGCAAAAGCTGCTGGATCAAATCCAGGATTAATTCCACCACCTTTAAAACCTTTAGAAAGCGAAACATACATCATCGAATCAGAATTTATGAAGTAATCAACAACAAATCTTCCAGTGAACTTACTTGTCTCAAGTGTAGTATCAAAACCAGCTGCTTTATAAGCTTCACCAGGACCGCTTAAACCCTCTCTGCCAGGAATACCAGCTGGACAAAATGCACCACCTGGAGGACAGAAGAGAGCCTCCCATGCAGCAGCACTTGGTACTTGACCGCCTGTAAGCATTCCGGCTAAAACATCAGTCATAAATCCTTTCTGATATCCAAATACGTTAATGAAAGGATTGCTTGGTAAAGCTTCTTTGAAATCATCTGTGTATCGAAGACCTAAGGTAATTTTTACATCGTCATTAGCTTGGTAATAGTATTCCCCAAACACCGCAGAAGATTCGATGGTATCAATATTAGCTGTTCTAAAGTGAGGAGCATATAGCTGAATGCCTAATGCATTTAATTGTGCACCTACTAAAGCTGCTGCAGGAGCTTTCGTTAAGGCATCTAACCCAGAAGCAACAACATCAGTATTAGTATCACTTACGTTTTTGTAATAGTTCATACCAAAAAGAAAGTTGTGGGCTCCATCAAAACTTGAAACCAACTTCATTTCAACCGAGTCAGTGATTTGCTCACTCATATATCCAAAAGCACCGACAGGATTATTCACGGTATCAAGAATACAACCGCCAAACCAACCAGCAGTATAACTTTCAACTGAACATGCAGGATTAAATGTGTCTGACATAGTTCCTAATCCATTAGGAGTTGCCGGAGAATCTAAAAATCTGAGGGTATCTAATTCAGGAGACTCCCAAGCTTCTCTTCTATTGAAATCTCTATCTTTTCTACTTGCCGCAACAGAAAGAAACAATTCATCAGAAATATCGTGATCAATTAAAACCTGAGTGAGGTATTCATCAACCGTATACATAGGAGTTCCTCTAAGATTAACTTGCCAGAATTGTTGCGGTGCACCAGACATATCTGTTATTGGGGTGAAATCTAAAACTCCTTGTGCAACAAGTAGATTCTCAACAAATGTCGACATAGGATTAGCTATTTCAAATTTTTGATTTTCTGGAGCAACTTGCGTACAACCAACAACAAGGGATGGGTCTCTATCACACCACGATCCTGCTGATACATTTCTAGTTGAGTCCTCTAAAGATGCAGAATGAATCACATTAACTGTAGTGTTATCCGAAGCATCAAAAGTAAGAGTTAACCTATAAGCAGATTGATTTCTGTTATCAATATCTTGACCTTGTGAATATATATTCTCGATAAGAGGGTCCTGTCTAAGAGTATAAGTTGCAACTCTTAAAGCTACTGAATCATCTAAAGGCACATTAAATACTGATTCAGTTCCAAATCTTCCATAGTCACCTAAATCAACTTTAGATGAACCATAAAAGCCTGAAGTGTCTGCTTTTGCAGTAATGAAATTTATGGATCCACCAATCGCATTTCTTCCATATAGTGTTCCTGCCGGTCCTCTGATGACCTCAACTCTTTGCATATCGTAAATTCCACCGGAAGCAACATCTACAACCCCAACAGCCATGTCATTAATATGAACAGCTACACCGGGATCAGATGTTCCAGAAGTAGCCCCGTTTGTCATTCCTCTAATTTCAAAAGAACCACTACCCTCTCCAATGTTACCGCCAAATCTCAGGCCTGGTATGAACATCTGAAGATCTTTAGCTTCTTCAATTTGTCTAGCTGCTAAATCATCAGTATCTAAAGAGCTAACTGCTAAAGGTACTGATTGGAGGCTTTGCTCTTGTCTTTGTGCGGTTACTGTTACTTCTTCTAATCCATCCGAATCTTGCACAAAAGCAAAAGAAGATAAAAGAAAAGAAAAAATTAAAAATAATTTAGATGAAAATTTCATAACACTCCCTGTTTAAGTTTTCTTCCTTGATTTAGAGTGTAATCTAACTTAAATCAGTGAAAATTTAAATATTTTTATTTTTTGAAATTTGTAATTCTGTTTTGAGTCAACCCTAATTCATAAATTTAGTACTAATAATATTAATACCTATTTATTTATTTGGTAGTTGAATCCCAGTAATCACTCATAAATCTATAAAAATTTTCATTCCATAAGCGTGAATTTTTAACTTCAGTTGAATAAATTTTAGAGGAAGGGTTTTTGGAGCTAAAAGGTACATAACTTTCTATACGGCCATTTTTAGCAAACTCAATCCAGTCGCTACGCATCTCTTTTGCTATCATCCTATCTGTATCAGTTATGGTTTCTTCAATCCCAAAGAGTCCACCTTCATTAAATAGATAGCCTAGTTCTAGCGCATGGGTGGCACCTAGGTAATCACTTGGAACGTTTAAATCAACATCGAAATAATACAAATATGTATCTGCTAACTCACTATGATTTAAGGCTGCATGAAATGCGGGAGCACCAAAAAACATTTCACCCCAAAGATCAATTGCAGTTTTGTAAGGATCTGCGTTGATATCAATGAGTTTTAAATATTGATTGGGGGGTTGTGATAATTTAGAAGGATCAGTAAAAGCCATTAGAGCTGCTTCTGGATCAATGAATGACCAAATGACTGCCGGCCAAATCTCGCCAAAATATGAAAACATTTTTTTATCGATAATTAAAGGTAACAGACTCGTTCCTTCGTTTGCATTGAATCCAATCAAATATGGAACTTTATGATTTTTCCCTGTTTTAAAAGATTGCAAACTGTTAGTAGGAAATACATAACCGTCAACTATTTGACCGCTTATATTTGCCATAATAGCGTTATCGAGCATAGGATCATTTATCTCTACAATTTCACTTGCTGGAAGCTTTCTAAAGTCTTCGATTGATCCATTTTCACCTAGAAAAAAATTTACTGCATTCATGCCAAAATTTTCAGCTGAAACACCTGACTCTGAAATTTTCAAAGGTATTGATATGTTAGGTATGGCTGAGCCACTTTGTGAGATAGCTTTATGAAATAAACCCTTTGAAAGTGGCGACATGAGTAAAGAAGATACTGCTTGACCCCCAGCAGACTCACCAAAAATAGTTACATTATTAGGGTCTCCGCCAAAATTTGAAATATTATTCTGCACCCACTCCAAAGCAAGAATTTGATCTAGGCTACCGTAATTTCCTGATACGCCATTTATAGATTCTTCAGATAGTTCGGGATGCGCTAACCAGCCAAAAATACCTAATCTATATTGTATTGTGACTACGATTACATCGCCTTGATTTGGGAGATATGAACTAGTGTAATTTCCTTCGTGTCCTGAACCCCATCTCCCTGCTCCACCGTGAATCCAAAACATCACTGGTTTCTTTTTCGCTCCACCTTTAGGAACTATGACATTTAGATACAAACAATCTTCTGATGTATTTAGTTCAGAGACTTCATCAAATCCTGACACCTCACCCAACGATTTAAGATCCAATCCTGATTCTTGAAGGATTAACTTATAGAATGCATTATTTCCGGTTCTATCATTTGTAGGTTGACTGCATGCTTTTACAGGTGCATTAGTTTTGAGCACTCCTTCCCAGGGTATTTTTTTTACAGGAGGTTTCCATCTTAAATTCTCTATAGGGGGTTCTGCGTAAGGTATTCCTAGAAATTTAAAGGTTCCATCTTCTGACTCAAATCCTTCTATTGCACCAGAATCTAATTCAATTTTTAAACTTAAATTATCGCTGCAAGAGAGAAGAAAACAAAAAACCCCACATAAGAGTAGGGTTTTTTGTAGATTAAGTTTTACTTTAGAAATTGTATCCAGCTCTAACTCCGTATCGAGCTCTTTCTCTAGCAATAATTGATCTTGTATTACCAACTGCTGAACTTCCTAAAGCCATGAAGTCGATATTCTCTTCATCAGTAATATTTTGGCCGTAGAATGAAACAAACCAAGCTTTATCAGACGGAGTAACTGTAATCTGAGCTGAAAGTTCATTCCAAGGGTCTAATTTATCACTTGGGAGATTAAAGATACGAACGTATCTAGAACCTTGGTAATAATAGTCCAATCTAAAATTAACCATTACAGGACCGGTATCAAGTTCATAACCAAGCCCAACATTAGCCATTACATCTGGGTGAACTAATTGATTTCCAGATAAATCGGAATTAAGACCATCTTGAATATCAGGCGCAGCTGGATTTAAATTAAATCCATGAAGCTGAGCCATTGTTGCAAGCGCACTTCTATCCGCTAATGAAGGAAGGTGACCTTCCTCAGGCATCATTCCTAAAGCAGGAACTAGGTAACTCACTGGAGTCGGTTGACCTAAAGTTCTATCGCCATGGAATTCTGCAGGAACTAAACCGGCCATTAATTGTTCAGTAGTGACAGTTCCACCAGAAGCAGCCACAATTCCATCTAATGGAGTCGTTGCAGCACCACCCGTTGTAGTTTCAGTCAACCAAGATGTCCAGATAGCCGCAAGAGCTTCTTTCTTAACAATAAAGAACTCAGACTCAACATCTTTCATTAAATGCCAATCCTTTCCACCTCCAGTTAATTGAAGATCA
Source organism: uncultured SAR86 cluster bacterium (assembly GCA_902566305.1). Classification (GTDB taxonomy): domain Bacteria; phylum Pseudomonadota; class Gammaproteobacteria; order Magnimaribacterales; family AG-339-G14; genus CACNYO01. Next base: position 3,184 of record CACFIK010000011.1, on the reverse strand, counting down.
TGGTTATGAGGGTCAAGTGCAGACTCACCATCAGCAATTGTTGATTGCGTGAAACTCAAACTTGCATTCACACTTAAACCTGGAACTGAGGGTGGAACGTATAATAAATCAAACTCAGCACCCATAATATCTACGTCAACACCTTCATTAAGAGATGTTTTCTTAATCACTTTAGTTACGTGATATCCATCAAATTGAGATGCATAAACTGCAGCATTAAATCTAACACCAACATCAGGAAATTCATTTTTAAATCCAATTTCAACATTCCATACATTAGTTTCAGGAAATGCTAAAGGAACATTTGGGAATACCACTGGATCAACCGCTGGGTTAATACCTCCTCCTTTAAATCCTTTTGAAATCGATGCGTACATCATGGAATCATCATTAATGAAGTAATCGACTACAAATCTACCGGTAGTTGAACTAAATTCCATTTCTGGATCAAATCCAGTTACGTCTCTGTAAACTTCTCCGTAATCAGGAATTGAACCCGCTAAGGCACAGAATCCACCGTTAGCAGGACAGAATACGCTTTCCCATAAGGCAGCAGCAGCACCTGCAGGAAGAAGTCCTGCTTGTTGGCCTGCAACCGTTTGCGCCATTCCAGCAATTAGCGGATCAGTTTGAGCAGAAGATGGTAATTCACCAACGATTGCTGCAGCAGCACCATCAGAAATTGCCCCTGGAGCAAATCCAGCAACGTTTACAAAAGCCTGTCTAGATAAACTTTCTTTATAATCTTCGTTATATCTAAGACCAAAAGTTAATCTTAAATCTTCTCTGGCTTGAAAATAATACTCTCCAAAAACAGATGAAGATGTAATTGTATTCAATGAATCTGTTCTATAGAGAGATGGATATAGTTGAATACCCAAAGCTGCATTGGTTGGCCCTACATAAAGTGAAGGAGGTTTATACGCTAACGCATCCAGGCCTGTGGCTCCAACATCGTAGTGATTATCAGAAAAAGTATCTGTGTAATTTAAACCAACTAAGAAATTGTGGTTACCATCGTAATCAGAAGAAATTTTAATTTCAACACTATCGGTATCAGCCAGTGCGTTTGAATGATCAAATCCAGTTGGATAACTTAAAGTATCTAATACACATCCACCGTATAAACCATATAAACCAGCTGTGACATCATCACATCCTGTTGGATTTGAAGCAAATCCCCCATCTCTTCCGGGGCTATAACCGGACATTACGACTAAACCACCAGGTGACGCAGGAGTATCTTTGAATCTTAAGGCCTGCAGAGTTGGGGAAGAATAAGAACTTTGTCTTAAAAATTTTCTATCTTTTCTAGAAGCAGCTGCAGTTAAACTTAATTCATCATTAATCTGATGCTCAATAATTATTTGAGTAAGATACTCATCAACTTGATAAAGAGGAGCTCCTCTTTGATTAACTTTCCAGAATTCTTGAGGAGCACCGCTCATATCTGTTACTGGAGTAAAATCAAGCACTCCCATTGCAACAAGAAGATTCTCAACAAAGGTTCCCATTGGATGAGTTAATTCAAATTTCTGGTTTTCTACTTTAGTTGGCGTACAACCCACAACAAGTGAAGGATCTCGATCACACCACACACCGGCAAATAAGTTTCTGTTTGAATCTTCTATTGAACCTTGATGCACGATATTAATAGTGGTGTTGTCAGTAGCTTCAACGGTTAAAGTTGCACGATAGGCAGACTGATTTCTGTTCTCTGTGTTTTGGAATCCACCAGGCCCTTTGTAAATATTTTCTATAAGACCATCCTGGACTAACGTATTAGTTGCAATTCTCAAAGCAACTTTGTCATCTAAAGGAATATTAAAAACTGCTGTCGTACCCAATCTACCGTAATCACCAACATCAGCTCTAACGTTTCCATAAAAACCTGAAGTATCACCTTTAGCTGTAATGAAGTTTAAAGCACCACCAACAGAGTTTTGACCAAATAAAGTTCCTGCTGGCCCTCTGATAATCTCAATTCTTTGCATATCAAAGAAGTTACCATCCTGTAAAGTAGTCGATCCGATAGCTAAATCGTTGACGTGCGTAGCTACACCAGCATCGGCAGTCGCAGAAACAGCAAGGTTGGTAACACCCCTAATTTCAAAACCACCACCACCGGAGAATTGGTCAGATCCAAACCTCAAACTAGGTACAGTTAATTGAAGATCTCCTGGACCTTCAATTTGTTGATCAAATAAATCGTCTTCAGTAAGAGCTGAAACCGCTAATGGTATGTCTTGAAGACTTTGCTCTTGTCTTTGTGCAGTTACTGTTACTTCTTCAAGACCGCTGTCTTGAGAAAAAGCTATACCAGTGAAAATTAGCGTCAGGACAAGAAACGACGAAGATAAATTTTTTATACTCATAACATTCCCCTTTTTGTTTTGAGTTAAACGTCCTTGTAGAAATAACCTAAAAATCTCCCTTTTTTAGGTATTCAGCAACTAATCTATCTTAAATTAAGCAAAAATTAAACGATTTTATTTATTTTTAAAATTTAAAAACTTTATAAAAAAAGCCCCTCTACAATCAATAAAGGGGCTTTTTAAAATAAATACAGTCCTAGAATCTATATCTGTACTCTATTCCAGTTACTCTTGGGTCTCTTAAGAAGTAACTTTGGAAATTACCAGTTACATCGGTAGAGTTGTATTTCCAAGTAATGTTATCTTCATCAAGCGCATTTCTTGAGAAAAATCTGAAATACCATTGGTTTTCAATATCTCCAACAGTTAAACCAATATTAAGTTCATCCCAAGCATCAACTTTTCCGTAAAGATCATTATTGAATTCATTTACATACATATCACTTTGATAATAGTAATAAATGTTAGGAACTATAGAAATGCCGTTGCCTACCTCAAAGTTATAAGAAAGACCTAGAGAGGTTGTTAATTCAGGAGTGTTAGGAAGTCTATTCCCATCAATGCTTTGTTTAACTCCAGTCGTAGTAGGTATTCCAAGAGCTGATAATGCTACCCTGGACATGTAGATCGGATGACCATCAGCTTGAGTAGTTCCTGGAACCGGCAACCAGGCATCCAAACTAGCTAAGACTGCTTGAGCTGCGTTTACAAGGTCTTTATCAGCAATAAATGTGTTTGCAACACAACCTTCACCTTCATAGAACAAATCGATACATTTGTATACAGTATTTTTAGCATCAAAATATTTG
>CACFIK010000010.1:0-48195 GCA_902566305.1 uncultured SAR86 cluster bacterium | reverse complement strand
GACAACTGTTAATTTATGCTTTTCTTTGGACATGCCTAGCAACATCTCTTTATTTTTTCAGTCTAGAAATAATCAATAAGTATTCAACTGATGTAGTCGAACAAAGGAAGATTTTCTCTTTGGCAGATTCTATAGTGACGCCCATCTCATTTTTCACTCAATTGTTTTTAACTAGATTTTTCTTGGAAAATAGATTGTTTGGAATCAAATTTGTCTTAATTGCTTATGGAGTATTGTTTTCCATCGCTTTTCTCACAATTTCAGGCTACATGGCCAACATCCTTCTCAGTTCTTCTGGGGTAATACTGTTTATTATTTTATCGGCTGTTATGAGACCCTTTGAATACGCAATCAATAAACCTGCAAGAGAAAGTGTCTACACAACACTAGAAAAATCTGAAAAATATAAGTCGACTGTTTTTATAGATACCTTTACCAATAGATTTGGCGATGCCTCTGGCGGATTGTTATTCAATACTCTAATTGTTTTGGGATTGAGCTTATCTTTAGCGCCAATAGCAATTATTCCTTTGGCAATTTATTTGTCTATGCAAGGACGATCTATAGCTGCCAAATCATCAATCTAAAATAATTCTAGTAAGGCCTGTCACCGACGATGGTTACTCTCTCAACTCTTCGAATATTGGGCCAATAGTCCGATGCAGCATAGTGTTGGCATGCTCGATTATCCCAGAAAGCTATTGAGTTTGGCTCCCAGACAAATCGGCACTGATATTCAGGTATGGATGCTCTGGAATAGAGAAAGTTAAGCATTTTTTTAGATTCGTCAGGATCCCAGTCTTTAATGTATTGAGTAAACGCCCTATTGACGTAAATACTCTTTTGCTTGGTGTCTGGATGAGTTCTTATGACGGGATGCTCTGGATTTGGAAATTTTTTATTCACAGCTTCAATCTCTTCATCGGTTTTTCCTGCCTTAACTAAGCCCTTTCTGAAGTTGACGAAATCATGGATGGCGACGGCTCCATCGAGCTTCTCTTTAACTTCATCTGAAAGATCTTCATAAGCTGCCCCCATATCTGCAAAAAGAGTGTCTCCTCCGTAATCAGGGCACTCGATCATTCTCAAGACTGAACCCAGAGAAGGCTCTTGCCTCCAAGTTACATCAGAGTGCCAAGTATTTTCCTTACCTCTGTTATCTTTATCGTGAGTAATCTTTAGCACTTCTGGAAAATTTTCCTTTTGAGGAGCAAAAGGATGAATTTCGAGCGAGCCAAAATTACGAGCAAAGTTTAAATGCTCTTCTGTTGAGATCATCTGATCTCTAAAAAAAATAACTTTATAAATTAGAAGAGCCTGGTAGATCATATCCAGCGTTGCTTGGTTCAAATCTTCTCTTAAATCTATATCGAGCAGCTCTGCTCCAATCGCAGGCGATAATCTTTTTACTTTGAAAGGAAGTTTCTGATTTTCAAACTTCTCTGCTGAAAAACTGTTGTTCATAATCTCTTTTAAATTCTATCCAAGAAATTTTTAATTTAACAGTTCCAGGCTAAAAAAATTAATTTAATGAGTTTGCGTTATTTATCATTTCGTTTACTTTCTCTTCGACAATGAAAAGAGGAGGACTGCCATGATCCAAGAGAGCAGAGTGAAAGTCTTTAATATTGAACTTTTCGCCTAAGGCATCTTGAGCTCTTTTTCTTAGCTCAAGTATTTTTATCATACCGACTTTATAACTAAGCGCCTGAGCTGGCCATACAATATAACGTTCTATTTCAACTCTCACCTCAGTATCAGACATTCCAGTTTTTGCTTTCATGTACGCCATAGCTTTTTCTCGAGTCCATCTTTTATAGTGCATTCCTGTATCTACAACCAATCTGACCGCTCTGAAAAGTTCACTTTGCAAAATACCTAATTCATCCAAAGGATTGTCAGCTAAACCAGCTTCTAAGGCGAGCTGTTCAGCATAGAGAGCCCATCCTTCTGAAAATGCCGAGGTTCGATAGCCAAATTTTCGATAATAAGTTAGATCTTCATTTTCTAAAGAATGAGCTATTTGGTGGTGATGACCTGGTATAGCCTCATGATAGGCAAGTGTTTTCATGCCGTACTTAGGGGTTTGTTTGATGTCGTACAAATTTGCATAAAAAACGCCCGGTCGACTTCCATCCAACGCAGGCGATCTGTAATATCCGCCCGCTGCTGTTTTTTCTGAGTACTCCGGGACAGCTTTGACGATAACTTTGGATTTAGGCATGGTATGAAAATATTTTTCTAAAACAACATATGCCTCATCAACCATTTCAGAATAATCTTTAATCGCAATCTGTTTTCTATCAGGAGTATCGTCGTAAAGAAATTGTGGATCCTCATTAAGTTCATTCATTAATATACCCACAGATTTGCTTTGGTTATACCCTAATTGCATCAGAATAGTTTTCATCCTATTACTGATCCGCTCCACTTCATTCAAACCCATATCGTGAATTTCTTGAGGCGTATAATCTGTGGTTGTGTAAGTTCTGATTCTCAACTCATAATATTTATCGCCGTTCGGTTGAGACCATAGCCCATGATTATCGTTCGCCTGCGCTTGAGTTGAAACCAAAAAATCTTTCATCAGCCTAAACGCTTTATCAATGCTTTGCCTGATTGATTTTTTTAGGTCTTCTCTTAACTGTGTTTTCTGCTTTTCTGAAAAGTTTAAATCCTTAATTTTTCTATCAAATTCTGTATAAATAGGATGCTCCTCAAATGAGAAGTTTAGAAATTCATCAAGCTGCGTAATGACTCGTTCGTAAACAAATTTTGGCGCATAAAAGTCGATAGCTTTTTGGCCATTTAATTCATACAGATGTCCCTCAAAAACATTCTCAAATAATCTGACTCTGTCTATGTAAGCTTTTGCTTCTGATAAATTTCTAATCGGGTGCGTATCTGTCATAAATTCAACCATATCAATGTGAGCGCCGCCTATCTGATTGAGTACATAGTTATGGAAAGGGAAAGCCTCTAATCTCAGCAACTTATTTTCAGTATCAAAAATAGCTATTTTTTTTGAAGCTCTTTGGATGCTGCTTAGATTCTCATCGTCATAAGATCTTAAAGTCTCTAAAATCTTTCTTGCTTTCGCTTTGTCGCGATCTAATTGTTTCTGGCTTGGAATGGTTAATTTTGATGCATGACCGGTAAGCCAATTATATTTATCAAAGATTCCTATGTAAGTCATTGACTCAGGCGAATCAATTATTTCAAGAAAAGTTTCTTTAGCCAGAAAATGATCTATTGAAAAAGGCTTCATGAAAAAAAGATTTACTAAATAAATCGAAATTGCCAAAAGAGCCAATAAAAATAGTCGAAGTAGATATTTGATAGCTAAATTAAATGTCATCTATATCAAATTTAATTATTAAGAGAATTTTTTCAAGATATCAGGAATATTTTTTTTAAAATTAAAGAACCCCTTATTTGAAAACTCCCAACAAAAAATATCTTCTTCGCGAGTTATAAAGTTGATATCCGTATTATTTATTTTCTGAACCTCTCTTAAGTAATCTAGATTTTCACCAACACACGGATAGACAACATCAAACGACTTAAGTTGCTGTAACCTCTCCGGCGATTCCAAAGAAGATTTATCAAGATAAGTCTGCACATCGCTAAGAGCTTTCTTTTTAAAAGCCAATACTTTTTCATCTAATTCTATTTTTCTGTCAGCGTTAGTTAACAGAATCAAATATATATTTTCATAGCTCTTGTAGAGGTTCTCTCTCCCCTCTAGCCAAAGGTCATTTTCAAACATCACCAGAGTATTATTTTTTTTTGTTTCATTGAATGTCAGGTTTAAAGGCTCTTTTAAATATTCTTTTTCTCCATTTAAAGATTCGGCAACGGTGTTCAATCCTTTTGGATGAAATCTACCGTCGGTAAATTTTGATATGTTTGATGGTCTAGCAATGTAGTGCTTGCCCTTTGTTTGGATGCCAGCAACCCATCTCCAACTGAGAGTGTTTGATGCTGCATCTCCATCCAATAAATATTTCATAAAGAATTCAGCCCCTAGCTGCCAAGGAAGGCCTAGGGTAAAAATCCAGATACTTGCGAACCACATTCTCGTATGGTTATGAAGGTAATTTTCTTCTTTTAATTCGTTGATCCAAAAATCAAAGCAATCAATCCCTGTATTGCCATTAATAGCTTTTTCATAAGCAGTTTCATCGTATAAACCTAGCCTTTCAGAAATAAAATCTTCCCAGACGGCAGGCCTTAATTCCAACCAACCTTTCCAATAAGTTCTCCAGTATATCTCTTGGATAAATTTTTCTATTTTTGCAAATGGGTAGAAATCTAATGACCTTTTTATTATTTCCTGTTCAAGGATAAGTCTGTGGGTAATGAAAGGCGACAAACAAGAAACGTTATTTCTTTTTTCAGGCCCGTAATCGTAATTTCTTAACCCTTGATAGTCCGATAAATTATTAGAGACAAAATTTTCAGCAACTGAATTAGCTAATTTAAACAGGTTTTTAGTGTTATCTTTTGCGTACATTTTGGCTTTCCATTCTTAAAAGTTCTGCCTTTTTTTTGATGCCGCCTTTAGCGCTGTAGCCTCCTAAATTGCCATCAGATCTAACTACTCTATGACATGGGACTATGGGCGCATACGGGTTCTTGGCACAAGCATTAGCAACTGCTCTCGCGGCTTGAGGATGGCCAATTGCAAGAGCAACTTCCTTGTAAGTTCTAGTTTCGCCATAAGGAATTTTTTTTAATTCTTTCCAGACTTTCTTTTGAAATGATGTGCCTACCATAAACTCTAGCTTAGCTTTTTTTTGCCTTGCCGCTAATATAATCCTTTAACATCTCATATTCTTTACATGAGTTTGGGCAGAGAGAAAGCAATTTATCTAAATTATCTCTAGCTTTTTCCATTTCACCAATTTGAGCAAAGAACTCTCCTTGATATTCCAAAGCAGTTTTATTGTTTTCATCAATAGATATTGCCTTTTCATAAAACTCCTTTGCTTTGTCAAATTCACTTATTTTTCTATTTGAAAATGCCAACAAGGTCCATCCGTCTGAGTCCTTTGGCTTTTTTTTGGTGTATTTTGTGAGTTTTTTAATTGCACTTTCGAATTGCTCTTTTTTTACTAGTTCCACTGCTTCTTTATAAAGTTTGGAAGCCGAAGGCTTGTTGTAACTTGCAGCAAAAATACTTTGCGTTGTTATTAAAATAATTATTAAAAATATGTTTTTCATAACTTTAATTTACCACTTTATTTGAATTTATTTTTTTATATGAATATAAATGGATTAAGGATATAAGATTCATCCCCAATGAAAGATATTGTGTTGATTCATCGAAATGTGAGGATGTTTGATAATCCTGCTTTATTCCATGGTTCAAAGAATCAAGATTATGGAGTTGTTTATCTTTACGATCAAAACTATTGGCAAGCAAATGGTAAATCGGAAATACAATTAAATTTTCTTTTAGATTGCTTGGAAGATCTGGATAAAAAGCTTCAAGAAAAAAATTCTCAAATTTATGTGTTTTCAGGAAATTATCTTGATCTCCAAAAATGGATTGAAACTCATTTTTCAGAATCAATCATTCATGCTAATCATTGCACTGATGTTGGTTATTTCAGAAATGACTTCAATAGTTTTCGAGATCATTTTTTAAAAAAAGAGAAGATAAAGCTCTATTCAGATTTTGGGATTCAAGTTAAGGCTCCTAATAGAGATAAATGGGCAAGTGATTGGGAAGATCAAATGAGCAAACCCTTACTCAAAGAACCTTATATAAACCAAAATATAAACAAAATTGATAAACCTTTAAAACCATTAAATTTATTTTTAAAACATCTTCAATTCCAAAATAATAAATACTCATCATTTCAATCAGGAGGCTCTGATCTTGCTTACAGCTTGTTAGATAGCTTCTTGAAAGAAAGGTGTGCTGGATACAGTTTTAAGATGTCATCGCCACATGAGGCTGAGCATTCGTGTTCAAGGCTTTCCCCGCATATTGCATTTGGTTCTGTTTCCATCAGAGAGATTTATCAAAAACTTCTTAGGGAGTTAGAAATGACCGGATACAAAAAAGACTTAAATTCTTTCAAAAAAAGGCTTTACTGGCATTGTCATTTTATCCAAAAGCTTGAGACTGAACCTGAACTTGAGTTTAACTCTATGCATCCTATGGCAGATGGATTAAGACAGGACGCAAACAATGAGGTTGTAGAAAAATGGATTTTGGGAGAAACAGGATTTCCATTTCTTGATGCATGCATTCAGTATTTGAGAAAAGGAGGTTGGATCAATTTCAGAATGAGGGCCATGATTATGTCTTTTGCTTCTTATAACTTATGGCAACCTTGGCAAAGAACGTCACCTCTCCTCGCAGAATTGTTTGTAGATTACGAGCCGGGAATTCATATTTGCCAAGTTCAAATGCAAAGCGGAGTAACCGGGATAAACCTACCTAGAATTTATTCAGTTCTTAAGCAAAGCAAAGATCAAGATCCAAATGCAGACTGGATAAAAGCGCAAATCCCAAAAATTTCGAATATGTGTATAGACAAAATTCACAATGCAGAATTAAACGATCTATATTTTGAGAAATTAGTTGATCCAGTGCTCTCAGCAAAAAAAGCTAGAGAAACCATTTGGGCATCTAGATCAAACATTGAATTCAAAAAAATTGCCAAGGATGTTTACTTAAAGCACGGCAGTAGAAAAAGACAGAACGCAAGATTTTAACTTGTTCAGCACCTTTAACTAATTTAATCTTAAGAAAGATGAAAGTAGTTATCTCAGAAGATACCAATAAGTTCTATGGGGATCAGATTAAAACGTTGGATCCTTCAATAGAGATTTTTTCACTAAATCCTGAAAATCCTAAAAGCCCGTCATGGGAAAACGTCCCGGAATGCGATGCATTCTTTTTGTCATATCAATTTTTATTCGCAGTTAGAGATCACGAAGAACTATTTGAGCCAATGTTGGATTTGTGTAAAAAAATGAAATTTATTCAGAGCGGTTACGCGGGAATGGATGCACCTTTTTTACAGGCTGTTTTAAAAGAATCTCAAGCAGTAATAGCAAATGCTAGCAGCATTTATGGGAAGCCTATGTCTCATTATGTCTTGGCTCAAATGCTCAGATGGAATAAAAGAATTGATGAGCATGCAATTATGCAAAAAGAAAAAGAATGGATGCCAAATGGTGGAGATGGCGAGTTAACAGATAAAACTTTAGTCATTCTTGGCTATGGAGGAATTGGGAAAGAAGTGGCTAAGCTTGGCAAGACATTTAATATGAAAGTTACTGGCATAAGAAGAAACCCTGAAGAATGCGATTATGCAGATGAAGTTTTGAGCATAGATGCTTTAGAGGGGCTGTTACCTCTTACAGATTTTCTGGTTATGGTTTTGCCGGATAGTGAAAGTACCAGAGATATCGTGGATGCAAGCTTTTTAAAAAAAATGAACCCTGCCTCTATGTTGATCAACGTAGGCCGAGGTAGTGCGATCGTTGAAGACGATCTAGCTGATGCCCTCAACAATGGAATCATTGCAGCAGCCGCACTCGATACTACTAAAAACGAACCTCTAGAAAAAGAATCTAAATTATGGAGTGCAAAAAATTGTTTCATTACTCCACACGACTCAGCGCACTCTCTGATGTCCTTGCCAAGGTCATTTAATTTATTTTTGGAAAATCTTTCTAACTTAAGAGATAGCCAACCAATTAAGAATCTTTGGGAAGCCTAGCTAGCCTGCTTCCAAAACTTCAGCATTTTTATAGTTGTTTTATCCTTAGCTATAAAGTGATGATAGATGGATGCCAGTATGTGGACAAAAATTAAAAAAATCACCGCATTGGTTGAAAATTCATGAACTCCTCGAATTAATTGAAAAGCTTCTTGGGAGTCTGTTTCAGAAGATAGATTGAAAGATCCAAAGACAACGATGGGGTCTGAGGTGTAATAAGCTGAAGCAATCCCGGTGAAAATTAGCAAAGTAATGAAGAAATATAAACCGTAGTGACCGATTTTTGCTGAAAACTTCTGCCAATTAGGCATAGAATTTGGAAGCGCTGGGGCTCCGTACATATATCTTAAAATGATCCTAAAGATAAATAATACTGTTACTAATATTCCTACAGTAGCGTGATCAACTCTTGATTCTAGCCTATCCCATAGCTCCATTTCTCCGCCAAACTTTTGAGCAATATTTAAGTCTAAGATGATCAGAAATGCCATCAACCAGTGAATCACCTTTTGAGAAATTAAATAATCTGATCTTGATAAAGAAATCTTATTCACTCTTTACCAAAATCTTTTTTTAACTAGGTTTCTCTGAATTTTTCCTGTGGGCAAGCGGGGTAATTCTTCTGTCCAAAATTCGTATGTTTTTGGTTTTTTAAATCCTGAAAGTTTTTCTTCGGCAAGCTGCACTAATTCTTTTCTTACTGCTTCTTCATCTGCACCCAACTCAAGATTGATAACTGCCTTGACCTCCTCTCCCCACTCTTCATTGGGCACCCCAATGCAGCAAACCTCAGCTACACTCTGATGAGCCAAAAGTACATCATCTATTTCTTGAGGATAAATATTAGTGCCTCCAGAAATAATCGTATCCGCGCTTCTACCGGTTAAAAAATAGTATCCATCTGAATCCCGGTAACCTATATCGCCCATCGTGAAGTAATCTCCTCTATAAGCTCCGGATGTTTTTTCTTTTGCTTTGTAATACTCAAACCTTCCTGTCTCAGGCGCTTTAAAATAGATAGTACCTTCCGTTCCCTCTTTTACTTCCTGACCTTCTTCATCAAGAATCTTTACTTCAACGCCTTCGTTAGCCTTGCCAACGCTTCCCGGTTTTAATAACCATTCTTCAGAATCTATGAAGCAGCCCCCTCCTTCGGTGGCAGCGTAGTACTCAAAGACTATGGGGCCAAACCATTCGATGATTGCTCTCTTCACTTCTACCGGACAAGGCGCAGCGCCATGTAAAATCCATTTCATCGAAGATAAGTCATAAGAGCTTATAACCTCTTCTGGCAATCTAAGAATCCTATGAAACATTGTTGCAACCATATGGGTGTGAGTGCATTTATACTGATCAATAAGGTGCAGCATCTTTTCTGCATCCCATTTATCCATTAAGTAAACTCCAACGCCAGCCATTAACGAAATACTTATGTTCAAGCCCAAAGGAGCGGCATGATATGCGGGTCCCGGACATATACTAAAATCTGTTTCAGGATTGAAATTAGCTGATTCTGAAGTGAGCTTTTCAGTCATTGAAAGCGGAGGATTTTCTTTTCTAAAAACTCCTTTAGGCCTGCCAGTAGTTCCTGAGGTATACAGCATTGAGTTGCCGGCTATAGGATTTTCTATATTGGCATCATCCTCCGATGCTATTGCATCATCGTAAAATAAAGCATCTTTTGTTTTGCCCCCTGCAGATAAAATGATGACTTCAGGTAATTTTGCTTTTATCTCTGAAATGGTTTCTTCCAAGATAGAGTCGCATACGACTGCCTTTGCTTCACAGTTCTCTACTATGTACGTCACTTCGTCGGGAGTCAGATGCCAATTGATGGGTGTGATTCTGAGCCCTATTCTCAAAGGTCCGTATAAAGCTTCTAAAAATTCTGGTCTATTTTTACAGACTATAGCGACAGCATCTCCAGACTGCAGTCCATGTTTGAGCAAAAAATTAGCATATTTATTGGAATTTGCATTTAGCTCGTGAAAAGTTCTTTCTCCATGTTCGCTAATAACGGCTTTTTTGGTTGGGAACGTGTTTGCATGGAAAGCTATCCCCATTCCTGCGGAGATATATTCTTCCAAAGTCTGCATTTAGGCTATCAGCTCTTTTTGATAGTCGCTCAAGTTAGGCTTCTTAGGCCACTTATATTGATCTCTGTTCTCAGCCTCTAAAATAATGGGAAATTCATCAGCGTTTCGAAAATCGTTTGTCCAATTTGTGGTGGAAACAAGGTTTTCTGCCGCATGAATTCTCTTTTCTAGAATTTCTTTACTGGATAATTTTTTGGGCATCATGCAAATTAATGATGCAGCTCTTATAAGGTCGCTTGTTCCTTCTGGAAGCGAACTACCAGAGCTACTGCAGTGAATAGTTCTGGAATCCCATAACAGCATATCTCCAGGCTCCATGTGTGCCATGACTGCAGGCTCAGATGATAATTTTGGATCATCGTGCGGAAATCTAAAATGATCAATATCTAAAGGTAAGCGCTCTACCCTTTCTTTATACTCCTGAGGAAGATCTTTAAAAAAGTTATGCGACTTTGGAATTACCACGTTACCGCCTATTTCTTTTGAAGTAGGCAGAAGATTAATTAATCCTTGGATGCATTGTTTTCCTGGTTTGGATATTGGGTGCTGATCTATGTGAAACCATGCTTGGCCGCTTTGAGTTTTCCAAGACGGATCAATGTTCCAAGGCCTCCATAAAGAGACTCCATCAAAACTGGTTAGTAAATCATCTGTTCCCCAAACTTTAGCAAATGCTTTTTTTACATTGGGAACTCCTCTCACAAACCACTGGGCCTCTGAATGACCAATTCCGTAGCTGGGGATAATGCCACCATGAGCACAAGTTGGCCATTTATCATCTGACCAGGTCATAGGGTTTGTTCTATCTATTCCTGTGCCAAGGTTTTCGAGATAATCCCACAGTAATTCTAGGGTTTCGCTAGCTTCATTTGCTGTTAAGGCATTCTTAATAATCACATAGCCTTCGCTCTCGAGATAATCGATGCTTTCATCAGATCCTGAGTCGAATCTTGGTACGTGCTTATATTCTATTTTTATGTTGAAATCATCCACAAATTAGCCCCCTTAAGATGAATAGGTTAAGGAATTTAGGCAAAATTTACAATTACATTTTTCATTTGAAGGGTATCCCATGCATGTCGTTTTCCATAAAATGCCACTAATTTAAAAGCTTTATTCAAATATGAAGGAAAATTTAATAGGATTGAATCAGAAGGATCTAGAAAAGTTTTTTCTTTCTCTGGGAGAAAAATCCTTCCGTTCTAAGCAAGTTTATCAATGGATACATCAAAAAGGTGTTTCTGATTTCTATGCCATGACAAATATTTCAAAAGAGCTACAAGAGAAGCTCAGCGAAAAAGCTGAAATATCAGCGCCTAAAGTAGTTTTAGAAAAGGATTCCAAAGATGGAACAAGAAAATGGGTGCTGAGTGTCGGCGAAGGCGATCTTGTGGAAATGGTACTTATTCCTGAAGGAAAAAGAGCAACGCTTTGTATATCCTCACAAGTCGGATGTGCGGTTGATTGCAGTTTTTGTGCTACCGGCAAACAAGGTTTTTCTAGAAACTTGGAAATATCTGAGATCATTGGCCAACTTTGGGTTGCCGAGAATTCTTTTGGTGTTCCACGAGATCATGCGAATAAAAAAGTGACTAATGTTGTGATGATGGGCATGGGTGAACCTCTTTTGAATTTTGATGCAGTAACCGGCGCTATGAGCATGATGATGGATGATAAAGCTTATGGCCTGTCAAAAAGGAAGGTTACCCTCAGCACTTCGGGCTTAGTTCCTTTGATTGATAAATTATCTGATGTTACAGATGCTGCACTCACAATTTCTTTGCATGCTCCTAACGATCAATTAAGAAACGAATTGGTTCCCATTAATAAAAAGTATCCCATCAAGAAACTTTTAGAATCCGTGATTAGGTATGTAGATAAATGCGGCGATAGCAGAAAAACAACAATTGAATACATATTGATAAATAAAGTTAATGATTCAATAGAAAATGCTTATGAACTTTGTGATTTACTAAAAATACTTCCTTGCAAGATAAATTTGATTCCATTTAATCCTTTCCCAGGTTCTTCATATAAAAGACCTTCAAGTATGCGAATTCAAACTTTCAAAAAAATACTTCAAAAGGAGGGCTACATAACGACTATTAGAACAACCAGAGGTGAAGATATCATGGCAGCTTGTGGGCAGTTAGTTGGCCAAGTCAATGACAAAACTAAAAGGAAAGAAAGAGCACAAAAAAAAATTCAGGCACAAACTATAGGCTGATCTAGAAAACTTAGATTAAATTCAGGATTTTGGTTTTCTGAATAACAAAGTCATCCTGTCGCTCTCCCCAATAGCTAAATATTTTTCCTTATCCTTTTCCTTAAGTCTTAGAACTGGAGGCAAAGTCCAAACTCCTCTTGGATGATCTGCGGAGTCTTTAGGATTGGCATTAATTTCGGATTTTGCTAAGAGTTCAAACCCATGTTTTTTTGCTATTTTGATTGCATGTTGTTCGGTAACGTAGCCGCTTTTTTTCATATCCTCCATGGACGTGCCGGCTTTCGCCCTGTGCTCAACTATTCCGAACAATCCTCCTGGTTTCAAGGCAACATAAGTATTAGAGAAAATTTTATCCATATTTGGTCCAAGCCAATTATGTAGATTTCTAAAAGTAAGGACTGCATCAACTGAGCTTGGATCTGAAAGCTCTGAATTGAGATCGACTACCGTAACTTTTTCATAAAGATTATTTTCCTTAACTTTTTTCTCAAAATTGATCCTGCTGTTTCTAAAATAAGCTCTATCGGAATCTTTGCTGAAATGCGCAGCAATTAAACTTCCTGATTTGCGCACAAAATTTGCAAGTATTTCTGTGTACCATCCTCCTCCTGGAGATAACTCAACGATGGTCATGTTTGGTTCTAGCTGAAAAAAAGATAAGGTCTCGTATGGCTTCCTAAATTCATCTCTCGCAATATTTTTTTCTGATCTATCCTTGCTGTTCACCGCATTCCTCAATTCATCGGCCGAACCTAATGAGGCGAATATGAACAAGATAATGGTAAATAAAATTTTAAACTTCACGTTTCCTCCAAAAATATTGAAACTACTGTTTTTATATTAGCAATGTCTAGGGTACATTACGAAGAAGTATGAGCAATAAAGTTGAATATTTTTTAGATTGCAGCAGCCCTTGGACCTACCTTTCATTCAAAGGCATACAAGAGCTATCTAAACGAAAAAGCTTTGAAATTATTTGGAAGCCCATTTTAGTAGGCGGCATCTTTAATACCATTAATCCTAGCGTTTATGAAAGTAGACAAAATCCAATCAAAGAAAAATTAGTCTACTCTCAGAAAGACCTTGATGATTGGTCTAAATCAAGGGGACTGAATATAACAATGCCTAGGGTCTTTCCAGTCAATAGTGTGAAAGCTATGAGAGGATCCTTCTTTTTTCAAGATGCAGGCAAGATAGAAGATTATTTAGAAGCAGTTTTTTATGCTTACTGGACGGAAGGAAAAGATATATCTGAAGATGATGTTTTGAAGTCTATTGTTGATCAATTAAATGGTTCGGCGGAAGAATATTTTGACTTCATCAAAACTCCTGAAGTAAAAGAAAGATTGATCTCCAACACACAAGAGCTAATGGATAGGGGTGGTTTTGGTTCCCCGACATTTTTCTTAAATGAGGATGATATGTATTTTGGAAACGATAGAATACAACTTTTGGAAGAGAAACTATGAGAGCAAAAATAATAATAGCATTGGTGGCCTTAGGATTAGGTTTATTTGGGGGCGCTAAATTAATGGAGCATTTAGGAAGAGAATACATAGTTAACAACTTTCCAATCCCATCAGGCACACTCGATGATAAAGATATCTTTGTGAAAGAAGTAGTCATCAATGAAAAAGTACCAGTTAAAAAATTAAAACAAGTTCAAAAGAAAGCTAAAAACATCATTTTATTCATTGGGGATGGAATGAGTGTTAGCCAAATCTCAGCATTTAGGCTGTTTCAGGGAGGGCCAAATTCAAGAGTAGCCGTAGATAGCTTTCCATACTCTGGGCAGGTCTTAACTCACTCAGCCAATGCAATTGTCACAGATTCCGCATCATCGGGAACAGCATTTAGCGCAGGAGAAAAAACCAATAACAGAGCTTTAGGCGTTGATATTAATGGTCAACCGATTGAAAACATCACTGAAACATTGGATAGATCCGGTTATGTAAGCTCAGTAATATCAACCTCTGAGGTTACGCATGCCACTCCTGCAGCATTTGTAGTCCACACTAGCTCTAGGTACTTAACCGATGAAATCAGTATCCAAATGACTGATTCAAAAATAAAAAATATTTTAGGCGGAGGAAGAAAGTTTTTTATCCCTGAGGAAGATGGTGGGAATAGAGAAGACGGTATTAATTTAATTGAAAAAGTAAAATCTAAGTCGACATTGATCACCGATAAGTCAGAGTTAAGCAATCCTGCTCGTTATGGCGATAATCAGGTTTTTGGCTTATTTGCTGATGAACATTTACGAGATGATAGCACTCCAGAAAATCACTCGACAGAACCGTCTATTGAAAGGATGCTTGAATTCTCAGTCAATAGATCAAAAAAATTTATAGAGAATGGATGCAGAGGTTTTTTCATTATGGCAGAAGCATCTCAAGTTGATTGGGCGGGTCATGGTAACGATTTTGAATACCTTATGAGAGAAATGTCTGATCTTGAAGATGGAATTAAATGGGCTCTAAAGTTTGCCAAAGAGAATCAAGATACTCTTGTGGTTGTAACCGCTGATCACGAGACGGGAGGCATGCTTATAGAGCCAAATGATCCAAGAAAATATGAAAATCCTGATGTTAAATTCTCTTTTAATACTGGCATTGGAAGAGGTTCTCATACAGGAGTTCCGGTCCCAATATATGCCTACGGACCTGGAGCAGAGAATTTTACAGGCACTCTGGATAATACCGATGTGCACAAAGCTCTGCTTGCAGCGGCTGATCAAGACAAATCTGGCTCCTGCGTTAATTAGTTCTACTGGACGTTAAAGATGGCCCTTAACAGACTTAAAAAGTTTTGTAATAGGCGTTAAAAAAATTAACGCCAAAATAGCTCCTTCTATCATCCCTTCGAGATAAGTAAATAGCAGAAATAAACTTTCAGCTGGCTCTATGTATTCTGGGCCATACCATCTCGCGACAAGCCCCTCTAAAACATAAATGGTAAAAAGTATCTTCCCCCATGAGTTTAAGAAAAATAATAGCGCCAAAGAAAGCAGGTAAAACGAAAAGCCAATAATTGCAAAATAGTTTATTTGATTTATCTCCTCAGTAATGGCCTTCGCTGGATTTAGCGCTATCAAACATGCAGTGGCAAGTAGTGAGGCAATAATCAGCGCTCTGAGGGTTCTTTTATGCAAAGTGATTTTGTCTTCCATCTGTTTTTTAATTATAAATCTATATCATCAAGGGGCTAAACTTGATCTAGCTTGAACGCCCCAATGTGAATTTATTTTGGTCACAACATAAAGAGCTTCGAATTTACTGTGAGGATTATTTTCTTTATCGTATCTTTGAAAAACTACTGATACGTGGACTTTTTCTTCAGAGACTAAATCAAAATCTCTTGAAACCCATTTTGAATGGTGCCACCCAGCTGCTTCTAAGGATTCAAACATGTCGGGCTTGCTAAAATGACTTATGTAGTCATCTTTTGTTTCCCATAACGAAACTTGCCCTCCTGCAATTCTTACATGAGGAAAGTTATGGGTATTGGACCAACCCTCCATATCCTTATTATTGAAAGCCTCCATCCAGTTATCGAGAAGCTGTTCAACCTGATCTTTTATTTCCTTGCTCATTTCAAAAAAAGACAATAAGCATTATTGCTCATTGATTATAGTCTGTGAAAATTATACTGAATACAAAAGTTAGGACTGCAGAGAATTAGGAATCAGAAACTAGCCTATCGTTTTCGTGGCAATCACAATCTAACTGCTTACAAATTTGATGATTCCTGAAATGAGCAAAAGCCACAAAAATTGAGCCTAATAATGTGAAACCTTTTTCACCAAATTCTCCTAAAATGCTTTCACCAAGCATAACTGCAGTTATGAGAAGCGCAAGGCCAAAAATTCCTGCGGGGATGAAAGAGAAGGTTTTGTGATTTTTATACCCTAAGTACAAAGAAAATACACTTACTGGAACGGCAATTAAAACTATTAATTTATGGACTACTTCATTATCCAAGGCAAAAGGTAGGACACCCGAAGAGAGGATTATGAAAGAAGGAACAAAGAAGCAGTGCACAACACAGGCAAATGATATGGTCATTGCAAATTTGTCCGTTGTTAGTTGAGTTTTAATCATTTTTTACTTCTCAAGAATTCATACTCTACATTAAGTAACTAAGTTTGTTAGCCTTTTTATCAAAAAAAAATTAAACGATACTACTATCAATAAGTACAGCTATTAAAAGGGCTGGTTCTGATCCATTGTTTACCCATGCATGATTTGTCCCTCTTTGCACAACAACATCGTGAGGCTTTAACTGAACCTCCTCTTCGTCTAAGATCAAAGTCACGTCACCTTTTAAAAGAATAATGTAATCGATGGTATGTGTTTCGTGCATCGCAGCATTTCTTGATGTGTCTACTCTATGATGAGCCGCACCTATCTTTTCAAAAGCCTCCGCAGTAGCTGCCTCAATAGCTTCTTGGGGAACACCTTCGGGGATTGGATTTATTTGAAAATACCTAAACTTTGTCCCTTTTTGCACAGGAGACAAGACGATATCAATATCAGCCCTATCCTCGTTTGAAGTTGTGTCAAAACCACTGCCATCAGTATTCCAAATTTCATAAAGACCTCCAGCTTCTTCGCCGATTGATCTTGCCGGCGGCCCGTCAATAGATATGACAGATTTTCCGTTCTCGTTATGACCGGTAATGATTCTCCTCATGCTTCCCTCCTAATGAAACAATATGAAATTGTTTTTTGAACTTTTCAGTTCATAAATATTCTACACCTGCCTTTTGAAATAGATCTCGTTATTGCTATTTAATCCAACCATCTCCCAGCCTTCCTTGCCTAGCTTGTTTATTTCTACATTCATCATCTCAAGCTTCCAGTCTTTATCTTTATGTTTTTCCTTAAACTCTTCTGTTTCTGGGTTTGAATATCCCATAGAAGTTGAATTGCTATGATCAACTATTTTATATTCCCATTTGTTTGAACTCATTTGTTCCCCCCTACTAAAAAGTTATTAAATGATTGTAATCATTTAATTGGAAATTCTTCAACTTTTTTAGATTAAAAAGTTATGGGCTAAACAGGGGATGAGTGATGAACTTTTATCTTGAGAGAATCTTTATCTTTGATCAGTAGAAATGTAAAGGCAACAAGAGTAGTTGCATCTTGGTCAACTGGCTTAAAGTTAAAAGTGCCCATAGCAATTATTAATGATTCTTCCTCGATAGAATTCACCTCAACAAGGTCAATGCTCTCCCAGGGTTTAAGCGCAAAACCATTATCTTCTTGAATGCCGCCCTTCACAAAATAGGACAATGCATCATCTTTTTTATTTCTGAATATTACTTCTTTTGTAAAAGTAGGCTTGAACAAGACTTCCTCAATATCAAAAGCATAATGAGTGCTAAGGAAGTTTTCTGCGCATTTTTTATAATCCCCGCCATCAACAAAAACTTTACCGATTTCTATGACGCCGTTTTTCCAAGAATTCAGGAACTGCCTTATATTGTCTGAGACCATAAAATTTTTTTAAGTGTTTTTATGTTTTCTGCTGAGTGAAGCGTTCGCCTCTTTCTTTGGCGAGCTTATAGGCTGCCTGAGTTTCGGCCTCAACTTCATCCCGTTGCTGTTGGCGAAGCTCTGAATATTCCTCCGCCCACCAGCGACGAGTTACTTGGGGAAAAGTTCCCATTCTATTAACGCTTGCGTTAGCGCCTCGATCTCGACCAGATTCGTAACCTCCCACGCCAACCGAGCCAGCTTTGGATTTTCCAAAAGGTATAAGGTCTCCCTCCATTTTTGGTATCAGGAAATAAGGCATCGAGACTCGTGTTTCGCCTTCAGGAATTAAGGTGGTGTTGACTCGATGCAATGTTGCTGAATAACGCCCCTCACTTAAATGCATTAGAGTCCCGCCGGTATTAACAATGACTGATCCAGGAATTACGGGAACATGATAATCACCTGGCGCTGTTCGACAAGTTACGGGTGCATCAATCCATTCGCCTTCAGCAGCCACAACTTGAAGCCCAGGCCTATCATTAATTAATAAAGCAATAAAAGGCGGTCCATCAATGTGCGCGCCGACCTTGTCACTGGAAAATTTTTGATATTCTTGACGGACTGCATCTTGGTCTTCTTCAGCATAAGCATCCAGTCCGTAGTTATGATTAAGGCTAGCGGCCAAATCAGGATCATCGAAATCAAAATACTCACGAAACGCTTCAACATCTTCTCCTAATGACTCTACAATTGCTTCGCCTAGCAGGTGGGTTAAGCGGTGATAGCGCTGATTTAAATCATCAATAAGCGGTCGAAATCCTGGAAGCGACTCTTCGTCTGGCCAGGTGTTTGGACCGCGAAATAATCTGCGATGGATGGGCTGAGATTTATCATCGTATTCACACAAAGGCTCCTGCTCAAAGCCGTACTGAAATGCTTCAATAACTTGTCCAAAACCACTATCAGCCGGCGTTGGTAAGCTGTATCCTCTAAAATACGGAGTTTTACCGATATAAGAAGTCTTTTTAAGCTCTACCGGTGAATCAAAAAAACCTCTTACTTCTTTAAATGCTTGTTGCTGGAATTCATCGGATAGACCTGGCGCATTTGTTAGCACCATAAATCCAAATTCAGATAAGGCGTATTTAAGATCTTTAAAAAATTTCTTAGGGTCAGATTCTTTTTCAAGCCAATCAACTTCAGGAAGCTGCAAACTAGCTTCTTTTTTTATATTTTCTGACTTATCAATTTTCCCCATTCAATTATTCTACATTCACTAAAATAAATTGTCTTAAGAAGAAATCATCAAGAATGCTTAAAAAGCCTCCATTGAGAGATATTATTGCTCGCACTTAACGCTAACAATCCTGCAAAAATTCCTAAATTTTTAAAAAAGTTTTGAAGTTCATGGCCTGCATCTGTATTTGGATAATCATTCCAGAAGTCATGCATTCCGATATTTATCAAAATAGTCAATGCTGCGAGAACTAAAGCAGATTCTTTTATGCGATATCCTATTATGAGAGTTGATCCAAAGACTAATTGCAAAAATATTGTAATGGGCAAAAGAATGCTCGCAAACGGTATGTTGTGAAGAGTCATATATTCAATCGTCAAAGAGTAAGTTGGAATTTTTGAAATCCCTGGAAATAAAAAATAACCACCAAGCAAAACTCTACCGATAGTGAAGAAAGCCTTTTCCATTTATTCCTATTTTTTTATTGGGCGGACTGTCTGTTAAGCCAGATCATTTGAGCAATAATTCCTATGAAGTAAATAATCAAAAAAGCTAAATGGAAATTCAATAGTAAAGGATCTTCAAATGAATCAATAAAAGGGTCTCCTAAAGGCAGCCTTCTTAAAAAATCTGAAATAGCTGGAATCATATGAAATAGGAGCGTCGAAGTGTAGCCAAGAGCTTGGAAATATTTTGAAAAAGATCCGAACCATCGGTATCTCTCCATAATATAGCCGCCCGCTAGAGCTAATAAAGTCAAAACGCCAAGAACATGTGCGACTCCAAAGCTGCCTTGGTTGTAGATGCCTAATGCCGAGCCAGCCACAATTGCCGTCACAAAAATATAAAGCCTTCCTATTTTTTGCTCGCTTGAAATAATTTTGTACTTATACAAAGTATAAAACCCGCTTAATACGGCAATAATCCCGGCGATGGTATGGAACCATCCCAATAAAGTCATTTCTGGCATTTACCCTCCCCTTAAGATATTTTCTTGAGAATTATGCTTCCAGCAGAATATCCTGCACCGAAGGAACATAAGACACCAATCTCATTTTTATGCATATCATCGCTAAATTTTGAGAAAGCTATTATGGACCCAGCGGAAGAAGTATTCGCATAATCTTGCAGTATATTAGGCTGCTCATCCTCCTCTGGAGTCCTGCCTAATACTTTTTTTCCAATTAAGTCGTTCATGCTCTTGTTAGCTTGATGAAGCCATAATCTTTTTATTTCGTCAGTTTGGATCTTCTCTTCATTTAGGTGCTCTAGAATTAACTGACTAACCATTGGAACAACTTCTTTAAAAACTTTTCGGCCTTGCTGCATAAACAAAAGGTCTCTGTCTGATGGCGAGGATTTTTTTGCACTGTTAAGGAATCCAAAATTGTTTCTTATGTTGTTTGAAAATTGAGTGATGCACTTAGTTGAAAGAATTTCAAAACAATTATTCGATTCAGCTGTGTCCTTCTTCTCAAGTATCATGGCGGTGCAGACATCACCAAAAATAAAATGACAATCACGGTCTTTAAAATCTAGATGCCCTGAGCAAATTTCTGGATCCACTATCAGAATAGTTTTTGCGCTACCCGAGCGAATCATGTCTGCTGCAGCTTGAATTGCAAATGTCGCCGAGGAGCAGGCTACATTCATATCAAAAGCAAACCCCTCAATACCTAATAATTCTTGAACTTCTATGGAAATAGCTGGATATGCTCTTTCAAGGTTTGAGCAGGCAGTAATAACCGCGTCAATATCGTTAGCAGTTTTGCCTGCTTCATCTAGAGCTTTTTCTGCGGCTTTAATTGACATTTCAGCAAGAATTGAGGGTTGATCATCGCTTCTTTTATCTAAAATTGGATGCATAATTTCTGGATCAAGGATGCCCTCTTTATCCATTACGTATCTGTTCTTGATGCCCGAAGCATTAAAAATAAATTCTTCGTTTGATAGCTCTAAGGCGTCGGTTTTACCTGAATCTATATCTTGTTTGTTTGATAAATTAAATTTCTCAGCATATTCGTTGTATGCCTTAACTAACTCTTCATTGGTTATGGACTCCTCTGGTGTAAAGACACCTGTGCCGCTAATTACAATTTGCTCCATTATATTTTGTTACTTTTTTTTAAATTTCTTATTAGCTTTTCTGTGCGAATAAAAGCTACCAGGCCAAAGACAAAACCCAAGATCGCAAAAGTTTCCATAATTCTCCCCCGATTAAGTCGCTATTTTAAATTACTCCACATTTACTGAGTGTTTTACAACAGTCAATTAGTTTTCGAGGGATTGTTGTTTCGCATCTTTTTTCTTTGCCCATTTTGCGATCAAAATCCAAGAATATGCTGTCACCGCAATCGTCAGAATTAACCAAATGTAAAAATTTATTTCCATAATTATCTCCTGTTAATTTACTGTTGTGAATTACTCCACCGTTACTGAGTAGATTTAAGTGTCTACTTGTTGGTTTATGAAATCTTATGATGAAATCTTTATGCTTCTTTTTCATAAAACCTCCTTTAGTCCGGGAAGGTTTTTTCCAATTTCTCCGAACTCTTTATTAAATTCTTTTTTTGTTAACCTCGTTCCTCTGTAAAAGTAGTCTAAAGTTTGATGTGGTGTTGCCATTGTCCAATCTGAATCGTTCTGATTTAAAAAGTAACTTTCTGCACCTCCGTCAAATGAAACAATTATTGCTGGTTTTTTATACCAGTTAAAATAAAGTGTTTTAGTCTCCCATTTGCCCTCCTCTTCATTGAAGATTATGGGTTCCTCACACTCTTGTCCATCTGCTCCAAGTTCATTAAGAACTGCTATATATTTTTTTCTTAGTTCATTTTGAGTTTCTGGTTCATCATTAAAAAGATGTGCCTTTGAGAGATTATGAGATGAGTCAGCAATTTTAACTTTAAGGGCAATCTTATTTTTCTTAAGTCTTGGAAGGTATTCCGAGAAATAATCTTCATTCGCATTTTTAGTCATTGCAATAATTGCCTCAATAACTTCTGAATCAAAATGTGAATAAATTAAATTCTTAACCTCTTCCCTTGCTTCGTAATTATGGGCATCTTCAATTGCATCATGGAGCAAACCAACTATTTCGTATGATTCACCTAATTCTGAAACCCGAGAAGCAACATCATTTATATGTGCAATATAAGGAAATCCTTTTTTGTCGGTTTGACCCTCTGGGTATTTTTCATTTGGTTCTAGATGAACCTTTTCTGCGATTTCTCGTGCAATCTCAATCCTAGATTTCATCATTCAATATAGACACCTTTATCTACTCCACAGTCACTGATTTTGCTAAATTCCTTGGCTGATCAATATCAGTTCCTCTAATTAGTGCAACTTCGTAAGATAAAATTTGCAGAGGAATCGTATATAAAATTGGCGTTAGTAAAAAATCGCACTCTGGCATGCTGATGTATTTTCCTCTTTCAAGAGAGAGCTTTTCTTTTGCATTGCCAAACACATATAACGCGCCGCCTCTTGCTTTGACCTCCTCAAGATTGGATACCAATTTTTCTGCCAATTCGTGTTCTGGAGCAATTGCAACGACTGGCATGCGCTCATCAATTAAAGCCAGCGGTCCGTGCTTTAACTCTCCTGCTGGATAGGCTTCTGCATGGATATAGGAAATTTCTTTAAGTTTAAGCGCACCTTCCTTTGCAATGGGGTAAAACATCCCTCGCCCTAAAAATAGAGCGTTATCTTGTTGAGCTATCTCAGAAGCGATATCAACTATATCGTCTTTAAGCTCAAGGCTCTTTTCAATAATTTCAGGCATCTGACGCAAAGCTTGGATTACTCTAGCTCTGAGCCTCGGATTCGTGCCAGAAGATTTGGCCAGAGACAGCGTCAACAACATTAAGGCTGTAAGCTGCGTAGTAAAAGCTTTAGTGGAAGCAACCCCAATTTCTGGGCCTGCGTTGGTGAGAAGCAAGAAATCTGATTCTCTAGCCAACGAGCTTGTTGGTACATTACAGATTGCCAAAGAAGCTAGATAATTTTGATCCTTAGCATAACGGAGAGCGGCAAGGGTATCAGCGGTTTCTCCAGATTGAGAAATGGTAACTAATAAAGTATTTTCATCAACGTAAGGATTTTTGTAGCGATACTCGCTAGCGTAATCTATCTGAGTAGGGAGTCCAGCTATGGCTGAAAACCAATTTGCAGCAACTCGGCCTGCATGCAAGCTAGTTCCGCAAGCAGTGATCTGAATTCTTTTTACCTTTGCGAAAAGGTCGTTTGATCCTTCGCCAAAGATATTTTCTAAAACGTCGTCACCGCCCACCCTTCCATCAAGGGTATTTAAGATTGCGCTGGGTTGTTCGTAGATTTCCTTCTCCATGAAATGTTTGTAGTCGCCTTTTGATGCTGCTTCGCTTTTGATATCAATAATCTGAATATCTCTTGTGCAGGCTTTGTTATTTTTATCAAAAACCTCTACTTTGCTAGGGCTAATTTTTGCAACATCGCCGTCTTCTAAAATTAGGAATTTATTTGTCAGATCGGCAAGCGCCAAAGGATCGGAAGCAGCAAAATTTTCATCTTCGCCCAGACCTATCAGCAGGGGCGATCGATGTCGAGCAAGCACCAGTGTGTTTGGATCGCTATGATCCAGTGCTGCGATAGCATAGGCTCCTTGAAGCTTGTCTTTAAGTTGTTTGGTGGCTTCGAGCAAGGATGAGCCTGCTTCTAGGTAACTATCAAGAAGATGCGCTATTAATTCTGAATCTGTTTTAGAGGTAAAAGCATAACCTTTGTCAGCTAATTCATCTTTGAGTTCCAAATAATTTTCAATAATGCCGTTGTGGACAATAAAAATTCTTTCGTTCGATTGATGCGGATGAGCATTGACCTCAGAGGGTTCACCGTGAGTTGCCCAACGTGTGTGTGCAATGCCAACTTTTCCTTTAGGCTTCTCATTGATCATCAAATCTTCGAGAAGCTTTACTTTTCCTAGAGCTCTCAAATGCGCAACTCTATCCTCAGTATGCATAGCTATGCCAGCAGAGTCATAGCCTCGATATTCCATCTTATAAAGACCTTGAATCAAGAGCTTGCCGATGCTTCTTTCAGTTGATGCTGCGATGATTCCACACATTATTTTTTCCTATTAGGCATGTTTTTTTGTCTGCCCCTTCCAATTGCTAGTTGGCCCTTACCAACATTTTTTGTGACGACAGATCCTGAGCCAACGTAAGAATTTGCTCCGATAGTCAAGGGAGCTACCAAGGCTGAGTTTGATCCTATGAAAGCATCATCCTCAATTTTGGTGATATGCTTTTTAACGCCATCGTAATTACAAAAGATCGTACCAGCGCCAATGTTGACGCCTTTTCCTATTCTGCCGTCGCCAATGTAAGCAAGGTGTTTTGCTTTTGAATTAGCGCCGATATTGCTTCTTTTCGTCTCAACAAAGTTTCCTATCTCTGCTCCTTCTTCCATTTTTGTTTGGACGCCAATATGAGCAAATGGTCCAGCTTTCGCATTGCTTTCGAGCATAGATTCTTCGACAAAAGAATAAGCAAGAAGTTCAGAGTTTTTGCCGATGGAAGAATTAGAGACAATGCATCCAGGGCCAATTTTTGCATTAGCTCCAATAGAAACAGCACCTTCAAAAATAACGTTCTCATCAATAAAAGCACCCTTTTCTATTGAGATGTTTCCCCTAAATTTAACCTTTTCTATGTCGGCAAAAGAAACTCCTTTGTTGAGAAATTTTTTTGCTGTTGAGATGTGATAAGCCTTTTCTAATGTTTGAAGCTCTTCTAGGGTATTACAACCTAAAACTTCATCTGCATCGGATAGCCTTAGTGACTGAATATTTAATTTTTCTAGATGCGCTTCGTAAACCGTATCGGTCAAATAAAACTCTTTAGCTTTGTTATTGTTTCTGATTTTTCCTAACAAGCGAATGAGGTCTTGAGCTTTAAAGGCCATAATTCCAGAATTAACTTCAGTAATTTCCTTCTGAGATGGTGAGGCATCTTTTTCTTCAATTATGGCTTCTATCTTATTTCTAGAGCCTCTTACTATTCTTCCGTAACCGGTTGGGTTTTCATTATTGAAAGTAAGCAGAGACGGTCCTTTGGAAGCTAGCTTGGCTAGTTTGGAAATTGTGCTCTCGGAGATAAGGGGAACATCGCCATACAAAATAACTACGTTTGAATTTGATCGAATATGTTTTGCGGCTTGCTTAACTGCATGCCCTGTACCCAATTGTTTTGTCTGCTTAATCCAGTTAATTTTCTTGTTACCAGAAAAAGTTTTTCTTACCTGTTGCGCTTCGTGTCCTACGACAACATGCAGTTTAGTTTTCTTTAATTGTGACACTGAATCTAAGACATGCTCCAGCATTGGCCTTCCTGCAAGGCCTGCTAAAACCTTAGGTAAAGAGCTTCCCATGCGGGTGCCTTTTCCTGCTGCCAATATAACAATATCTAAATTCATAGGCGGTTGAGCAATTAAGCTGACTTTAAAGTGCCTATTTAACTATTTCTTACGGAGTTTGCGCAAGGCTTGTAGACGAGCTGAGGCTTCAGCTAGCTCTGCCTTGGCTCTGGAGAAATCCATATCTGATTCAGCGTTTTCTTGATTTCTTAGAGCTAACTCTTTTGCTCTCTCGGCTTTTGATTCATCGATATCATCTGCACGCTCTGCAATATCAGATAATAAAGTTACCTCGTGTGGTTGAACCTCAACAAATCCGCCAGAAGCAAAAAAAACTTCCTCGGTTCCATCCTCAAGAGTTAGCTTGACTGGGCCGGGCTTAATTGAGGTCAGCAGCTGTGAATGACCTGGAGTAATTCCAAGTTCACCCTCGGCACCTGTAACGCTTAGCATTTGAACATCGCCTGCAAAGATTTCTTGCTCAGCGCTGACAATGCTGCATTTCATGATGCTCATTTAAGTTTTTCTGCGTTCTCTACTACTTCTTCGATTTTTCCAGCCATCAAGAATGCTTGCTCAGGAAGATCATCGTACTCTCCTTCCAAGATTCCTTTAAAACCTCTCACAGTGTCTTTGATGGAGACGAATTTCCCGGGTGAGTTGGTAAATACTTCTGCTACAAAGAAAGGTTGAGATAAATATTTCTCAATTCTTCTTGCTCTGTTAACTGTCTGTTTATCTTCATCTGAAAGCTCGTCCATACCCAAAATGGCGATAATATCTTTTAACTCTAAATATCTTTGAAGAACTTGTTGAACACCTTTTGCAACATCGTAGTGTTCTTGACCAACAATGGCTGGATCAAGCTGTCTGCTGGTAGAGTCAAGCGGATCAACTGCCGGATAGATGCCAAGAGACGCAATTTGTCTTGAAAGTACTACTGTTGCATCGAGGTGAGCGAATGTCGTAGCCGGCGATGGATCTGTTAAATCATCTGCAGGAACATATATTGCCTGCACTGATGTGATTGAACCCGTCTTGGTTGATGTAATTCTTTCTTGAAGAACTCCCATTTCTTCAGCAAGCGTAGGCTGATAACCCACTGCGGATGGCATTCTTCCAAGAAGCGATGAACACTCCACACCAGCCAATGTGTATCTATAAATGTTATCTACAAATAAGAGTACATCTTTACCTTCATCTCTGAATTTCTCAGCAATTGTTAATCCTGATAAAGCTACCCTCATTCTGCATCCAGGAGGTTCGTTCATTTGTCCATAAACCAAAGCAACCTTATCCAATACTTGTGATTCGGTCATTTCTAGATAAAAATCATTTCCTTCTCTTGTCCTCTCGCCGACACCGGCAAAAACAGAATATCCGCTAGTTTCGTAAGCGATGTTTCTGATTAGCTCCATCATGTTGACTGTTTTTCCTACTCCGGCACCCCCGAACAATCCGACTTTACCTCCTTTAGCAAACGGACACATTAGATCAATAACCTTGATTCCTGTTTCTAAAATCTCAGATGATTCCGCCTGATCTTCATAGCTTGGCGGAGCCCTGTGAATGGGCATTTGTTCTTCAGCTCCGACATCGCCTTTTCCGTCAATGGGTTCACCCAAGACATTCAAAATCCTTCCTAAGGTTTTTTCTCCAACCGGCACTTTGACCGCGTCTCCAGTATTTGAGACTTTTGCACCCCTTTGTAGACCCTCTGTTTGACCCATTGCAATGGTTCTAACAATTCCGTCTCCAAGCTGCTGCTGGACTTCTAAAACTAAACCCTCTCCTTCAACTTCAAGAGCATCGTATATTTTAGGGAGCTCCTGTCTAGAGAATTCCACATCGATTACGGCTCCGATTACTTGTACTACTGTGCCTTGGCTCATTTTATTTTCCTCAAGTTCTAAATTGCTTCGGCTCCAGCAACAATCTCTGAAAGTTCTTGAGTAATTGCTGCTTGCCTTGCGTTGTTATAAATAAGTTGTAATTCGTCAATAATTGTCCCTGCATTCTCGGTAGCATTTTTCATTGCTACCATTTTTGCTGCCTGTTCGCATGCAATGTTTTCTATGACTGCTTGGTAAACCAGGGATTCAACATACCTTTGCATCAAACCATCAAGAAGTTCTTTTGCATCTGGCTCGTAAATATAATCCCATCTGTGTTTTAGCTCAGGAGTGTCCTCTGGTAATAACGGCAGAAGTTGTCTTATTTCAGGCGTTTGGGTCATGGTGTTTTCAAATCTGTTGCTGGCAAGGAAGACCTTGTCTATTTCACCGCTCTCAAATTTATCAAGCAGGACCTTTATTGAGCCTATCAAATCTTCAAGAGCCGGTATGTCGCCAAGTTTTTCAGCAGTGGCAACCACGTTGCCTCCAAAAGAATTAAAAAATACTTTTGCTTTTGTTCCAATGGGACAAAACATTTGATTTACACCTGCTTCTGATTGTTCCTTTAGAAAAGGAAGCAGAGTTCTAAATAAATTTATATTCAGCCCTCCACACAACCCTTTGTCAGATCCAATAACAATGACGCCTATTCCTTTAACATCTCTCTCTGACATGTAGACAGGCTTATACTCTGGATTTGAGTTAGCCAAATGGCCAATGACCGATAACATTCTGTTAGCGTAAGGCCTGCCCATCTCCATGCGATCCTGGGTCTTACGCATTTTGCTTGAGGCAACCATTTCCATGGCACTAGTAATTTTTTGAGTATTAGAAATACTTGAGATCTTCTTTCTAATTTCTTTAGTGTTCGCCATTCAGTGCTACCAAGTTTGTGTTGCTTTAAATTTATCGAGAGCTTCTGTAAAGGTTGCAAGGATTTCATCTGAGTGTTCGCCGCTCTCCGCCAAACTATCCATGAAATCTTTGTGCTCTGAATTCATATAAGAAATCAAAGCTGATTCAAAATCTGCAATTTTATTGAGCTCCACATCTTTTAAATAACCTTTATCTACTGCAAAAAGAACAAGCCCCATCTCTGATACCGACATAGGTGAATATTGTTTTTGCTTCATCAATTCTGTTACTTTCTGACCAAGCTCAAGCTGCTCTCTTGATGCATCATCCAAGTCTGAAGCAAATTGTGCAAAAGCTTCCAACTCTCTGAACTGAGCAAGAGCAATTCTCACGCCTCCACCTAATTTTTTAATCAATGGAGTTTGAGCGGCTCCACCCACCCTTGAGACAGAAATACCTGGATTCATGGCTGGTAATAGACCTTTGTTGAAATAGGAGGTTTCTAAGAAGATCTGACCGTCTGTTATTGAAATTACATTCGTAGGAACGAAAGCTGAAACGTCTCCAGCCTGAGTTTCAATAATTGGTAGAGCGGTCAAAGATCCTGTTTTGCCTTTAACTTTGCCTTCGGTTTGCTCTTCAACATAATCTTCGTTCACCCTGCAGCCTCTTTCAAGAAGTCTTGAGTGAAGGTAAAAAATATCGCCCGGATAAGCTTCTCTTCCCGGCGGCCTTCTGAGCAAAAGTGATATTTGACGATAGGCTACAGCTTGCTTGGAAAGGTCGTCATAAATGATAAGCGCGTCCTCCCCTTTATCTCTGAAATATTCGCCCATAGAACAACCTGAGTAAGGCGCAAGAAATTGCATTGGGGCAGGGTCCGCTGCTGCTGCTGCAACAATAATTGTGTGCTCCATAGCTCCGTATTCTTCAAGCTTTCTCACCACTGCCGCAATGGAAGATTGTTTTTGCCCTACGGCTACATACACACAAGTAACGCCCGTTCCTTTTTGATTAATGATTGCGTCTAAAGCAATGGCTGTCTTGCCCGTTTGTCGGTCACCAATAATCAATTCTCTTTGGCCTCTTCCGATTGGCACCATGCTATCAACCGCCTTAAGTCCTATCTGCACAGGCTCGTCAACCGGCTTTCTTGTCATTACCCCGGGAGCAACTTTTTCAACCGGAGAAGTTAATTTAGTCTTGATTGGGCCTTTACCATCGATTGGGTTTCCAAGAGCATCAACTACTCTTCCGACAAGCTCTAGGCCAACAGGAACCTCTAAAATCTTGCCTGTGCACTTGGCCACTCCGCCTTCGGCAAGTTGTTTGTAGTCTCCAAAAATTACCACGCCAACAGAGTCTCTTTCTAAATTAAGCGCCATTCCAGAAACGCCGCCTTCAAACTCTATAAGCTCTCCGTACATTGCGTCGCTTAATCCATGCACCCTCGCGATGCCGTCTGAAAGAAATACGATCGTTCCCTCGTTGGATTCTGTGGTTGAAGTTTCTAGGGAATCAATTCTTCCCTTTATAATTTCGCTTATTTCTGAGGGGTTTAAGTTATCCATGGTTCTCCTTTTTAGTTTCTAAGTTGTGTTTGAAGCAGGTCTAATTTTCTTTTAATAGACATATCAAGGACCTGGTCTTCATAGGCGATCTTTAATCCGCCGATTAACGACTTGTCTATGTCAAAATCTATAACAACCTCAGAATCGAGTCTTTTTTCAAGGGCTGAGGTGATCTTTTTAATTTGTTTTTCTTCAAGCTGGAAAGGTGAAGAGATGTAGACATTTTTTTTATTGAGGCTCTCAAGGGCCAACTCGTTAAAGAAGTTTATGATCTCGGGAAGGTTTTTTAATCTCTTGTTATCTCCACAGACCTTAACAAAAGAGGAGGCTTTGTCTGATATTTCGCCTTTAAAAAGATCCATAAATATTTCTGTTTTGTCTGAATAGGACAGGTCAGGATTAAGCAACAAATTAGTTATTTTTTGATCGGCGCATACTGCTTTTATTTTTTGCAAATCGGATGACCATTCCTCAATTGAATTATCTTGCTTCGCAACACTAAAGGCTGCTTCTGCGTAAGGTCTGGCTATAACCGATTGACTTGTCATAATTCTTTAATAAGTTGATCAACTATTTCTTTGTTTGCGCTTTCGTCAATCTCTTTGTTTAAAATCTTAGAAGCTCCTGCAACAACCAAAACTGACAACTCTTCCTTGAGCGTTTCTTTGGCTTTGTTGGTGCTTTGAGCAATATCAGACTCAGCAGTTTCTTTAATTTTTTTTGCCTCCTCAGTGGCCTGCTCTTTTGCTTCATCTATTAACTGATCGGCCCTCGAACCGGCCTGATTAATTAAAGTTGAAGCCTCAGATTTTGCGGCATCTATGACTCTGCTAGATTCCTCTTTCGCTTCCTCTAGCTGCCTTTTAGATTCGCTTGCGGCTTGAAGGCCCTCATCAATTTCTTTTCTTCTTTCTTCAAGAACACTTGCCATGCTTGGCCATATGTATCTGTAAGTGATAAATACAAATATGCAAAAAGCTATGAGTTCTGCAAAAAAAGTAGCGTTTATATTCATGTTTTACGTGAATAAGAATAATAACCCTACCGCCAAAGAAATGATTGGCAGCGCATCTGTTAAACCTAGAGCAATCAACACCTGAGCAAAAAGCTGTCCTTGAAGCTCAGGCTGTCTAGCAACTGCCTCTATGTACTTAGAGGTAAGAGTTCCAATTCCAACCCCTCCTCCAAGGGCACCCAAACCAGTAAGCAAGGCTCCTGCTACTAATCTTAATTCTTCCATATCCGTCTCCTAAAGTTGTGGCTAGTGTTTTGTGCTAGCCAAGTTTAAATAAGCGATTGTAAGCATCATGAAGATATACGCCTGCAACGCGACAATTAAAATGTGAAATAGTGCCCAAGCCAGATTCATAATCAAGCCAGGCAAAAACCAAAGTGTTTGAGAAAATGACATAAAGAACTGCCCAAACATAATGGCAATCAAAATGAAAATCATCTCGCCAGCAAACAAGTTACCGTAAAGCCTTAGTGCTAAAGCGACATGCTTAGACACAAAGCTAATAAATTCTAGAGGCCCCAAGGGAACAATAAATAATTCTTTTAGAAAGCCGCCCAAGCCATGGGTGTTTATGCTGAAATAAGTAACAAGCACCATTACGACTGCGGCCAGGGCTAAGGGTGCGTTCAAATCAGCGGTAGGCAATATCTTAAAGTAGTTTATTCCACTACCAGCCTGCCCAAAAAAGTTAGCCATTTCCACGGGCAACAAGTCCATTAAGTTCCATGACAAAATCCACAAACAACTTGCAAATGCGAGCGGGGCTACTATTTTTGAAGTTCCGTGATACCCAGAAGACACCGCGCTACCGATAAATTCGTGAACAAATTCAACAAAGTTTTGCAGCTTGCCTGGAGTTCCTTTTTTGGCAGACCTGTTGATGAGCCCAAAGAAACCAAAGACCAAAACACCCAAAAAAACCGACATAAATATTGTGTCCATGTGAAATGCCCAAAAACCCATTTCGGATACATCGCAGGCCGAGTCTAAACTTTTTGAAAGGTCTTGTTGGTGATGAGCGAAGCCCCATGAAGATGTTTTTTCACACCAGCCGAAGGTTAAATTTACAAGGTGATGACCTATGTAATCAGAGGTTTCGACTAGATTATTTGCTGCTTCTTTAGCCATGTCTTTTAAGGCAGTGCATTATAGTTGTCTGGAGCTAATAAACTCAAGGCTATAAAGGCTTTTTTTTCGTTATAAGAGCGTCTAACTTTTCTTACGAAAAGGACCAATTATCTTATCTAGCTGATCGAGATCTCTATAACTAAAAATTATTTTGCCTGACCCGTTTTTTTTATGTTGAATTGATACCGATGAGGATAGTTCGTTGCTGATCTCCTCCTCTAAGGCGCTTATGTTCGCATCCTTTCTTTTTGGGGTTTTCGTCTTGCCAGAACCTGACAAATAATCTTGCGCAGCCTTTTCTGTTTGTCTAACAGACCAGCCGTTTTTAGCGGCCTGTTTTGCGAAGGAGGCTTGCGGACCTTCTGGCAATGTCAACAATGCTCGTGCGTGACCCATATCAATGCTTGAACTTTCCAATAGGTTTTGAGCCTCTTTGCATAAATTGTTTAGCCTTAAAATATTTGCTACTCCAGACCTAGATTTCCCAACCGCCGACGCTACGTCTTGCTGACTGATATTAAATTCCTTTTGAAGCCTTAAAAGACCTCTCGCCTCTTCCATTGGATTCAAGTCTTCTCTTTGCAGATTTTCGATTAAACCCATTCTGATAATTTGATCTTCAGATGCATCTTTAAAGATAGCGGGAATGGTCGTGAGGCCGGCTTGCTTGGATGCCCTCCATCTTCTCTCGCCGGCAATGAGTTCGTAAGCGTCTCCCCCCACTCTTCGAACTATTATTGGCTGAATGACTCCTTGCGAGGAAATTGATTCGGTTAATTCTTCAAGAGACTCTTGGTTTATGTTTTCTCTCGCCTGATATCTGCTTGGGCTAATTTTATCTATGGCTATTTCTTGGCTTTGTGCTTGCTGAGAAGAAATGGGCTCGTCGCCCAACAAGGCATCTAGGCCTCTCTTTAAAGTTTTTCTATCTTCGCTCATGCAACCATTGAATCTTTCTCAAACTTTGAAATAACTTCTCCGGCAAGTGCAAGATAAGCGACTGTGCCCTTAGCTGTGGGATCATAAAAGAGGCCTGGTTTACCGGAGCTGGGGGCTTCCGCCAGCTTTATGTTTCTTGGGATGACGGTTGAGCAAAGCTCGTTCGGGAAGTATTTTTGCAGTTCTTCTGAGACCTCTCTTGTTAGCCTAGCCCTAGGATCAAACATCGTTCTTAAGATGGCGCTGATTTGTATGTTTTCTCCGGTCTTGCTGTTGATGTCATTAATGGCCTTGTTCAGAGAAACAAGTCCTTCCATTGCATAGTATTCGCACTGCATGGGAATGATTAGTTTCGAGCTAGCTCTCAGCGCATTCAAAGTAAGAATGCCCAACGAGGGAGGACAATCAATTATCACGTAATCGTAACTGCCTTCGAGAGACCTTAGTGCGTTTTTAAGCTGAAGGGAGGCAGCGGGAACTATGGTCATTTCAATGTCGGCTGAAATTAGGTCCTGACATGAAGGCACTAAATCAAAACCAAAATCTGTACAGGGCAATATGGTTTCTTTGATGCATGCGCCTCTGGCCAAAACATCCATTATGGTAAGTTTATCTTCTGCTTTCTCATGGCCGGATCCGGTGGTAGCGTTGGCCTGGGAATCAATATCTATAAGGAGGACTTTTCTTTTTGTGGCTGCGAGCGAGGCGGCCAAGTTTACCGCTGTGGTGGTTTTTCCTACCCCGCCTTTTTGGTTAGCTACAACTAAAGTTATCAAGGTTGTATATTATCATTTTTTTGGTGGGTTAAATTCTAAGAAACCTGTTTTTTTTCCTAAAATTTTTGATGCTGCGGAAGGAATGTACTTCCAGTTATTTTTATCTTCGCGGATAGCTTGCTGCTCTGAAACCATAAGTAAAATTTTTTGATCTCCGCTCATTTTCTTAATCGCCAAGTTTTGGATTTTTTTGGGTTCGGCGAACGCTCTGGAAATTAGGACATCCTCTTTAATGAGGTCTAGGTGCTCAAGCCTTTTTTGCAAAACCTTTGTATTTTGAATGCCAAAATGTGCAAGACAGTGTCTCAAGAAAGATGCTTTTTTGTTGGCTGGCTCAAGCAGGCAGCCGTCTTGGTTTCCAAGAATAGAAATTACGAGCCCCGGAAATCCCGCCCCGCTTCCGACGTCAATGTAAGAATTATCTTGTATGTAGGGATATAAATGCGCTGAATCAATGATGTGATTATATATGTTTTCTAGGGTAGAATTTTTTGAAACAAGATTTGTTGTCTTATTCCAATCAAAAACCTTGAGGGCGAACTCTTTTAGCTCCTTTTCTTTTTCTGGCTTTGAGATTTCTTCCAGCGAGACCTTAAGACTCTCGGGTACTTCCGCGTGCATTTTTATCTGCAGTTTCTGTTTCGTTTCTTTTCAGGTAAACCATTAGCGCCGATATTGCTGCTGGCGTGATTCCAGGAATTCTCCAGGCTTGTGCCAATGTTTTGGGTTCAACTTTAGAGAGTTTTTGAGTGATTTCTGCTGACAGGCCTTTTACGTTTGTGTAGTCAAAATTCGAAGGTATGTGAGCATTTCTGTTTTTCTTCATTTTTTCTATCTCGTCCATCTGTCTTTTGATGTATCCCGAATATCTTTGGTTCGTTTCGATATCAAAAACTATATCGTTGTCTGGGGTCTCAATAGAAAATGCTTTGGCTAAATCTTGAAAATCTAGATCTGGTCTCTTCAGCAAGTCTAAAAAAGAGGTGGCTGACTTTGGCTCTTTAATTTTTAAACTGCTATATATTTTTTCATCCTCGGGCCGGAGAAATAACTTTGCTAGCTTGTCTTTCTCTTTAATTATTTTATTTTTCTTTTCAGAAAATATCTTATATCTGCTCTCGGATACCAAGCCGACTTTATAAGCTTTTTCTGTAATTCTTTGGTCAGCATTGTCCTCTCTTAAAATTAATCTATGTTCAGATCTGCTGGTGAACATCCTGTATGGTTCCTTCGTTCCAAGAGTTACAAGATCGTCGATTAAAACACCCAGATAAGACTCTTCTCTGCTTGGCGTCCAAGGATCTTTTCCTAAAAAAGACAGAGCAGCGTTTGCGCCGGCTACAAGCCCTTGGGCTGCAGCTTCTTCATACCCGGTTGTGCCATTGATTTGGCCAGCAAAGTAAAGATTTTTTATTTTTCTCGTTTCCAGCGTTTCATGAAGTTCTCTAGGATCAAAAAAATCATATTCGACCGCATATCCATATTGAGTTATTTTGGCGCTTTCAAACCCTTCTATAGATCTAACAAATTTTTCTTGGCAGTCCTTTGGCAGGCTTGTCGAAATTCCGTTTGGATAAATTAAGTCGGAATTTAGTCCTTCTGGTTCTATGAATATTTGGTGGGACTTTTTATCTTTAAATCTGAATATTTTGTCTTCGATGGAAGGGCAGTATCTTGGCCCAACTCCTTCAATCTTTCCTGAGAACATTGGAGATCTATCAAGGTCGCCTATTATAATTTCGTGAGTTTTTTCGTTTGTTCTGGTTATAAAGCATGACACTTGCTTGGGGTGAATGCTTTGATCGCTTAAAAAAGAGATCGTAGGTCTAGGGACGTCACCTTTCTGCTCTTCTAAAATTTCCCAATTTATAGAGTCTTTATGAATTCTTGGAGGAGTTCCTGTTTTTAATCTGCCAACTGAAAAATCAATGTTTCTTAGTTTTTCTGCTAATTTTTTTGAGGAGTTATCTCCAACCCTGCCCCCTTCGTTATTATCCATTCCAGTGAAAAGCTTTCCATTAAGGAAAGTCCCTGTTGTCAAAATTACTTTTTGAGCTTTTAAAATTTTACTTTCGCCAACGGTAACCGAAGCGATTTGATTGTTTTGTATACCAAAGTCAGTAACCTCGCCTTCTACAATCTCGAGGTTTTCTAGATTCTTCAATTCTTTTTGAACGGATTTTTTGTATAACTCCCTATCTGCCTGAGCGCGCGTAGCTCTGACGGCCGGTCCTTTGGAAGAATTCAAAACTTTTAGATGAATGGCGGCCCTGTCGGCGCATCTTGCCATTATTCCATCAGCAGCATCTATCTCTTTTACAAGGTGGCTTTTTCCTACTCCGCCAATAGCAGGATTACATGACATTTGACCGATGGTTTTAAATTTATGAGTAATCAGGACGGTTTTAACTCCAATCCTAGCTGCAGCCGCAGCTGCTTCACAGCCCGCGTGACCCCCGCCTATTACAATTATGTCCGCTTTCATTAAAAATATTATATATATGTATTTATATATTAGAGAGTATATGTTTATTGTTGTTAGCCCTGTTAGCAAGTGGAAAAAGTCTTAGGCCCCTTAAAACCCAGGGGATAGAGAAGGTAGAGCCATGTTACTAAGCTTGTTTATAAGCTGTGTTTTGCTCTTTTTAAAGTGTTGAGAAAATAACTATAAATAGTTACTAACAGCTTTTTAAAAAGATCTTAATGCAATAAAAAACACCTTAATGACAAGATATGAATTATAGTTAGTGCTTACTTACCTATGCAAAAAGCGGAAAATATTTCCCCCAAAAAGTCATCCGCGCTCATGGGAGACTTAATGTCCCCAAGAAACATATCTGCCAACTTTAGGTGCTCTGCAGCTATATCAACGTTTTTCACATCAATTGGGTCTGGACAAGAGTCTATTTCCATAAAAGCTTTTTTAACCAAGTTTCGGTGTCTTTCTCTAGCTGAAAATAAAGCATCAGATCCGCCGCTTGAGAGAAGCTCGTAAATTTTTTCTTCAAGAGCGCTGATATTTTTTTTCTCAAGAGCAGAAACAACAATTCCCTCAAACTCTTTGGGCGGGCTAGAAATGTCAGACTTATTGAAGACTTTTAAGATGTTTCCGTTCTTTTTGAGGCTAAAATCCCTGTTTTCAGCATCAATCACCTCCAAGATCAGGTCTGCTCCCTCTATTAACGACCTAGATTTATCTATTCCAAGCTTTTCTATTTCGTCCACTGTTTCGTCATTTATTCCCGCCGTGTCATAAATATCTACTTGCAGGTCTTTAATTTGTATTTTTTTATATATTGGGTCCCTTGTAGTTCCTTTAATTTCAGTCACTATCGAGGCCTCTTCTCCAGAAAGAATGTTCATAATGCTGGATTTGCCCACGTTTGGAGGCCCGGCAACTACAACTCTGTGTTCAGACATTATCCTTATTCCTTCCTCTATTTTCTCATCAAAATCCTCTAAAAGGCATCTAAAATCTTTAAAAAGAGCATTAATTTGCATAAAATCTATGTTTGTATCTTGATCAGAAAAATCGATAGAAGACTCCACAAGTATTCTTACTTTTCTTAGACTTTCCAAGATTTTGTCTACATTTTCACCGAAATTACCAGAAACTGACTTTGATGCCGCCACCATTGCTGCGCTAGAGCTAGCATTTATGAGATCGATAACCGCTTCAGACTGCGCAAGGTCAATCTTGTTGTTAAGAAAGGCCCTTTGAGTAAATTCGCCTGGGTTTGCGTTTCTGGCGCCTAATTCTATGCATTTCTGAATCAAAGCCCGAACTATTAAGGGGTTCCCATGACACGATATCTCGGCCACATCCTCGCCCGTGTATGATGAGGGGCCCTCAAAGCACGAAATTAGACACTTTTCATTAAACCCCTCTGAAAGGTTTGTCTCTGCAACTTTTGATGTTCCATGATCAAACTCTAGGGAAAAGAGGTTGTTAATAATGCTTTTTGCCTCCTTTCCGCTAATTCTTACAACTGAAATAGCTCCTCTGCCGGGAGGGGTTGAACAAGCAACTATAGCCTGATCCAAAGAAAATCTCCTCTATGCAGCCTTTTTAGGCCCATGCATAAGCATTTGTAAGGCTGAGACAAGAGAATTTACCAACCAATACAAGACAAGGCCAGCCGGGAAAAATGCAAAGAGCACCCCAAATATGATAGGCATAAATTTAAAAATTCTTGCCTGCATTGGATCTACGCCCGCTGGTTGAGGCTGCAAAAGCTGCATTAGATACATGGCTCCCATGTTTAGCAAAGGCAATATAAATAAAGGGTCCCTTACAGATAAATCAACAATCCAGAACATGAATGGAGCATGTCTGAGCTCAACTGTCTCGATTAAAACCCAATAAAAAGCAAGGAAAAAAGGCATTTGTAGCAGCATTGGAAGACATCCGAGCGCAGGATTCACCTTTTCTTTTGAATATAGGGCCATCATCTCCCTTGACATAGCTTGTCTGTCGTCCCCATATCTCTCTTGAAGCTCCTTGAGCTTGGGCTGAAGTTGCCTCATTTTCCCCATATTCTTGTATGCAACATAAGATAGGGGCCATAAGAAAACCTTTATAAGGACAGTTACCAGTACAATAGACCATCCCCAGCTGCTAATTGCTTGATTAATAAGGTTCATTACCCAAAAAATAGGCTGACCAATCCAATATAAGAAGCCATAATCTATGGCTAAACCGAGCTTTGGATGCATTAAGTCTAAATTTCCCTTAATTTTTGGACCCGAATAAGCTGAATACTCGTTTTTTATTGAGGTGCCTGGAGCAACCTTTTTGGTCTCTTCAACAAACCCAACAGAAAAAGAGCCATCATTTTTATTTTTCTTACCTTGAAGCAGGCTGTTGGACGTCTGGTTGGGTACCAGGGAGGTTAAGAAATAATGTTGAATCATTGAAATCCAACCTCCGCTGGTTGATGTTCTAAATTCTACTTCTTCTATTTCTGAGAAAGATCTTTTATCGTAGTTTTCACCATCATAAGAAAACGCAGGACCCAAATATGCCCAAGATGAGGGTTGAGTAAATATGCCCCCAGAACCAGAAATAGTTTTCTCGGATGAGCGATTTATTTTTGCATATGGCGCGACTGAAACTTCAACCACCTCTCCATTAAAAAATTCTTCTTTAAAATTTATTCTGAAGTTTTCCCCCAAGCTAATTTTCTTAGAATGAGTGGAGCCATTTGGAAGTCTTCTTATGATCTCAACCGAATCTTTTGATTTAGACAGCACAGAAAAATAATTTCCTTCCGTTGCGTTAGACATTCCTGAAACAACAAAACCACCGTCTAAAAAGTAATTCTCTTTACCACACTTGTTGAAAAGCAAAGTATTAGCTTGGCCATTAATTTCCAAAGGATAATTCAATAATTCTGATTTAATAATCTGTCCGCTGGACAGGCTTATTTCAAGCCTCTGATTTTCATTAGAGACTTCGACTGTTTCTTCGGCGCCACATATCAAAGAGGTGACATTGCTTAACTCAGCAAAAGAACTTGACTCGTCCACAAAAGAATCAGGCTCAGGAATTGGATCGGTTGGTAAGTACTCACTATCGTTTAAAATGTTTTCAGAAGTGATTTCTTCTTGAGTAGGCGGATTCCAATTGATAAGCAATAAATAACTAAAAATGAAGATTGAAAATACTAGAAAATATCTTTGAAAATTATCAATCATTCTTTGCTTTCTCCGGAACGGGATCATAACCATATGATCCAAGAGGATGACATTTTGAGATTCTTTTTAAGCTGTAATATGTGCCCTTCATCACGCCATGAATCTCAATACAATTTTTAGCGTACTCAGAACATGTTGGTTGAAATCTGCAAGTGGGTCCAAAGTACGGGCTGATTGATCTTTGATAAATAACAATCAAGAAAACTAATATTTTTTTTAAATTAAATCTTTTCAATTTTGGACTCTAAATCAATGAAATTTTTTTTTACTTTTAATTTATCAAATTCCTCTATTTTATTTTTAACCATGAGGACAGCGTCAAAAGAGTTTAACTTAGATCTCATTATAATTTCTCTAAATTTTCTTTTAATATAATTTCGATTTACAGCTAATTTAACAAACTTTTTTTGAATAATAATTCCAGTCCTGGTTGAGGATACTTCGTTCTTTTTTAGAATTACTACGAAGGGTCCAGACGAGAAGGAAGTGTCTGAATTTTTGAAGACGTTATCAAAGTCTTTTTTTCCTACCAGAGCAGGTATTTTCATTTTAAGCAGATAAAACTTTTCTGCCTTTTCTTCTTCTGTTGTTAATAACGGCTCTGCCGCCGGCAGAAGACATTCTGGCTCTAAATCCGTGAGTCCTTTTCCTCTTCAGTTTGCTTGGTTGATAGGTTCTTTTCATTTCGAGTAAATTAAGGTGGTGAATGATATATTAAATGAGCGAATAAATAAAACTCTAATTAATTATATTATTAACAAGTTATTCACAATTTTTCACATGATTATCCTGTGGATAAGTTATAATAAAGATATTATTATCTTTTTATGAATTATCAAGCCTGGGAAGAATGTAGAAAATCGCTTGAACTAGAGCTAAACCAGGATGAATTCTCTACTTGGATAAGTCCCTTAGCTTACTCAGAAGAACAAGACGAATTTGGCATGCAAGCTGTAACGCTTTTAGCCCCAAATGATTTCATCAAAGAACATGTTAAACAAAATTATGATTCCATCATAAAACAATATCTATCTAGATCTCTAGATTCTGAAAATCTAAGTTTAAATTATGATCTCTTTAATTCTCCTAAACCATTGATTACAAAGGATAAATCTAAAAAAATTCCTTTTCTAGATGATAAAGAAAATTCCCTTTTTGAAAATTTTACATTTGAAACTTTTGTAGAAGGAAAATCAAATAATATAGCTCTAGCTGCAGCAAAACAGGTTGCTGATTCACCTAAAGGCGCATACAACCCTTTATTTATATACGGTGGGGTTGGTTTAGGTAAAACCCATCTAATGCATGCAGTGGGAAATAAACTTAAAGAAAAAGATCCATCTAAAAGAATTGTTTACATTCATTCCGAGAGGTTTGTAAGTGATATGGTTAAATCACTTCAATTAGGTGCAATAAATGAGTTCAAGCAGTTTTATAGAGGTGTAGATGCCTTGTTGATAGACGATATTCAGTTTTTTGCAGGAAAAGAACAGTCTCAAGAAGAACTTTTTCATACTTTTAATGCGTTGTTGGAAGGAGGTCAGCAAATGATACTCACGTGCGACAGGTATCCTAAAGAAATAGAGGGATTAGAAGAAAGACTTAAGTCCAGGCTAGGCTGGGGCTTACCGGTTATTGTAGAACCTCCAGAACTTGAAACTCGAGTAGCAATCTTATTAAAAAAAGCCGAAGAGCTTAATTTAAATATGCCGCAAGACTGTGCTTTCTTTATATCTGAAAGGATCAGATCTAATGTAAGAGAGCTTGAAGGGGCGTTAAAAAGAGTTGGTGCGAATGCAAAATTTGCAAACAAAGAAGTTGATTTGAATTTAATTAAAGAATCTCTGAGAGATTTGCTTGCCATTCAAGCGAGACAAGTCAGTATTGACAATATCCAGAAGACAGTTTCAGATTATTTCAATATAAGACTTTCTGATCTGTTATCATCTAAAAGAAATAGGTCTATCGCTAGACCAAGACAATTATCGATGAGTTTAGCCAAAGAACTAACAAATCACAGCCTTCCCGAGATAGGAGACGCTTTTGGCGGCCGAGATCATACAACGGTTCTTCATGCTTGCAAAAAAATAGGAGAATTGAGACAAGGAAACACTGAATTGGATGAAGATTATAAAAACTTAGTAAGAGTTCTCACTGCTTGATTATGGAATTTAATATAAATAAAAATGATCTTGTTGAACCAGCCTTGTTGGCCTCAAATGTATCTGAAAAAAGGCAGTCTATTCCTATTTTGTCAAATGTATTAATTTCTGCGACCAAAAATTCAATAAAAATAACGGCAACTGATTTAGAAATTGAATATAAAACAACAATTGAGGGCGTAGAAGTTAAAAAAGAGGGTGAAGTTACAGTATCTGCTAGAAAACTAGCAGATTTAGTCAGATCAATACCAGAAGATACAAAGCTGAATTTTTGCTTAATTGATAACCAGATAGAAATTAAAGCCTTAAAGTTCCAGGCAGATTTAGCTACATTGCCGGCTAGCGACTTTCCCTCTATTGATTCTGCTGATTTCAGCAGCTCTATTAAGATTTCATCTTCAGCCTTAGCTGATATGATTGGTTC
The DNA here is from genome assembly GCA_902566305.1 of uncultured SAR86 cluster bacterium. Lineage (GTDB taxonomy): Bacteria > Pseudomonadota > Gammaproteobacteria > Magnimaribacterales > AG-339-G14 > CACNYO01. The sequence continues at coordinate 6,549 of CACFIK010000010.1, read as the reverse complement.
AACATCTGTGGCAATGGCTGCGCAAGATGTAAGATATTACCTAAATGGATCCCTTTTAGAAACAAAAGGAAATGCATTATGTGTGGTATCAACAGATGGCCATAGGCTCGCTTTTACAAAAACTTCAATTGATGGTTTAAAAGAGGATTTCAGGGTTATTGTTCCCAGAAAAGCCGTCATGGAATTGCAAAAAATTATTTCTGCTAACGATGAAGAAATTACGTTGAATGTATCCCAGAATCAAATAAATGTTGTAGGCTCTGTATTTTCCTTCACTTCTAAATTAATCGAGGGCAATTATCCTGATTATGAAAAAGTTTTTCCGGTTGGTGACGAATCTAAACTTATTGTCGATAAAAATGAATTTAATACTGCTCTGAGCAGAGCTTCCGTTCTTTCAAATGAAAAATACAGAGGAATCCGATTGAGTCTTAACAAAGATTTGCTGAAAATTGAGGCTAATAATCCAGAAAAAGAAAGCGCTGAAGAAGAAATAAAAGTTGATTATTCCGGCCCAGAGCTAGAAATTGGTTTTAATATAAGCTACTTACAAGAGTCCTTGACTACTATTAAAGATTTATCTGCAGAAATAGTTTTTTTTGGTCAAGAATCAAGTTGTATTGTTAAAAATAAGGAAAACGAAGATCTGATACACGTTATCATGCCTATGAGACTCTAGTCTCATGGGTTTAAAAAAATTAGAGCTATCCTCTTTTAGAGCCCTCTCACAAAAATTTTTCTCCTTTGCAGATTCAAACCTTATTTCAGGGAAAAACGGCTCTGGAAAAACTACTTTATTGGAAAGCATTTATTTATCGATAGAAAATAAGTCGTTCAAAACCAACAACATGAATTCTTTCTATCCATTTGAAGAAGATTTTTTTGCTTTGAAAGCATTATTTGACGACAATTCGAAGCTAGAGCTTTCAAGAAAAAAATCCAAGGCACTGGTTAGGCGCATCTCTCCAAAAGAATCAATACTAAATGATCTTTGTCCGTTTTTAATAAATAACTTTGCATTAAATTATTTAGAGTCTTCATCTGAAACTAGAAGAAACTTCTTAGATTTTTACTTGTTTCACGTGGAACAAAATTACAAAAAAAAATACATAGAGTTTCAAAAAGCATTAAGACTCAGGAACAACGCGCTAAAAGAAACAAACAAAAAAACTTTCAAAATTTGGAACGATTTATTTGTCGAAAAATCAATAGAAATTTCATCTTTAAGAAATAAACATCTGGACAAGATTATTCCATTGCTAAAAGTAAATTTTGATAAGGACTTTCCATCAGAAAAAAAGGTAAATTTTAGGGTTGAAAATCTATGGTTAGAAGAAGAAGATTTTAAGAATGAATTACGCGAAGTTTATCAAAAAGACTCGGAAGTAAAATATTCAACTGTTGGACCTCATAGGCTTGATCTTCTCTATGATGTCAACGATGTAAAGTCAGGCGATGTTTTATCTAGAGGAGAACAGAAGTTATTGATTTTATTAACAATATTAGGATTTAATCAACACATGCATAATCTCGGAAATAAGCACTCCATCTTTCTAGTTGATGACTTGCCTTCTGAGCTAGATGAGGAGAATTTTCTAAAATGTTTAGAGCTAATTTTGGATGCTCCAGGACAGAAGTTTGTGTCCTCAATTGACCCTGATTTTTTAGGTATAAAAGGGCGATTTAAAACCCTAATTGCTTTATAATAAAGCATGCCAAAACCGGTAAAAAAATCACCAAAAAAACCTCCCAAAAAAGCTCAAAACGAAGCCAGTTATGACTCCTCAAATATAACGGTTTTAAAGGGCTTAGAAGCTGTTAAAAAGCGTCCTGGTATGTACATAGGTGATACCGATGATGGGACTGGCCTTCATCATATGATCTACGAAGTGCTGGATAACTCTATCGATGAAGCGCTTGCTGGCTACTGTGAGAATGTCACTGTAACGGTTCACGACGATTCCAAGGTTACCATTTCAGATGACGGAAGAGGTATACCAGTAGATATCCATAAAGACGAGGGTATTTCAGCAGCTGAGGTCATCATGACAAAGCTTCACGCTGGAGGAAAATTTGATGACAATTCATACAAAGTTTCTGGTGGACTTCATGGTGTTGGTATTTCCGTTGTAAATGCTCTTTCAGAATATCTTTTATTGGAAATCAATAGAGATGGTTTTAGTTATACACAAGAATACAAAGACGGGACCCCAAAATCAAAATTAAAGAAAGGCGGTAAATCAAATAAGACTGGAACCAGCATCACTTTTATTCCGTCTTTAGAAACTTTTGGAAAAAATAGAACTTTTGATCATGACACTCTCTTTAAAAGATTAAGAGAATTGTCATTTCTAAATTCTGGACTATCGATAATTCTAAAAGATGAGCGCGATGGAAGATCTAGTAACTTTAAATCAGACGGAGGCCTCGAAGAGTTCGTGACCTTCCTAAACAAAAAAAAGTCGGTAATCAATAAGCCTTTTAGGTTTTTGAAAGAAACAAAAGATGGCATGGCTGTGGAGCTAGCCCTGCAGTGGAACGATAGTTATCAAGAAAATACTCTTTGCTACACAAATAACATTTTTCAAAAAGATGGTGGAAGTCACTTAAGTGGATTTAAGACCGCGCTCACCAGAAGTTTAAATAATTTTATGGAAAAGGAAGGTTACTTAAAATCTGGTGACTTAACTCCATCCGGTGAAGATGTCAGGGAAGGTTTAACTGCAGTTATTTCTGTTAAGTTACCAGATCCTAAATTTTCATCTCAAACAAAAGACAAATTGGTTTCATCTGAAATTAAGCCTGTAGTCGAGCAAGAAACTTATAAGCATTTAAATGATTTTCTTTTAGAAAACCCAGGAGAAGCAAAACAGATTGCAACTAAAATAATTGATGCTTCAAGGGCCAGAGAAGCGGCAAGAAAAGCTAGAGAAATGACAAGAAGAAAAGGGGTTCTTGATGGAATAGGCCTGCCTGGTAAATTAGCAGACTGCCAAGAAAAAGATCCTTCTCTAAGCGAGTTGTACATTGTAGAAGGAGAGTCAGCAGGTGGTTCAGCCAAGCAAGGGAGAAACAGACATAATCAAGCTATTTATCCGATGAAAGGAAAAATCCTTAACGTTGAAAGAGCAAGAATAGATAAAGTCTTAAACTCCGATGAAATTGTAAATATCATAACCGCATTGGGTTGCGGTCTTAAAGAAGACTTTGATCTGGAAAAGTTAAGATATCATTCAGTTGTAATAATGACTGATGCTGATGTAGACGGGTCTCATATTAGAACTTTGTTATTAACTTTCTTTTATCGTCACATGCCAGAAGTTTTAGAAGCTGGTCATATTTTTATAGCGCAACCGCCCTTATATAAAGTTGGTCGCGGCAAATCGGAGGAATATATAAAAAATGATTCCATGTTAAGAAGCTTCCTTGTGAATAAGATTTCCCACGAGACGGTTCTTCATCTAACTAAAACAAAAAAAGTTACCGAACAGGATTTCTCTGACATACTCGCTTCATATAATTCAATGATGGACTTTGTTGAATCTTCAACCAATAATGCTCCAACCTTATTCATTGAGGCAATTTTAAATTCCAAAGATTATGTTCAGAAAAATATTGTAGGATGGCTGAAAGAAATAAATTCAAACCTAAATAAAATTTCTTCAGATGATATAGAAATCAAAGTTGAATTAGACAATGAAAGCAAATCTAGATTGATAATTTCCCAAACAGAACACGGAAATACATTGGCAACTATATTGCCTGTATCTTTCTTTAAGTCTAAGGGCTATAAATTAATTATGGAATTCAAAAAGAAAATTTCCGGAATTAAGCAAAATTCCTCTTTTTTCATGAAAGGAGAAGTAAAAAAAGAATTTACAGATAATCTTATCGATTCTTTTGAAGAATTATTTGAGGATTCGAAAAAAGGACTAACCATTCAAAGATACAAAGGTTTAGGAGAGATGAATGCAGACCAGTTATGGGAATCAACGATGAATCCAGATAGTCGATCTTTACTAAAAGTTACAATAGAAGATGCTGAAGCAGCTGATGAAATCTTTTACAACCTAATGGGAGACGATGTTGAGTCCAGGAGAGAATTCATTGAAACTAACGCAGGCCTTGTTAGCAATATAGACATATAAATTCAAATTTCCCTTCCGCTTCCCTTTTATAATAATTATTAATACTATTTATTACTGTTTCTTATAAATTAATAAAAAAATAGGAGTTTTTTATGTTACAAATTACAAAATTTGAGATGCACAGCGGTGCTGATAGAAATACCTTTGGAAATGCAGCTTATGCAGTATGTAAAACTGCAAAAAGCAGTCCTGGCGTCAATGATGCTAAATATTATTGGGTAAATCCCAATTTAATTGCATTCATTGTTGATGCAGAGCCAGGATCGTGGGGTTCAGGAGCACAGCCAACTTCAGAGGCAATGAAAGCTTTATTTGATTTATCTGATATTTCAACGCAAGTTGCTAACGAAACTTGGATGGGCGCTAGAGAAGGAACTGATAACTTCAATTTAGCAAAATAATCTTTGAGTCAGCTATCTGTTAGCTGACTCAATTAAAATTAATTCATTTATAATTCTTTGATGATCAAAATCATTTTTATACTGTTTTTAAGTTCATCAAGTTTTCTTTTTGCTTCAGATTTTTCTTCAGAGAGAGGAATGACAAACCTACTCGGTTCAGAAACTTGGGCGAGATGTGCAACGGAGATGTCTCAGAATAATGTAAAGGTTTATGAGCTTTCATACGAAAGAACCTCAACAATGCCTTTGTCTCCATTTGCAGGTGAGTACAAACCAAAATTTTTACCTGAACTGGGTTTCGAAAACTCTAATCACATTTATACGATGGACGTACTCAATGAAAACGTGAATGACGGAAATCAAGGAACCCAAATTGACGCTCTTGGACACTTTGGACATTCAGATAAATTTTGGGATGGAAAAGGCGAGGTGGATCTTTCTGGTGTTCGATACTTCAAAGGTTTAACTGCTAAAGAAGTTAAACCATTTCCAGAATCTCCATTGCAAAAATTAGGAATTGAAACAGTTCCTCCTATCATCACGACGGCTGTTTTGCTAGACGTCAGAAAACATTCCTTTGGTGGAAGATCTATGAAGGCTGGTGAATACGTAACCGTAAAACATATTGAGGAAACTTTAAAAAAATCATCGCTGAAAAAAAGAGGAATTTTGTCTGGTGACGTTGTTCTTATTTACACTGGATGGAGTGATCAATATGAGGATCCAGACGAAAATAAAATTTATTATTCTAAGGCACCGGGAATATCTTTTAATGCCGCAAAGTTTTTAGCTGCTAAAAAAGTTGTAGGAGTAGGTGTAGATAATTGGGGGGTGGATGCCTTTGGTGATCCAAGCGAAATGGGTAAAGAGGTGTCTCAAAATCCTGATGGCGTTGTTTTACCAGCACACTATTATTTCTTAACTCAGGTTGGCATTCACACTATAGAAAACTTAAAGCTTGATTTACTTGCTAAGGATTCTGTTGATCTTTCATGCGTGATGATTCTCCCACTAAAAACGAAGGGTAGTGCGGCCTCACCAATCAGACCGGTCGCCATAGGATCTTCAAAATCCTAACTTCAATTTCTTTGCTTGAGTAAAAAGTCTTCCAGGCAGTTATTTTCAGGCTCTTGATTGTCCTTTATAAGATTTCCTTCATCATCTAATAACACTCCATGAAAAACTCTTTGCCCATTAGAGAATAAATCTTCATACATAGAAATATCTTCATTAAATTCAATATCTTGTAAGAAATATCTATATTTTAGATAAGCAAAAAGATTGCTTAAAAAACTACTCCTTAAAAGCCTATCCATGAAACATGTTGAACAAAGAGACAAAAAATATCCCTACTCCAAGAGTGCCCACCATGAGCACAATAAGGTCCACGAAAAAAACAGAAATAAGCTTCAACCAAGACTCATTTTGATTTTTAGTTTTCTGTAAAGCAGTAACTTTAAAAAAAGAAAAAGCAACAATGAAAACCACACTTCCAATGATGAACATACTTAAATTCATTAAATTAGTTTAAAACAAAAAAATTAAACTAAAGTTTGTAATGAGTGAAAAGTATTAAACTATAATAAAACAATGCTCAATTTTCAGAACCAAGATTGCAATACATCTTTGCAAGAAGGAATAGATGAATATAGAAGTTATTTAAGAAAAAATAATAGATATGTTCTTGGAGAACAAGTTAGCGATTCAGAAAAGTGGGGTATTCTCTGCCATGATGCAACTCATGTAATTTTTGGATTAGATACAACCTTAGAAGAGGAAGCAATGTTGGATTGCTGGGTATTTTTTGGTGGAAACTATTTTCAAACATTAAAAGATTATTTTTCCGGAAAAATAAATTTCAAAGAGACAACAGAAAAAGTAGAAATTCTTCTAAAAGACGTTGGTTATACAAAGTACTTTTTTCTCTACTTAAAAGTCATGTATAAAAAGTGGCCAACGATTTTATTTAGATGTTTTAAAATGAAGAAGCGTTGGAATTA
>CACFIK010000009.1:0-63545 GCA_902566305.1 uncultured SAR86 cluster bacterium | reverse complement strand
TCCTAATATTATCGAAGCTAATCATGCATGCGGTTTAGGGGCAAGCTATGACATAATTGACCGCCAAATTTCAGGAAAAGTTGTACCTTTTCTAAATTACGAAGATTGGAAACATCAAATAACTGCTGATAAAGATGAATAGAAAATTTCCAGATACAAGATTGCGAAGGCTGCGCAGTAATCCGTCACTGCTCAAAATAACTGCAGAAACCAGCCTAACAGTCGACGATTTAATACAACCTATCTTTGTCAAGGAAGGGATCAAAAAAGCTGAAGCAATTGAATCCATGCCAAACGTAAACAGGTATTCAAAGGAAGGCGTGATTGATTACTGCAAAAGCTTAATGGATCTGGGAATAAAAGCAGTCGCTCTTTTCCCCGTGATAGATTCTAAAAAAAAGGATTTAGAGGGCATCGAAGCATTTAATCGAAAAAACTTAATATGTGGGACTGTCGAGTCGATTAAAAAAAAGATTCCAGAATTAGTTCTTATTGTAGACGTTGCCCTTGATCCCTATACCGTGCATGGCCACGATGGAATATTGGACAAAAAAGATTACGTAGATAATGACAAAACAGTCGAAGTATTAAAAAAGCAAGCCTTAGTTCTAGCAGATGCGGGAGCTGATGTAATAGCACCTTCAGATATGATGGATGGGAGAATTGGCGCTATAAGAAAAGAGCTTGAGCTAAATAATTTTTTTAACACAGTAATTCTTTCTTACGCTGCAAAATACAGTTCAAAATTTTATGGTCCCTTCAGAGAAGCTGTTCAGTCATCTTCTAATTTAGGAAAAGGAAATAAAGATTCCTATCAAATGTCGCCTCATAATATTAATGAAGCTCTACACGAAGTTGAGATGGATCTTAATGAAGGAGCAGATGCCGTAATGGTAAAACCTGGGATGCCTTACTTGGATGTAATACGTGCGGTAAAAGAAAAATTCAAAGTACCAACATTTGCTTATCAAGTATCAGGTGAATACTCAATGCTGAAAGGTGCAATTGAAAAAGGGTGGTTGCAGGAAGAAGTTTTGATGGAAGTTTTACATTCTTTCAAAAGAGCAGGCTCTGACTGCATACTGACTTATGCTGCAGAAGAAGTTGCACAGAAATTGAGCTGAATCATGCCCAATTATAAATTTGAAAATGCTTTAGCAAGGAAACCTCAATCTTGTCCTCCAATATGGTTCATGCGACAGGCAGGGAGATACCATAAACACTATCAGTCTCTACGCAAAAAATATTCTTTTGAAGAGCTATGTAAAAAGCCTGAGTTAGCTGCAGAAACTGCTTTGGGACCAATTGAGGATTTTGACTTTGATGTTGCAATTCTTTTTAGCGACATTTTGTGGCCGTTACAAGCAATGGGGATGAATTTAGTATTTGATCCAGGGCCAAAATTTGAGGATATTCTCACTGAGCAAAATTTTAAAAAACAACTACATAAAAAAGATTTCAGATTTATGGAGTTTCAATCGAAAGCCCTTCAGTTAACCAAGGAAAAATTAGGTCACGATAAATCTCTAATTGGTTTTGTGGGAGGCCCTTGGACAGTCCTCTCCTTTGGCATGGGGACTAATAAATTAGGGAGCAATTCTATAAGCCTTACAAGAGAAAAAAATTTCATGCTGGAGGAGTTTATTATTCCTTTTCTACAAAAAAATATTTCAATGCAAATTGAAGCCGGGGCTGAAACTGTAATGATTTTTGATTCTTCAGCGCATCAGTTAGTTGATAATGATTTTTCACCATATTTAGAAAAGGTAATAGAAAATATGATTAAACCTTTCGAACAAAAAGTTGGCTACTATGCGAAAGAAGAAGTTGATTACAATTGCATTATTTCCCATGCCAATAATAAAGAAAACTCTTTTGCAGGAATTGGTATAGATTCACAAACTTCATTGCAAGAAACACTAACAAAGGTTGATCATGGATTTGTGCAAGGAAACTTTGATGAATTAAAAATTCTTGCTGATTCTGATGAGTTTTATCAAGCGCTAGATCATTTCATTGAAGGCATGCTTGCATTAAGCCAAGACGAGAGGGTCGGTTGGGTTTGTGGTTTAGGACATGGAATAAATAAAGACACACCTGAAAAACATGTAAAACATTTTGTTAGTCAAATAAGGCAGGCTTTTAAATGAAATTCAAAGGCGAACAAAATTTTCAGCATGAAAATGAGCAAAAAAAAGGAGTGCTTATTGCATACTTAGGAACACCTGACTCTCCAGATGTATTAAGCGTGAGAAGGTACCTTAAAGAATTTCTATCTGATCCTAGAATTATTGAAGTGCCAAAAATAATTTGGTGGTTTGTATTAAACATTTTTATTTTAAATTTTAGATCGTTCAACTCAGCTAGGTTATACAAGTCAATCTGGACTGATGGAGGATCGCCTTTATTAGTCAATTGCATCAAGATAAAAGAAAAGGTTCAAAAATCTCTGCCATCAAATTATCAAGTAGCGCTTGGGATGAGGTATGGAAACCCGAGCATTAAAAGCGCTCTTAATGAATTAAAAGAAGCAAACTGTAGAGATATTGAGGTAATCACTCTTTTCCCTCATTACTCGGCTACAACTGTTGGGAGTATTTTTGATGCTGTATCGACAGAAATTAAATCATGGAGATGGGTGCCAAGCGTAAAATTTCTGAATAGCTATCACGATAATCCATTGCTGATAGAAATCCTGTCTAAAAGGATCCAAAAAAGTTTTGACTCTCAAGGCAAACCAGACAAATTAGTATTTTCTTATCACTCTATACCGAAGAAATATTTTGATTCAGGAGATCCCTATCATTGTCTATGCCAAAAAACCTCTAGATTGATTGCAGAAAAACTTTCTTTGGATGAGAAAGATTACATCACAGCTTTTCAGTCTAGATTTGGTCCATCTGAATGGTTGAAACCTTATACGAGCGAAACAATGAAATCTCTTCCCAAAGAGGGCATAAAATCAGTTCAGGTAGTATCCCCAGGTTTTGGTGTCGACAACTTAGAAACTTTGCAGGAAATTGATATAGAGAATAAAGAATATTTCGAGGACGCTGGTGGAGAAAATTTTCATTACATCCCTTGCCTCAATGACGATGATGATCACGTTGAATTCCTTATCAGTTTAATTGGTAAATAAAATTGGAAACAAAAGAAAAAAAAGAATTGGCTTCAAATTGGTTTCGAGATTTAAGAGATACCTTTTGCTCTTCCTTTGAATTAATTGAGGGTAATAAATATAGCTTTGAAAGAAAATCATGGCCGCATAGACACTCCGGAGGTGGCGAAATGAGTATCATGAAAGGCGAGGTATTTGAAAAAGTTGGAGTAAATATTTCAACTGTCTCAGGTAAGTTTCAAGAAGATTTTAGAGGGCAAATAAAGGGCACAGAACAATCTCCAGAATATTTTGCAACTGGAATAAGCCTAGTTGCGCACATGAATTCACCAAAAATTCCTGCATTTCATTTCAATACAAGATTTCTTGTTACAGGGGAATCTTGGTTTGGAGGTGGGGCAGACTTAACTCCAACCCTATCCGATAAAGAGGCAGTTGATCTATTCCATAATCATATGAAAGATGCTTGTAGCGACTATAAAAAGGATGCCTACGAGGAATACAAAAAAAATTGTGATGAATATTTTTACTTGGGCCATAGAGCAGAACCTAGAGGAGCTGGAGGGATTTTCTTTGATCACATTAATTCAAATGACTGGGAAAGAGACTTTGATTTTATAAAACAAGTCGGCAAATCTACTCATCAAGTTGTTACCCAAATTGTCGAAAGTAAAAAAGACCTTTCTTGGACTGAAGAAGAGAAAAATTTACAACTTATAAAAAGAGGAAGATACGTTGAATTTAATTTGATCTGGGACAGGGGAACTTTATTTGGATTAAAAACTGGTGGCTCGACTGAAGCAATTCTGATGTCTATGCCTCCAACAGCAAAGTGGGATTGATGTTTTATCTCACTTTGAAAGTTATTCATATCTTTTCAGTAATTTCATGGATGGTAGTGCTACTTTATCTGCCAAGATTATTTGTCTATCACCAAAAACATATTGATAAAGAAGAAGTCGGAACAGTTTTTAAAGTCATGGAAACAAATTTGATAAGAATAGGTCACGTTGCCTTTATCGCAACATGGCTATCAGGGGGTCTCCTGATTTCTTACTCAGGAATGGGAGAGTGGCTCATAATTAAAATATTCTTGGTGTTACTTATGACCTTTTTGTATGGATTTTTTATTCTTTCAGCTCAAAATTTCAAAATGAATCGAAACAAAAGAAGTGAGCTGTTCTTTAGGATAATTAATGAAGCCCCGGCAGTACTTCTGATAGGAATTCTTATTTTGGTAATTTTTAAGCCCTTTTAATTATTTTCCTAATCTTTCATTTTTTTCTTCGTTTATAATACTTAAATGCAGAGAGCAGTTTATCCAGGTACTTTTGATCCTATGACAATGGGCCACGTTGACTTAGTTAGAAGGGCAAGCAAGTTATTTGATTCAGTAATAATTGCGATTGCTTCTAGTGATTCCAAGAAACCTATGTTTTCTCTTGAAGAAAGGATCGAGATAGGAAATAAAATATTTGCTGACGATCCTAAGGTTGAAGTGGTTGGTTTTTCTGGATTATTAGTTAACTTTGCTAAAGATAACGATGCAAATATTTTGATCAGAGGTTTAAGGGTAGTGGCAGACTTTGAATACGAATTTCAATTAGCCAACATGAATAGGGCAATGAGTCCGGATATTGAGAGCGTATTCCTTACTCCCAAAGAAGAATACTCTTATATCTCATCAAGTTTAGTAAAAGAAATTGCTACGATGGGCGGGGATGTAACAAGGTTTGTCGATCCAGTGACCTTAGATGCTCTTAATCAGAAGATCAAAAATTAGCGCTGACAATTTGAGCAGAAGACTGTACTTCTGTTGCTCATTCTAATTTCTTTGAGAGTTTTTCCGCACCTAAGACATTCTTCGTTTCCTCTCCCGTATACCTTTAATTCAATCTTAAAGTATCCCGGAGCGCTGTCAGGATTCAAATAATCTCTCAAAGTTGTACCTCCAGCCTTAATAGCTTTTTTTAAAACTTTCTTTACTGAGACAACTAAAGCTTTGGCTTCATTTTTTGTAATCCTATTGGCTTTTTTTGTCGGTCTTATATTCGAATCAAATAAGGCTTCGCATGCATAAATATTTCCGATACCAACTACAATCCTTGAATTCATTATCAAAGCCTTTATTGGAACTTTTCTTCCTCTAGATATTTCATAGAGGAAGGTTTCATTGAAAGCATCAGATAATGGTTCTGGTCCAAGTGATTTAATAAGAAAATGATTTTTAAAATCTTTAGTGTGATGAATTGAGCCAAATCGTCTTGGATCTGTGTATCTGAGTATCATTCCATTTTCAAAACATAAATCCCAGTGGTCGTGTTTTTCTGGAGTTATATTATTGGACAAGTATCTTAGACTTCCTGACATGCCTAAATGAATTAAAAGATACTCTGATCCTAAATCAACAATCAAATATTTCGCTCTTCTTGAAAGAGAAGAAATGTTTTTAGAAATTAGTATCCTTGATAAGTTCGATGGAACCGGCCAACGAAGATTTTTATTTCTTAATTCAAAAGACTTTATCCGACTTTTTTCTAGTTTAGGTTTGAGAGCTCTGACAGTAGTTTCAACTTCTGGTAATTCAGGCATGAATTAATTCATAAACTCATCTAGGTTATACAGATCCTGTGGTGAAAGAGTACCTGCAGAAAGTTTTAAGCCAAAATCGGAGAGAATAAAGTCGTATTTCGCAGAAGCGTAATCTCTTTCAGCAGCAAAAACATTTCTTTGAGCATTCAAAAGGTCAATTATATTTCTCGTATTTGCCTCAAAACCGTACTCTGTCGCAATTAAAGCTGATTCAGCTGATTTGAAAGCTTGTTCTCGCGCTTGGACATTAGCTTTCGCAGTTAAGAGAGATGAGTGTTTTGATTTTATGTCCTGAATAACACTTCTTGTAGTGAATTTGGTCTGTTCTTTTGCCTTATCATAATTGGCATATGCTTCTCTTCTTTTTGAATGAGCAATGCCTCCTGCAACGAGCGGCCAGCTAAATTGTATTGAATAATTATTTGATTCTGTTTCTAAACCCAAGAGAGGATTTTCAATAAAGCCACCGAATCTTCCTTGATAAGAGGTACTACTATTTAGAGTTCCAACTAGATCAATATTTGGGATATGACCACCAATGCTCGCCTTTGCGTTGTTTTGAGCAGCTCTTTCAGATAGCTTAGCAGTTTTTAAAACATTGCTATTTACGAGACCAATTCTTACCCATTCATCTTGATCATCAACTAATACTTTACCGAATGGATAATCCAATAAATCAGATATCTCAGGCGCCTCGTTGACCAAGGCTATTAATATTTCCCTTGCAACTTCTAACTGACCTTCGGAAGCAATCCTTGAAACTCTTGATAAATCATAGAAAGCTTGGGTTTCTTGAAAATCTGTAATAGGGGATATGTTTTCTTCAAACAATCTTTTCGCTCTATCTAATTGTTTTTTTAGAGCTCTTTCTTCTGATACCGCAGTCTCCAAGTTATTTTGAGCTTTTAACAAACCAAAATAAGCTTGCGCAACTCTAAAAATCATTTGCTGTTGAGACAAAAGAAATTGAGCAGCGGCACTTTCTGTCAAAGCCTTACCGCTGGCAAACTGAAACCATCTATCAACTCTAATAATCGGTTGACTCAATCTCAAGGAATAGCCAAATGAGTTATATTCATCTGTTTTATTATTATCAATGAAGCTATTGTTCCAGGTAGTTGATGCACTAGTAGTAATTGATGGTAGAAGGCCAGCTAATGTTTGCTCTTTAATTTCTTTATTAGCTCTAAATGTTGCCTCTGCTATTTTTAATTGAGGATCTTCCTCCAAGGCAATTTCATATATTTCAGATAACGTTTTACTAAAAGCTGGTGCTGTTAAAAATAGTAAGAAAAAAGAAAAGATAAAAATTTTCATTTTAAGAATATCTTGATATTTTTTTAAAAGTTATCTTCATAATAATTTTTTGAGAGGCATTATGCTATAAAATATAAGTAATGAAAAAGTTAGACGTCAAAAGCATAAAAGAAGTTCCCTTTAACGACAATATTCAACAAACCGCCAGCTCCCAATTTAAAAATTCAGAGAAAGTTTACCTTTCCGGAAGCACAAAAGATATAAGAGTTCCCATGCGGAAAATAACTCAAACCTCCTTAAAAACCTCTGAGGGAGAAGAAAAGCAACCCCCAATTTTTGTTTACGATTCCTCCGGTCCATATACCGATCCAGAAGTATCTTTTGATATTAAAGAAGGCCTACCTTCTTCGAGAACTTGGTTGAAAAAAAGGTTAGAAGAAGATCAATCAAGCACTCAAATGAGTCTCGCTAAAAAAGGCATTGTTACACCTGAAATGGAATACATCGCCATTCGAGAAAATCAGAACATAGAAAAGAATAGAAAACTGAAAGAAGGAACTTTCCATGCAGGCGAGTCTTTTGGGGCCAGTATTCCACCTTTTTATACTCCCGAATTTGTGCGTGACGAAATAGCATGCGGAAGAGCGGTGATACCTGCCAATGTTAATCATCCTGAACTTGAACCTATGATTATAGGTAGAAATTTTAAAATCAAAGTTAACTCCAATATAGGAAATTCAGCTTTATCCTCCTCAATCGAAGATGAGGTAGAAAAGTTAACATGGTCTACGCGCTGGGGAGCAGATACAGTGATGGATTTATCAACTGGCAAAAACATACATGAAACAAGAGAGTGGATTATAAGAAATTCACCTGTACCAATTGGAACAGTTCCAATTTATCAAGCCCTTGAAAAAGTCAACGGAGTAGCAGAAGACCTCAATTGGGATGTCTTCGAAGAAACATTAATTGAACAGGCAGAGCAGGGCGTAGACTATTTTACAATCCATGCAGGAGTTCTTTTGCGTTATGTTCCCATGACGGCAAAGAGAGTAACAGGTATCGTTTCAAGAGGCGGGTCCATTATGGCTAAATGGTGTCTTGCTCATCACGAGGAGAATTTCTTATATACAAATTTTCATAAAATCTGCTACATCATGCAAAAGTATGATGTTACTTTTTCTCTTGGGGATGGCCTCCGTCCTGGTTCTATAGCCGATGCAAATGATGAAGCCCAATTTTCTGAATTGAGGACTCTCGGCGAGCTTACGAAGATAGCTTGGAGCGAAAATGTTCAAACTATGATTGAAGGACCTGGTCATGTTCCTATGCATTTGATTCAGGAAAACATGACTGAGCAACTTAAACATTGTGATGAAGCACCTTTTTATACTTTGGGTCCTTTAACTACTGATATCGCGCCAGGATATGATCATATTACTTCAGCAATTGGCGCTTCAATGATCGGTTGGTTTGGATGCGCAATGCTCTGTTATGTTACGCCGAAAGAACACCTAGGCTTGCCTAATAAGGAAGATGTAAAAGAAGGTTTGATGGCGTATAGAATTGCTGCTCATGCTGGAGATTTAGCGAAAGGACATCCCGCAGCTCAGATTCGAGATAATGCTCTATCGAAGGCAAGATTTGAATTTAGATGGGAAGATCAGTTTAACCTTGGACTCGATCCAGAAAGATCAAGAGAATATCATGATGAAACTCTTCCTAAAGACTCTGCCAAAGTTGCTCATTTTTGTTCGATGTGTGGACCGAAGTTTTGCTCAATGAAGATTTCTCAAGAAGTAAGAGATTATGCAAAAAACGAGGAAGACAAATTATCTGAAGAGATGAAAAGGAAATCTGAAGAATTCTTAGAACAAGGTAGTGAAATTTACAAAGAAGTCTAAAGACAAGAAATAGTGGCAAAGGAGTATACATCCGAATCAATTGAGGTGCTCTCTGGTCTTGAGCCCGTTAGAAAAAGACCAGGAATGTACACAGATACGTCCAACCCAAATCACCTTATCGCAGAAGTTGTAGATAACAGCGTAGATGAAGCACTTGCTGGACATGCAAAACAAATATCAGTTCTTCTTTCAAAGGATGGATCTATTACAGTTGAAGATGATGGCAGGGGCATGCCAGTAGATATTCATCCAGAAGAGAAGGTTCCAGGCGTTGAGCTAATTTTTACCAGGTTGCACGCCGGAGCAAAATTTACCAATAAGGATTACACCTTTTCAGGAGGTCTTCATGGTGTTGGAGTTTCTGTTGTTAATGCATTGTCCAAAAAACTAAATGCTGAAATCAAAAGAGATGGAAAAAAACATGAAATTCAATTCAAAGGCGGTGAAATCTCTAAACCACTCAAAGTAATTGATTCTGTCGGACAAAGGAACACCGGTACTAAGATCACCTTTTACCCTGATGAAGCATTTCTCGATACCACAAAAATATCAGTAAAAAATTTAAAGTATTCCCTTAAGGCAAAAGCTGTTCTTTGCTCAGGTTTGACCATAAATTTCATAGATAAGATTGCTAATGAAAAAGAGACGTGGTGTTTTGTCGATGGTTTGGGAGATTATTTAAAAAAATCCCTTGATTCAGAATTATTGCCTAGCGATCCAGTAGAAGGAGAATTCTCTGATGGGGAGCAAGGCCTTAGTTGGGCTGTTGCCTGGTCAAATAAAATTCTTACGGAAAGTTATGTCAATCTAATTCCGACCATCGAAGGAGGAACCCATGAATCAGGACTGAGGTCTGGAATTACTGAATCCATAAGAGAGTTTTGTGCGCTAAGAAATTTAATTCCGAAAGGAATCAAATTGACTCAGGAAGATGTAATGAAAGATTGCTCTTTTATTTTGTCCGCAAAGATAAAGGATCCTCAGTTTACTGGGCAAACCAAAGAAAAGTTATCTTCCAAAGATTTTCAAGCCACTGCTACTTCAATAATTAAAGATGCTTTTTCATTATGGTTGAATCAAGAAACAGAGGCAGCAGAAAAAATTGCTCTGCTAAGTATCGATAACGCCCAAGAAAGATCAAAGCAAGTAAAAAAAGTAGAAAGAAAAAAAATTACAAAAGGACCAACTCTGCCTGGAAAACTTACAGATTGTGTTTCCACAGATGATGATGAAACCGAGCTTTTCCTAGTTGAGGGAGAGTCAGCAGGAGGATCAGCTAAGCAAGCTAGAGATAGGAACTTTCAGGCAGTAATGTCTTTAAAAGGAAAGATATTAAACACTTGGGAAGTTGATACAGGTTCCATAACTCAATCACAGGAGGTGAAAGATATCTCTCTTGCTCTTGGTTTAGAGCCGGGATGCAGTGATTTAAATGGTCTTCGTTACGGGAAAGTTTGTATTCTTGCCGATGCTGATTCTGATGGTGCGCATATAGCAACATTATTGTGTGCTCTATTTTTGAGACACTTTAGACCTCTTGTAGAGGCTGGAAAAGTCTTTGTAGCGCAACCTCCTCTTTATCGTGTTGATCAAGGGAAAGAAGTTTTTTATGCCCTTGATGACGAAGAAAAAGATGATTTGGTGAAAGAGTTAGGCAAAAAAAATAAATCAAAGAAAATTGAAGTACAAAGATTCAAAGGTTTAGGAGAAATGAATCCAGGCCAGCTTAGAGAAACTACAATGATCAAAGACTCAAGAAAACTAGTAAAATTAACTCTAGATCAGCCTACAAAATCAATATCTATGATGGATATGTTGCTCTCTAAAAAAAGAGCAGCAGATAGAAAAACTTGGTTAGAGGATAAAGGAAATCTAGCTACTTTAAGCAAAGGAGAATGAGCAAAGAAAGTGATCTGCCATTTTTCAATTACGCTGAAAAAGCGTACTTGGAATATTCGATGTACGTCATTCTTGACAGGGCATTACCTTTTATAGGCGATGGGTTAAAGCCTGTTCAAAGAAGGATTATTTATGCAATGTCTGAATTAGGGCTTAAATCCAGCTCTAAGTTTAAAAAAAGTGCCAGGACTGTAGGAGATGTAATTGGTAAATTCCATCCGCACGGTGACTCTGCAGCTTACGAAGCAATGGTTTTGTTGGCTCAAAACTTTTCTACCAGATATCCATTGTTAGAAGGGCAGGGAAATTGGGGATCGTTAGATGACCCAAAAAGTTTTGCTGCTATGAGGTATACGGAATGCAGATTGTCAGCTTATGCCCAATCACTTCTTGATGAGGCGGCACAAGGAACAGTTGACTGGATACCAAACTTCGATGGAACTCTAATTGAACCAAAATTTCTTCCGGATAGACTTCCCAATGTTTTATTAAATGGTGCTTCCGGGATCGCAGTTGGAATGGCAACAGATATACCGCCGCATAATTTAAAAGAGATTGTTAATGGAGTGATTTCTTTAATTGATAGTCCAAAGCTTTCAAATAAAGAATTGATGAAAGATATTTCAGCTCCAGACTATCCTACTTCGGCTCAGATTATGAATTCCGAAGAAGAGGTCTTAGAAATATATGAAACTGGAAGAGGAGCCATTACTTTAAGATCAACGTTTGATGTAGAAGACGGAAATATCGTCATAAATTCTCTTCCTTATCAAGTCTCTTCCATGAAAGCAATTGAACAAATCGCTGCACAGATTGATTCTAAAAAGCTTTCGATGATCGAAGATATAAGAGATGAAGGAGACGAACATAATCCAGTACGAATTGTAATTGTTCCAAGATCAAATCGTGTTGATAAAGATGCGTTAATGTCTCATTTATTCGCAACAACTGAGCTACAAAAAAATACACGTGTAAACATGAATGCTATCGGCCTTGATGGTAAGCCCAAAGTATTTGACCTCAAAGGAATTCTCAAGGAATGGATTAAGTTCAGGACAGAGACTGTAAAGAGGCGAATACAACATAGGCTTGACTGGGTTGATGACAGACTGCACATCTTAAAGGGTCTTCTCATAGCGTATTTAAACCTTGATGAAATAATAAATATCATAAGAAACGAAGACGATCCAAAAAAGACTTTAATGAAAAAATTTAAGCTTTCAGATTTGCAAGCTAATGCAATTCTGGATATACGTCTCAGACAACTAGCAAAACTTGAAGAGATATCTATAAAAACTGAACAGGAGGATCTAGCCTCGGAAAAAAAAGAGTTGGAGGCATATCTAAAATCTTCGTCTAGGCTGAAAACTCTCATCAAAAAAGAACTTAAAGCTGACTCAGAAGAATATGGCGATGAACGAAAAAGTTTTTATGGAGAAGGAGTCTCTGCAAAAGCATTTGATGAGTTAGATCTTATTTCTAATGATCCTATGACGGTCGTATTATCAGAAAAAGGATGGATCAGAGCAGCTAAGGGGCACGATATTGATCCTGAAAGCTTGCAATACAGAGAGGGCGATAGTTTTCTTTCAGCAAGTAAAGGCAGAAACAGTGAATCTGTAGTGATCATTGATAATTCAGGAAAATCCTACTCTTTACCTATTCATAAATTACCATCTGCTAGAGGACAAGGAGAACCGGTTTCAGGAAAAATTAATGCACCTTCAGGCTCAAGTTTTAAAGGCGTTATTGCAGGCCCAGCTGATCAAAAGCTTCTTTTAATGTCTGATCTTGGTTATGGCTTCTTAACTAAAATTGAAGATATCTTTACAAAAAATAGATCTGGTAAATCAGCTTTAAATGTTAAAGATGCAAACCCCATTAAACCTATAGAGGTGAGTGAAACTGATCAGAAAATAGCTCTTGTTACGGCGGCAGGAAAATTATTAGTAATTGATATAGGAGATATTCCTGTTTTAGCTAGAGGAAAAGGGAATAAATTAATTGGGATTGATAAAAAACTTTATGCGTCAGAAGAAGATAAAGTTATTTTTGCCAATGCTCTTGGCGAAAATGACTCCTTAAAAATATTTAGTGGCAAGCAACACTTTGAAATAAAATCAAAAGACTTAAATAACTTCGTTGGTGCAAGAGGGAGGAAGGGAAATTTTCTTCCAAAAGGCTTCAGAAAAATCAACAGGACCGAAACTATTCCAAAGGACTAGCAAAAAGATTTTGTAACTTTTTCTAGTTTTGAAAATCCTTCTTCTATCTCCTGATCGCTGATAATCAGAGAAGGTGCGAATCTTAAAGTGCTCTCACCATTTGCTGACACCAAAAGAAGACCTTCCTCATAACTTCTAGATAAAAATTCTTTTGAAGTTGCTTGTTTCATATCAGCAGCAATCCACAAACCAGCTGATCTTATATCTGAAAAAAAATCATACTTTTTAGATAAGTTTTGCAAATGATCAATAAACTTAATTGTTTTTTCCATTACTCCAGATAATAATTTTTTGTCATCTACAATATCTATTAATTTTGAGGCAACGGCACAAGAGACTGGGTTACCTCCAAATGTGCTTCCATGAGTTCCAGGTTGCATACATTTAGCTATATCAGTTGTGGTAATTGTTGCAGCAATAGGCAAACCACCTCCAAGCCCTTTTGCTAATGTAAGGATGTCAGGTGCCACTCCATAACCTTGATAAGCAAATAAAGTTCCTGTTCTACCAATTCCACTTTGAACTTCATCAAAAATAAGAAGAATATTATTTTTATTACAGATATTTCTGAGCGCCTCAACGAAGTCATTTTGTGCACTTATTACTCCCGCTTCACCTTGGATTAATTCAACTATTATTGCTGCAGTTTTGTTAGATATTTTCTTCATTACATCTTTAATATTATTGAATTCAGCTTTAACAAATCCTTTTGGTAATGGACCAAAGCCGGTTTGATGGAATTCTGAATCTCCTAAAGTGATATTAGCGAGAGATCTTCCATGAAATGAATTAGTGAACGATAAGATCTCATATTTTTCTTCATCACCTTTTTCAAAGAAATATTTTCTAGCTAATTTGATTGCAGCTTCATTTGCTTCATTACCTGAGTTGCTAAAAAGAACTTTATCGGCAAAACTTTTTGCAGCTATTTTTTGACCTAATTCTTTTGCAGGTTTGCTAAGAAGATAATTACTTACATGCCAGAGTTTTTTGGATTGTTCTTCCATGGATTTCATGAGAACAGGATGACAGTGGCCCAAAGAGGTAACTGCGATACCACCACCAAAATCAATATATTCTTTTCCATTTTCATCCCAAAGTCTTGAACCCAAGGCTTTTTCTGGAACCAAGTCTGGAAAGGAATAATTCGGCATCATTGCCGATCTATCATTAGAACTAATATCCATTTATAAATTTAATTTTTATTAAAATTGGCATAATTGTAAGCCTTAATAAGTTTTATTCAATTTAACTCTTATGATTGTTTCTGAAAAGATTGATGCTAATAACAGTTTTCAAATAACGCTTTCTCCAAATAATTCTTTGTCTTGGGGAGGTAATTTATTATTTTTGTTTTTTGTTTCGTTTCCAATTTTAGTCATAGCCATAACTTTTGCTATTGCGGGCGCGCCGATTATCTTGCCTTTCGCTGGGCTAGAAATTCTAGTTGTTACAATAGCAATTTGGTACATATCTAAAAGAAACAACAGACAAGAAGTCATAAAACTTTCTTTTGATAAATTAATAATTGAGAAAGGTATTAAAAAACCAGAAATATTTAAAGAGCTGATACGACAGTGGTCTTATGTATTTATCGAAAGACCTTCACATCGTTGGTACCCTTTGCAAATTGTTATCTCCTCAAAAGGAGAAAAGATTCCAATTGGCGAATTTTTGACAGAGGAAGAAAAAGAAGAATTAATCGAAATGCTTCAGTCGCATATTGAAGATCTTCGAGTTCACGAATTTAAGAATTAATTCCTTTGATTGAATCTTCTCCCGATCATTGCTGAAGCAATGTTTATTTTTTGGATATCGATTGTTCCTCCAGCGATTCCCCAGCCAAAAGCATCTCGTACTCTTCTTTCCATACCATATTCTTTGTTATAACCGTATCCACCCATTAATTGCATAGCAGTTGTTGTTACTTCTCTAGACATTTCATTCGAAAAACATTTTGCAGTGCTCGATTCAAGAATATCAGGTAGACCATTTTGAGCGTTAAAAGCTGCTTTATGGATAAGAAGTCTTGCAGCTTCGACTTTCATTAACATATCAGCAAGCTTAATTTGCACTGCTTGAAAATCAACTAAAGGTTTCCCAAATTGTTCTCTTTCCTGAACATAATTTGTTACGTATTCTAAAGCTGCAGATGCCTGAGCAAGAGCCATTGTGGCATTTCCACATCTCTCTAGATCAAAAGTTTCCATGAGCTTTTTAAATCCATCCTCAGGTTCAACTAAAAGATTTTCAATGGGAACTTCAACATTATCAAAATATATATCTGCAGAAGGAATGCCTCTGAAGCCCATCAACGATTCGCTATTTCCAAAGGTGAGTCCATCTCTCTCAAGCTCAACATATACCGCACCAATTCCTTTTGCTGCTGGAGCATCAGACATTCTGGCGTAAACAACATATCCATCTGAGTGACCCGCACCAGAACACCATCTTTTGGTTCCATTAATTACAATTTTATCGCCCTTAATTTCTGCTTTGGTCTTTAAATCTGACAATGCTGTTCCAGCACCCGGTTCTGACATACTTACAGCAACAACCTTTTCACCCTTGCAAACTGCAGGAAGAATTTTTTCTTTTAGTTCAGGAGTTCCGAAGTGTTGAATTGATTTTATTGGACCTGCATTAGCTTCAAAAACAGGCCATCCTATTGCAGACGAAATCTTTCCAAATTCCTCTAAAATTATTAGAGCTTCAAGATTACCAAGTCCTTGACCGCCGTATTCTTCAGGTGTGTTGATGCCAAGAAATCCCATTTCACCAATTCTGGCTAATACTTCTTTTGGCACAGGGCTGCCTGATTCCTCTAATTCTACTGCAAGGTCAGTTAATTCATTCTGAGCAAAATTTCTCGCAGCTTCTTTTAGCTCAATTTGTTCTTCAGTTAAATTAAAATCCATTTAAATTTCCTCTAATTTTTAAGGTTAAAATAGTTTATATGAGTTCAAATAAAAATTCCTATCCTATTCCCGATGGATATAAAGAAATTGAGTTTCAAACAGAACATCACATTGACCACATAGGCAAGGGTTTCCATAAAAAAGATGCTGAAGGAAATTTAGTAATGGCTTTCTACGTGAAGCCAGAAAATGGCAACTCTGGTGGGGTAGCTCACGGTGGAATGTTGATGAGTATTGCAGATTACTCTTTATGCTCAGCTGCTATGGAGTCAAGGGAGAAATATGTAGCAACAATAAGCTTTAGATCAGAATTCATATCAGGAGCAAAAATAGGATCTTTATTGGAAGTTCATACAAAAATTTCGAAACATACCAAATCTTTAGTGTTCGGCGGCGGAATAATAATGTCAGAAGAAAAAAAAATTATGCATTTCTCAGGTGTGGTAAAAAAAATATGAGATTTTTGACGCTCTTTTGTTACCTCTTTTTGATATCTTGTGGTGGAGGAGAGGAGTCTAATGGCCCTATTTCTTTAAACCAACAGACAGATGCATCAAACCAACAGACAGATGCATCAAATCAAACTTCCAACAGCAATAATCTTTCTTCCTCCCAAAGTTCTAGTAATATAGTTAAAGAAAATAGATTTGGAGAATGTGCTTTTGGAGAATGTAAATTTGAATAAGTTTCTTTTACTCTCTCTTTTACTTCCTTTTTATATCTATTCGGATGATTTGAAAATAGCTGATGATTTTCAGGAGGGAGATATAGTTTCAGCTGAAATTTTTAATCAAATATTCGATACCATAGAAAAGATAAGTCGAGAAGTCAGGGACGAAGATTTGCTGGGAGCTTGGGAATGCTCATCTCTTGAAAAAAGTTGTGATGACGAAGAAGCTGAAGAACATGGAGATCAAGAAGAAGGTTCTGGTTGCCCAGTTAAAAATGTTCCAAGTTGGAATAAAAAAGGTTTTATGTATGAGTTGAAGTCAGCTCAATTGAATTTAACTGCATCAATAGGCGGAACCACGACATCTGATAGTTTGAATCAACCTTATAATTTTACCACCTCTTCTCCCAGCCCACTTTATGTTTCTAATTCCTCATCAGATGGCACCTACAGTCTATATAAAGAGAGAATCTTTTTAAAATTCTCTTCAGGGGGTCCTGATGTAATTGAATCTTGGAATGTAAACCTAATAAGTGATAGTAGATTTTCTCTAAGCTCTGGAGGTGCAGGAACGCGTATTCCAGATTACATCATTTGTGACAGAATTAATGATGGATAAAAAATCAGGTTACTTTTTTAACCAAAATATTTTTTAACTTAGCAACAATCGGAATTCCGTCTTTGTAGCTTATAAGAGTTTCACCTTGAATAAGGGGTCGCAGATAATTTAAACCTTTATTTGAAATTCCAAAACCATCTTTCGAGATAAAGCTTTTGGGGAGTGTTTTCTCTACATTTGCAACTTTGCTTAGTGAGGCTGATTCTATCTTCCACTTATAAGGTTTATTGCTTAATCTCTTGATGACAGGCATAACTGCATTTTTTCCAGCTAATGCAAATTCAACTGCTTTTTTACCGACTGCATAAGCTTGATCAAGATCTGTTTTCGATGAAATATGTCTTGCAGATCTCTGCAGGTAATCTGACACTGCCCAATGATTCTTAAGGCCGATCGAAGAAATCATTTGTGCTAGCACTGGAGCAACTCCTCCCAACTGCTTGTGACCGAATGCATCTGTAAGGCCTGAATCGGCCAAAAACATTCCGTTCTTGTATCTTGTCCCTTCAGAGGCAACCACAACGCAAAAGCCTTCATTAGCGACTGTTTGTTTAACTTTATCGATAAACTTCTTCTTCACAAAAGGAACTTCTGGCATAAGAATGATATGAGGAGGATCGGTTTCATTTGTTGAAGCTAAGGCTGATGCTGCAGCAATCCAACCCGCATGCCTTCCCATAACCTCTAGGATAAATACCTTTGTGGAAGTTTCTGACATGCTTTTAACATCTAAGCCTGCCTCAAGTGTTGATGTGGCAACGTATTTTGCTACAGAACCAAAACCTGGAGAACAATCAGTTATAGGCAGGTCGTTATCGACAGTTTTAGGAATGCCAATGCAAGTTAAAGGCAGTTTAAGTTCCTTGGCCATCTTTGAAACCTTAAATGTTGTATCCTGACTATCTCCGCCACCGTTATAAAAAAAGTACTCAATGTTGTGGGCTTTAAAAACCTCAAATAACCTGAGATATTCTTTCTTTTGCTTTACTGGATCCT
Organism: uncultured SAR86 cluster bacterium; assembly: GCA_902566305.1. GTDB lineage: Bacteria > Pseudomonadota > Gammaproteobacteria > Magnimaribacterales > AG-339-G14 > CACNYO01. The sequence goes on along the minus strand of CACFIK010000009.1, from coordinate 45,347 downwards.
GAAGTTTGAAGCGACAAGAACCGAAAGCTCCCCCAGGAGTTTGCCTGAGTTTGGCAATCTCAGACTTCCTTTCCTTAGATGTATCGAATAATTCTTCGTTCAACGCTCCTAGGATCCCATTTTTTCCGCAAAGAACTTTATTTATTTTGGAGGATTTATTTGCTGTTTCAATTACGCCACAAGCTGAGGCATTAATGACTGAAGTTACTCCACCTGATTGAGCATAGAAGGCATTTGCGGGCTTATTCATAGAAATATGTTACTGAAAAACTATTGATTTGGGAAAGGGTATAATTTCTTAATGAAGATTTATATCCTCGGTATAGGCGGTACTTTCATGTCTGGCATAGCTCAATTAGCTAAAGAGAAAGGTTATGAAGTCCATGGTTGCGACCAAAAACTTTATCATCCTATGGATAAAGTGTTGCAAAGAGCGTCAATAAAAGTAGACGAAGGATATGACGAAAAGAATCTTCCTTCAAATATTGATATTTTTGTCATCGGTAACGTCATCTCCAGAGGTAATCCTTTAATGGAGTACATATTAACCAAAGGCTACAGATATTGTTCAGGGCCTGATTTCCTTTATGAACACATTTTGAGGAATAAACATGTGATTGCGGTAAGTGGCACTCACGGCAAAACATCGGTTTCTGCAATGACCTCAAAAATATTTTTGGATCAAAAGCCAGAGACTGGATACTTGATTGCCGGTGAAACAAAAGATTTTCCAAGTTCCTCAAGATTGGGCTCTGGAGATTTTTTTGTTCTTGAAGCAGATGAATATGATTCGGCATTTTTTGATAAAAGATCCAAATTTATTCATTACAGACCAAAAACCTTGCTCATTAATAATCTGGAGTTCGATCATGCTGATATTTTTAATGACCTTTCTGATATTCAAAAACAATATTCACAATTATTGAGAACGTTGGCTTCAGATGCTTGCGTGATTCATCCTAATTCTGACTTAAATATAAAGGCGCTTTTTAAGAAGGATTTTTTCAGCAAAACCAGAACCTTTTCTTTTGGACAGGATGACATAAAGCTTTCTCAATTAAATAATTATGGTTCAAAATTTGAGGTCTTTAGATCAGATGATTCTTTTGGCGAGGTAAATTGGGAGTTAATAGGAGAGCATAACTTAAGCAATGCTTTAGCATCTTTAACGATAGCCGACGAATTGGGTCTTGATCTATCGAAAGCATTGGAATCTCTTTCTTCTTTCAAAGGAGTTTCAAGAAGAATGGAGCTTTTATTTTCTAATGATGAAATTCATATTTATGATGATTTCGCTCATCATCCAACGGCAATAAAAAAGACAATAGAAGGCTTGAGGAATAAAGTTGGCTCAGATTCTATTCATTGTTTGTTAGAAATGAGATCAAATACAATGTCAGGCGGTTTTCATGATCAAGAAATACCCAGCGCAGTTGAGAAAGCTGATTTTGTGCATATTTTTTCTAAGAATAAATCTCAAGCATTGGGCATAGCCAAAAAGGCTAAAAATATAGTCGCAGAAGAAAGTGTAGAAAGTTTTTTGAGCAAGTGGAAGAAAACGCCAGGACACTACGTCTGTTTCTCAAACGGTTCTTTTGATGAGGTGCATCAAAAATTAATTAAATTAGTTTAGTCTAAATTAATCCAACTTCCGTGAAAGCCAAAAGGCACTCTCTGTGGAAGGGAGACAGTAGCTAGCGGTTTATCTGAAAAATTGTTTGCATCAATGATTACGAATTCACTCGAGTCAGAAGTTTTATCGTAAACGAAACCCACAACAAAACCATCATCTTCACTGACAGCATTTTTCTTCGGAATGAAAACAGGCTCAGCGGCTTGTTTGTTTTCTCCTAAAAAATGCTCTTTAGTCTGATCTTTAAAAAAGTCTCTTTTAAAAAATCTATTTAAACTGCCATCATTAAGCATGTATCCAAACTGATGCTCTTGACCATCAAGGTCTGGATGTACCCTCGAGAATTCCATGGATCTATCATCTAGCATAGTTTCTTTACATATTTTCTGTTCTATATCTATAACCCATCTAGTTAGAAAAGGCTTATGGCCCATCGGCAAGGGATTTTCAAAATCAAACAGTCTATCGTAACGGCAAAAATCAAGAATTACTTCGCCAGCTTCATTTTCATAAGAATTAACAATATGAAATAAAAAACCTTTCGGAACATCTATCCAAGTTATCTCATCTGAATGTCTAGACTGCAAACCGACTCTTGAATTGTGATCCTCATCCCAAATTACCGGGTAGTCACCAGAGGTCACTTTGTTTTGTTCCTCTCTTCTGCCTAAATTAAAGGTTACAGGCAGATCAAAAACCAAAATATAGTTTTCCGTGATTGCACAATCATGAACCATTGGACGACTCGAAAGATCTATAATTTGATCTTTTGTCTGTTTTCCATTTTTATCAATCACTACATAGTGAACTTGTTCTTTGCCTTTTAAATATTCATTAAAGTCATAACTGATGGCATGCATCTCTCCAGATTTAGTATCAATTTTTGGGTGCGCAGTGAATCTCTTGTTTTGCGCAGAAGGAAAGGGCTCATCATCTAAGAAGTTCATTTCTTTGTCCATGATAACTGGAGCGAGTCCGCCTTCCACAAGAGCGTATATTTTATTTCCATGTTTCATGACGTGAGTATTTGGACCAAATCCATTAGGGGAGGTCACAAATTTATTTCGGTACCAAAGGGCTTGACCGTTTTCAAGTCTTAGACCATGAATCATGCCATCGCCAAAAAAAGGATGATAATTAGCCTCATCAAATTTTTTTGGATTTGGACCGTTTCTGAGAAACAATCCAGCTAATTCATTTGGAATTTCTCCCGAGACTTTTAAGTTTTCAGCCGAAGTTTCTTCAACAGGATGCCAATTACCATCTAAGAATTTATTTTTACTTTTCATCGTTTTCTCTTGCTTGTTTCATTACTCCAAACGGGTCTTTCCATATTGAATACACAAAGATAATAACAAAAATTATACCCATGCCAATTAAGAAATTTTCTATAAATACTTCTCCCAAGAAATATCCTGATAAAACATATAAGCCTGTCCAAACAGGTGCAGATAATATTTCAACCGGAGCGAAAATGGTAAATCTCATACCCAGAGAGCCAGCAGTCATTGGTACAAGACATCTTAAAGGCCCTAAAAACCGACCTAAAGCAACAGACAATATTCCGTACTTGTTCATAAATTGCTTAGCTTGATGAAGTTGTTTCTGATATTGATTTGGTACCCAGGTCTCAATTCTTGTGCCAATCATTAGTCCTATTGCATAGCTAACGGTGTCGCCAATAATCATTCCTAGACTAGCATAAAACATTATCTCAACTGGGCCGATACCAACTGCTGCGGCTAAGGCACCAATGCCTGGCATGACTAAACTTGCTGGAATGAATAAACCAAGAATGACTATGGACTCACCAAATGTAAGCAGAAACATAGCAGAAGTAATCCAAGCAGGATTAGCTTGAAGAAACTCCATAATGTTACTTAGATCAAACAAAATATCTTTCTGGAAATAATTAAATCCATAGCATAATAACCCATATGACGAATCAAAAGTTTAAGAAAGAGCTAAATTCTTTAGGAGCTAAAGCAAAAGAAGCAAAGGAATTCTTGCTTAATTCGTCTGTGGACACTCGAAATGATGCTTTAAAATTTGCTTGCGAGGAAATACATAAAAACAGATCTGATCTTTTCAAAGAAAATGAAAAAGATTTAGAAGAAGCAAAAAAGTTGGACTTGCAAAATAGCTTCATTGACAGACTTGAGCTAAATGAAAAGAGAGTAGACTCAATGATAGATGGCCTTAATAAGGTCATAAACTTAAACGATCCTATTGGAGAGTTAGAAGGAATGAATCCTTCACCTTCAGGATTCAAAGTTAGCAAGATGAGAGTGCCTTTAGGCACTATAGGAATTATCTATGAATCAAGACCAAATGTAACAGCTGATGCTTCAGCTTTGTGCATTAAATCGGGAAACGCATCAATCTTAAGAGGGGGATCCGAGGCCGTTCGTTCAAATAATCACATTGTTGCACAGGTAAGAAAAGGTCTTGCAAAAGCTAATTTGCCTGAAGACAGTGTTCAATTAATTCAAAATCAAGATCGAGACTTGGTTAAAGAATTCATCAAATTTGATGACTGCATTGATTTAATTATTCCGCGAGGAGGATCCAGTTTGGTGAGACTAATTGCTGCAGAGTCTAAAGTTCCAATACTTAAGCATTTTGAGGGATTGTGTCATGTATTCGTAGACTCAGAAGCAGATTTAGAGCTAGCACAAAAAGTTGCAAGCAATGCAAAATCTTATAGATATGGCATATGCGGCGCAATGGAAACCCTTCTAGTCTCTGAAGATATTGCCCAAAAATTCCTGCCAAAGATAGTTAATGAATTCAATGAGCAAGGAGTTGAAGTAAGAGCATGCAGTCAAACTCTCAGCATCGTCTCAGCGAATAAAGCTACTGAAGAAGATTGGTCAACAGAATATTTAGAACCAATTATTTCAATTAAGATCGTCAAAGGCTTAGACGAAGCAATAAAGCACATTAATGATTATGGCTCTGGTCATACGGATAGCATCATCACTGAAAACCAAGACAAGAAAGAAAAATTTTTTAAGTTAGTGGACTCAAGCTCTGTCATGCACAATTTACCAACTTGTTATGCAGATGGATTCGAATATGGTCTGGGAGCTGAGGTAGGAATATCTACAGATAAACTGCATGCCAGGGGTCCTGTAGGATTGAATGGTTTAACAACTCAAAAGTTTATTTTGGAAGGAAGAGGCCAAATTAGATCTTGAGTAAAAACGATTACATAGGGGTCTTTGGAGGATCTTTTGATCCTATTCATAAAGGGCATATAGAGTCCTTAAAAAGCGTCACCGAGAAGTTAAACTTATCTAAGGTATTAGTAATACCAAACAAGGTTTCTCCCTTGAAAGAACTGTCAGTTGCAAGCTCATTGGAAAAAATCAAAATGCTTGAAATAGCTTTCAAAGACTTCAAAGAGATTGAAATTGAAGATTATGAATTAAAGAAGGAAGGTCCATCTTTTATGATTGAAACCCTGCAATACTTGGATAAGAAATTAGGAAAGAAAAAACATTTTTTATTAATTATTGGGGAGGATTCATTTCAAAGTTTTCATCGTTGGAAAAACTACCAACACATCATAAAAATGACGTCATTATTAGTAATGAATCGACCTGGATTAAAAAATGATCTAACTACAAAGGCAATTGAACTCCATCAAGATTGTATTGAAAATACCTATGGAGATAATAATTTTAAAAAAGGAAAAATTTATTTTATTAAAATTAAACCAAATCCAGCTTCATCAACTCATATTAGAGAGAATATAGATGATCAAAGTGTTTTGTCAGAGGGTCTTGACGATGATGTGTTGAAGTATTTAAAAGAGCAAAAGATTTATAATAAAGATGACTAAAACTTCTCACAATTTAATCATGAATTCTTTGGAAGAATTAAAGGCGGTAGATACAAAAATATTGTCTTTGAAGGATATAAGTAGCTTCACTGATATCATGATAATAACTTCTGGCACTTCTTCCAGACATATGTCAGCGATTTCAGACAAAATTCAAGAGAATCTAAAAGAAAAATCCATCCCAATTATCTCAGTGGAAGGAAAAGGTTCAAGCGAATGGGTGTTATTAGACTTAGGAGATATTGTAGTCAACATAATGTCCAAATCTGCAAGAGAACTTTATGATCTAGAGAGTCTCTGGGACCCAGATTTACTGTAGCAATGAAAATGAAAAAGTTTTTTTCAGGCAAACGAGATTCAGAGTCCCGCAAGCTTGCACTGTATTTAATCTTTCCTACTTTTATTATGTTAGTAGTCTTACTACAAACTTTTAATTTGACAGTTATAAATGGAAAAAAATATGAGACTCAGTCGGAGAACAATAGAATCGTATCGAGAACTATCTATCCTACGAGAGGACTAATTTACGATACAAACGATAAGTTATTAGTTGAAAATATTGCCTCATCGCAGTTGAATCTGGTTCCTGAAAGATCAACAGATACCTTAAAAAAAATTAAAGAGATTTCTGACCTTTTGAATTTAGAAAAGTCTTTTTTGTTGGATATTTATGAAAAACAAATAAAAAAACCTAGGTATCCTTTTCAGCCAATTACCCTAGCTAAATCATTGAATGATGAACAGATAGCTTTATTTAGCGTTTCAAGTGAAAAATTTAAGGGATTTAGCGTAGAAACCGGCTTAGTTAGATCTGTAGTAAATAAGCAATCATTAGCTCACGTGCTTGGTTATATGGGATATTCCGAGTCAAGTGATGTAAATAAAAGTTCAAATTTTATTTCAGGTAATCAAATTGGAATTTCTGGGATAGAGAAAACTTATCATGATCAATTAAGTGGCAAAGTAGGTACAAGAATTGAGGAAAAAGATGTATCTGGTAAGTTTGTTCGTGTTTTGTCTGAAAATAATGCTGAAAGCGGGAAAGATTTAAAACTTTCTATTGACCTTGATTTACAAAACTTCTTAATTCCTTTTTTTGAAGGACAAAAAGGTGCACTGGTAGCTTTAGAGCCTAAGTCAGGCTTGATTAAGGCATTGATAAGTTCGCCCTCTTACGATCCTAATATTTTCAACTCAAGTAGTTCTTTAGCTGAAATCCAATCAATCTTCAATGATGATGAAGGGCCTTTGTTCAACAGGGCAACTATGGGTAATTATCCACCTGCATCAACTATAAAACCGATCCTTGGTTTGGCAGCTCTTGATGAGGGAATAGTCGATTGGAATACTATTATTCAAGATGATGGAGAATTTTATGTTGAAGGCGATCCTCGACCCTACAGGGGTTGGAAGGAAGATGGTCATGGCAAGGTTGATCTAGAAAAAGCGATCGTGGAATCTTCAGATGTTTATTTTTATTCTACAGCCTATGATCTTACGATAAAAAGGTTAGAACCTTTTCTGAATAAATTTGGCTTTGGTGCTAAGACCAATATTGATGCGGAAGAATCGAATGGACTTGTCCCTAACGAAAAATGGAAGTTAGGCTACATAGGAGAGTTTTGGTTCAAAGGAGACAGCATCAACTTAGGCATTGGGCAAGGTTATATGCTTTCCACCCCCATACAAATTTCACAGGCTATAGCGGTAATAGCCAATAGAGGAGAGATAATTAAACCTCGTTTAGTAGAAGAAATTGATGAATCACCTACAGAATTAGAGTCTCTAGGAAAAATTAACCTTAAAGATGAGACTAATTGGAAAAAAATTGAAAAATCAATGATCGAAGTCATTAACTCTCCAAATGGTACTGCAAACAACATAAAGGATTCAAGATATGTGATTGCAGGTAAGACCGGTACAGCCCAAATCAAAAGTTATGAAGATCAGGAATATGAAGATATTAGAGAAAATCCATTCTTCAGAGATCATGCTTTATTTGTTGGTTATGCTCCTATCCCTAATCCAGAACTTCTTATCTTGGTAATCATAGAAAATGGGGAATCTGGAAGCAGGGTAGCGGCACCAATCGCGAAAGCAGGTTTTGATTATTATTTAACTAAGAATGAGTAGAAACCCTTTAGAATTTTCTTTATCTTCTAGGATGATTAAGCCTAATCGGTGGCTTAATCAAGATTGGTTAGTTCTCTTCTTAATTATTTCCTTAGTTAGTTTTGGATTAATGATGATCTACAGTGCTTCTGGCTCTGTCGAGATGGTTTTGAGACAAGGTATTTTTGCAGTAATTGGCATTGTCTTTATGATCTATTTATCATTCAGCGATTATCAGAGGTTATTACCCATTTACCTGAATGTATTTTGGATAGGAATATTTTTTTTATTGGTAGTTCTTGTAATTCCTTCTGATGCAGCTACTAGAAGATGGATTGATCTGGGAATTTTTGGTTTTCAGCCTTCTGAGCTCATGCGTTGTGTTTTGACAATAAGCGCAGCAGCTTTTCTTTCAAGAAATCCAAGAATAGTCTTCAGAGATTGGATGATAGTTATCGGAGTAAGTTTTTTCTCCTTTTATCTTGTTTTTATTCAACCTGATCTAGGAACTGCGATTATGGTTTTAATTTCGGGGATTCTTCCAGTTTTAATATCCGGATTTCCAGTCAGTTATCAAATAATTGGAATAGTTACTATCTTATTATCGACACCTTTTATTTGGATGAATTTATTGGATTATCAAAAACAAAGAGTACTCACTTTTTTTGATCCTGATTCAGATCCATTAGGTACTGGATGGAATATTATCCAATCACAAATAGCTGTTGGCTCAGGAAGTCTTTTTGGTAAAGGATTTTTACAAGGAACTCAAAGCCAATTAAATTTTGTACCTGAAAGTCATACAGATTTTATTTTCGCTGTCGTGGCTGAAGAATTTGGATTATTCGGAGTAATGGGACTGTTCTTGGTATACTTATTATTAGCTTTTAGATTAGTTATGATTGCAAAGAACTCAAATTTTCTTTTTGTAAAACTAGTAGCCGGCACATTTATCTTTCTTCTTTTAACTTATGTCGCATTCAATACTGCTATGGTTGTTGGAATTTTACCAGTTGTCGGCATGCCACTTCCTTTCTTGAGCCAGGGTGGAACAGCACTAATCATTAACATGATCATGATTGGAATTATTTTGTCTTTCAGGAGGACAGCATGAGAAGAATCATATTTTTGATTATGTTTCTCGCACCGCTATGCTTTGCTGATTATTCTTCTCATGACGATGCAAAAAGATTTATCAAAGAGATGCATCAAAAACATGATTTTGATCAAAACTATCTCATTTCAATTTTTTCAAGTGCCAACAAGCAGCAAAAGATCATAGATCTTATGAATAGGCCTGCAGAAAAAACTTTTTCTTGGGATAAATATCGAAAAAGACTCGTTTCGCCAATGAGGATTGAAAATGGTCAAAAATTCTTAAATAAATACATGACAGATTTTATTGCCGCAGAAAAAGAATTTGGCGTTCCAAAAGAAATCATAGCTTCGATAATTGGCATTGAATCGAGTTATGGTTCCATAAAAGGAAGCACCAGAGTGATTGATTCTCTCGCTACTTTAAGTTTTGATTATCCTAGAAGATCGAAATTCTTTAAGATCCAGTTAGAGAATTTTTTATTACTTTCAAGGGAAGAAAATTTTGATCCTCTTAAATTAAACGGTTCTTACGCTGGAGCCATGGGCTATGGACAATTTTTACCTGATTCTTACAGGAGGCTCGCCATAGATTTTGATGATGACGGTGTAAGAGATATCATCAATAATCCAGTAGATGCTATCGGAAGTGTTGCCAATTACTTAAAGAGAAATGGTTGGCAAAAGGATGCAAATATTGCTGTAGAAGCAAACCTAGTTGATAAGCAAAATCCTATTTCAACAATTTGGAAAATGAAAAAGAACGAATACCTAGAGTTAAAGCCTAAAAATCAGGTTGAATTTGATGATTTGAAAAGTGAAACATACTTACAAGTCTCCGTTAGTGACAAATCTTATTGGATAGGCGGCGAGAATCTAAAGGTCTTATCAAGATATAATAAAAGCTCTTTTTACATTATTGCGGTATTTTTATTAAGCAAAGAGTTAGCTTTCACTATTAATGAGGTTTGATTTGAGAATATTACTTATCTTCTTTCTACTTTCAATTTCAAATATATCATCCCAGACTTTGATACCCGATCCTCCTGAGGTAAATGCAAAAAGTTACATTTTAGTTGAGGCTCATACCAATAAAATTATTTCAGAGCAAAATGCAGATCTGCCATCTGGTTTGGCCAGCTTAACAAAAATTATGACAGGTTATGTGGTTGCTGATCAGATTGAGAAAGGCTTCATATCAAAAGAAGATCAAGTTTTGATTTCTGAAGTTTGTTGGCGAATGGAGGGCTCAAGAATGTTTATCCAGGAAGGAAAAAGAGTTTCTGTTGATGATTTACTTAAAGGAATGATTATTCAATCTGGTAATGATGCGAGCTGTGCTTTAGCTGAACATGTTGCTGGTACCCAAGGGGATTTTGCTGTCTTGATGAATGAGTATGCTTCTGAATTGGGTATGCTAGATTCAAATTTTGTAAATCCAACAGGATTGCCTGATGTAAACCATTACTCAACCGCCAGAGATTTAGCAAAATTAAGCATCAGCATGATAAATGATTTTCCAGAGCACTATGCTTTATATAAAGAAAAAGAATTTACTTTTGATGATATAAGACAATTGAATAGAAATAGCTTGCTCTGGCAAGACGATTCCGTTGATGGGATTAAAACTGGGCATACAAATGACTCAGGATATTGTCTAGCTGGCTCTGCCATCAGAGGAGAAACAAGATTTGTCAGCATTGTTTTGAACAGTGCATCAGAAAAGACAAGAATAAGAGATACAAGACGATTGCTGGACTATGCATTTAGGTTTTACCAAACAAAAACAATCGTTAAAGCATACGAGCCATTAACAACCGTCGATGTTTGGGCTGGAATCGATGAAAAAGTCTCGCTAGGTTTAGGATCGGATTTAAAAATTACTCTGCAAAGAAATAAATTTAAAAATCTTGAATTAGATTTACCCAGCAGCTTGGGTGTAAGAGCGCCAATATCCAGGGATCAAAAACTCGATGAGTTAATTTTGTTATCTAACGGTGAAAGAATTCAGTCTTATGATTTAGTAGCCATAACAGACGTAAAGAAAAAAAGTTTTATTTCAGCATTATGGGATAACTTAATTTTCTCCGTCTACAGTTTTTTCATGCAAGATGAAACTACTTAATGTCTTTCTCTTCTTTAAACTTTGAGATAAAAGAATCTCATAAACTTTTTATATCTCCTTTTGATAGGGGCTTTATATTTGGGGATGCTGTTTATGAAATGATCCTATGTATAGACGGAAGATGTATCTTTCTTGAAGATCATCTTGCTAGGTTAAAGCAGAGTCTGGCTTCCATAAAACTAATTCCAGATTTTAAAGAAAAAAACTTAGAGGATGAAATTAATAGAATAGCAAATGTTAATGATGCTCCTTTTCAAGCAATATATGTGCAAATTTCCAGAGGAGTTCAATTAATAAGAAATCATCTTCCTGAAGAAAATTTAAGTCCGACAGTCTTTATAACGTCTATCAAAATTGATGATCCATCAGATCGATACAAAGGAATTTCTGCTTTACTTAAAGATGATGAGAGGTGGTTAAAAACAGATATCAAATCTACATCTTTATTAGCAAACGTTTTGAGTAAAATTGAAGCTGATTCTGAAGGCCATGACGAAGTAATCTTGCATAAAGGTGGTTTTTTAAATGAAGGCGCGGTATCAAACTTATTTCTATTCATAAATGATGATCTTCATACACCATCTCTTGATGCAAACATATTACCCGGCGTCACAAGGGCAAAACTCATTAATTTAGCGGAAGCTAATAACATAAATGTGATTCAAAGGATGATTCCCTTATCGGAAATTGATAACGCTCAAGAGGTTTTTATGTCTTCAACTACCAAAGGAGTTATTCCTGTAGTGAGAATAATAGGTTCTAAGTTTGATACAGATAAACCAGGTGATCTCACATTGAGACTAAGAGAAATATATTTACAAGAAATTTATCAAACATAAGACATTAAGGTATTGAAACGAACCTTAATTAACTTTTCATTATTTTCTGATTTAATCAACCTATCTAATTTAGCAATTTCAATTTTAATTTTATTAATTGAATCTTCTGATATTGTTTTAGCCTTATTTTTTAAATCAGATACATAATCAAAAGGCCCTGGCACTTTCATTGTTGGATTGGCTTGTAATGCTTCGATAAAAGACAATTCTCTATTTAAGCTCCAAAGCATTAAAGTTAACGGTACTTTCTCAATCAGGAGTTGATTAAGAAGTTTATTAAAAAGCTGTGCATTTGAATTGATGAAACTCCTTGAAAAAGAAAATATATCTTTGCTTGAACTATCGATCAATGAATCTTTGATGATGATCATATTTAAATCTTCATTTTTTGATATGAGTTTGAGACATTTTAGCTCTTGATCGGCAGCCAAGAGATTTCCATTTGTCAGTTCAGTTAAATAATCAGTCATTTGAACATCTAAATTCAGACCTCTTCTTTTAGCTCTAGACTTAAGCCATGCAGGAAATTGATTTGGATAAATCTTTTCTATGTATGACGATTTCGTGATGGAGGAAATTTTTTTAAACCATGCACTGCCTTTAACTTTGGTTACGTTTTCAATTGATAAGATAATTATTTTGGAACTTTCTGCTTTACCTGAGAAGTCCTCTAAATAATTGAGACAATCTTTCGTAGGAGCAAATCCATTAATTCTTATATCTAAAAGCTCTTTATCCTCAAATAAAGATAAACTGTCATTGCTATCAAATGTATCCCAGTTAAACTTTTTATCCGCAAAAAAAATTTTTCTATTTAGATACCCTTCTTTTTTTAATTTATTTATCTCGATTAATCTATTTTCTTGAAGCAGAAAGGTTTCATCACTAATAAAGCAATATATGTTAGCCATCAGAAATTTTTATCAGATTAAACTTAATATCATCTAGAGCTTTATCAAGAAAAGAATTTTTGATTTCTTCTGTAATCTTGTCATTCGAAAGAATATTCGAAGTATTATAAGGATAAAGTTCCGAGTCATAGAAACTTTGTGAAATGATTTTGTCATCTAAGATAAATTCATACTCTAAAGAATACTCAATGCTTCCCACGGCAGGTGTAAGATTTTTATCGGTAGCAGAAAGAAATTTCCCAATTCTTTGTGAAATAATTCTAATTTTCAAATCAACTTGATCTGTTTTAGATAAGTTCAATCCTACATACCCCTGATTAGATTTAATATTTTTGACAAGTAATTTATTAAGAGGAGTGCTTTCGTAAATCAATACAGCATCAAGCTTTGATGGATTATTAGAAACTAAACTATACCCACAGGAATAAATAAACAGACATAAAAGGGATAAACAGACATAACGCATCACACAACAAAGTTTATCAATTTACCTTTAACAAATATTATTTTTTTTATTTCTTTCCCTTCTAAATACTTTGCAACATTTTCAATTTTCATCGACATAGATTTGACGTCATGTTCACCTGCTTCAATATCAATGATTAACTTGCCTCTTGATTTCCCATTAACTTGAACAATGAAATCAACTTCATTAGATTCTAGGAAATTTTCATTTGGAACTGGCCAACTTTCATTGTAAAGAAAATGACCTCCAGCATCCTTCCATAGTTGTTCTGTAACATGGGGAATGATTGGATTGAGAAGACTTATAGCAACCCTTAAAGTTTCATTAACTAATGTTTTTTGATCTTCAGAAGAATTATCATCAAGGAATTTATCAGGTATTGCATTTATCATTTCCATGACTGAAGAAATCGCGGTATTGAAAGAAAATCTTCTTGAGAAATCATCATTAACTTTTTTGATGGTCTGATTCACTTTGATGTAAAGTTTTTCCATTTCAGAATCTTCAGAGTTATGTTCATAGTGCCCAACAGTTGAAAAATGTTTTTGGGACATTGTCCAAAGTTTATTGATAAATTTAAATGAGCCTTTAATGCCACTATCGGACCACTCCAAAGACTGTTCAGGAGGGGCTGCGAACATCATAAACAATCTTAAAGAGTCAGCACCGTATTCTTCAATTAAATCATCTGGATTCACTACATTACCTTTTGACTTAGACATTTTTGCACCATCCATAAGAACCATTCCCTGACAGAGAAGATTCGTAAACGGCTCCCTTGTATCCAAATATCCTAATTCGTTAAGAACTTTGCAGAAAAATCTTGAGTAGAGCAGATGAAGTATTGCATGTTCAATTCCTCCGATGTACTGATCGACTGGTAACCAATAATTTGCTTCATCATCCAAGATATCTTTATCTGATTTAAAAGATGCATACCTTGCGTAATACCAAGAGGATTCAAAAAAAGTATCAAGCGTATCTTTTTCTTTAACGTATTTTTTTCCATTTCTCTCTATTGACTCTGCCTTTAGCTCATCATCGGATAGATCTGAAAAAGGAATGGCATCATTGTCATCTTCATTCTCAGAAATCATCATCGGAATAGGAGCGCCCCAAGATCTCTGTCTGGAAACACCCCAATTTCTGAGCCTGAAATTTTCTTCAAATCTTCCAAAATTATTTTGCTCTGCAAATTTTTGTATTTCTATGAATGCATCTTCAAAACTTAAACCATCGAATTGACCCGAATTAATCAATTTCCCTTTCTCTGTAGATGCTTGATCAGAATCTTCGTTCTCGGAAGAAATTACTCTAACGATAGGCAGTGAATATTTTGTGGCAAATTCAAAATCTCTTTGATCATGACCAGGTACACCCATCAATGCGCCTGATCCATAATCTGAAAGAACAAAGTTTGCTACCCAAATAGGTATCTTTTCTTTTGTGACTGGGTGATAGGCAAATTCGTTAAGAAAAAAACCTTTTTTTTCTTGTAGTGCTTGATCTTTTTCTGCGCTTTTAACTTTACTCATTTCTTCTATCCAGAGTTGTAAATCTTTATTCTCGGATAGTTTTCTCTTCGTGATTTCATGTTCTGATGAAAGTGCAATAAAGCTGACACCCATAATGGTGTCAGGCCTTGTAGTAAAAACTTCAATTGGCTTATCTATCACTGAGTTTTCAAATTGGAATACCATTCCCTTTGATTTACCGATCCAATTCTCTTGCATTAGCTTTACCTGTTCAGGCCAGCCAGAGAGATTCCTTAATTCTGAAAGAAGTTCATCAGCATAGTCAGTTATCTTTAGAGACCACTGATTAAGGAATTTTTTTTCTACCGGAGCTCCAGATCTCCAGCCTCTACCGTCGATGACTTGTTCGTTTGCTAAAACTGTTTTATCAACTGGATCCCAATTTACTTCAGCTTTTTCTCTAATAACCAGACCCTTTTCAAACATTTTACAAAACAGATCTTGCTCCCATTTATAGTAGCTCTCATCACAAGTAGAAAATTCTCTACGCCAGTCATAGGCAAATCCTAATTGTTTAAGCTGACTTCTCATTGCTTCTATATTCTGATAGGTCCAGTCTTTTGGAGAAACTTTGTTTTCTATTGCCGCGTTTTCTGCCGGTAACCCAAAAGCATCCCAACCCATTGGTTGCATGACGCATTTTCCTAATCTGATATTGAATCTAGAGATTAAATCACCAATCGTATAATTCCTAACATGACCCATATGAATTTTTCCAGACGGGTAGGGCAGCATGCTTAAGCAGTAAAATTTATCTTTATCAGTATCGGGATCTACCTCGAAAGCATTATTTGAATCCCAGTAATCTTGAATAGATTGATCAATGACTTTTGGATCATACTCTTTCATGAAAATATTTACTTTATGTTAAGAATATCTCTTAAGTAATTTATTGAGATTTTTTCTTCAACAAAGTTTGGCTCAACAAGAATTCTTTGATGAAGAGGAGAATTTGTATTTATTCCCTCTATATATGTTTCTTCGAGAGCTACTCGCATCTTTCTTATTGCAGAAATTCTATCACTTGAATGTGCACATATTTTCGCTATTAGAGCATCATAATATTGGGGAACTGTATAACCAGAATAGAGATGAGAATCGGTCCTAATCCTAAATCCGCCTGGAGGATGGAATTCAGTTACCTTGCCAGGAGATGGAATGAAAGTTTCATGATGTTCAGCATTTATCCTGCATTCGATTGCATGACCGCGGCAGTTAATATCATCTTGAGACAAAGGAATTTCCTGACCTGCAGCAATCATAATTTGAAGTTTTACAAGATCAATCCCAGTTATCATTTCTGTGATCGTGTGTTCTACCTGCAATCTTGTATTCATTTCAATGAAGTAAAAATTTCCATCCTCGTAAAGAAATTCAAAAGTACCTAAACCTTTATAATCTAGCTTCTTGCAGGTGTTCACTGCTATCTTTCTTATTTCATCTAATTTTTCTTGAGGAATATCAAAAGCAGGGGCTTCTTCAATGATTTTTTGATTTCTTCTTTGGATTGAGCAGTCTCTTTCAAAAAAATGAACAGCATTACCGTGATCATCAGCGGCAACTTGTATTTCTACATGTCTTGGAGTTTGGAGATATTTCTCTATATAAACTTCGTCACTACCAAAGCTATTTAAGGCTTCAATTTGAGTGAGACTTAGTTTTGACAAAAATTCTTCTTTTTTCTCACAGATTTGTATTCCTTTACCTCCGCCTCCTGCAGCAGCTTTTATTATTACTGGATAGCCAATTTCATCAGCCATCTTCAATGCTTCTTCCTCCGAGTTAATTCTTCCTGTGCCCGGCACGGGCTGCATTCCAGCTGATAGAACTGCTTCTTTTGCAGTGATTTTGTTTCCCATCACTTTTATGGTTTCTGAATCTGGCCCTATGAATTTGTATCCGCTGGATGTTACTTGTTGAGCAAAATGATCGTTTTCAGAGAGAAAACCTACACCCGGATGAATAGCATCAATCCCTGTCAGTTCTGATGCGCTTATAATAGCAGCGACGTTGAGATAACTTTTTGCTGATTCTGCAGGTCCAATACAAATGGATTCATCCGCCATCTTTACATGTTTTAAATCTTTATCTGCTGACGAATAAACAGCAACAGTCTTTATATCAAGTTCTTCGCATGCTCTTAAGATTCTTAAGGCGATTTCTCCTCTATTAGCTATAAGGATTTTTTTAAACATTGGACTCTAAGAAATAACAAATAAGGTTTGATCGAACTCAACAGGCTCAGCATTTTCAACTAAGATTTGTTTTACTGTTCCGGAAAACTCTGACTTTACCTCATTCATCATTTTCATGGCTTCAATTATACAAAGTACATCACCTTCATTAATTTGATCGCCAACTTTTACAAAGGGTTCTGACTCTGGATTTGGAGCAGAATAAAAAGTTCCTACCATAGGAGAATTCATTTTATTTCCACTTTCAAGAACATCTGATGTTTGGCTTATTTCTTGAGTAACTGTTGCTTCAGACAAAGGTGCCGATGGCTTAGTAATCGGAGACTGTTGAGTAGGTTCTGAAATGATAGCAGGAGTAGAAGAAATAAAATTACTTGAAACAGGGTTACTCTTTACAAGTTTTACAGCTTCTTCACCTTCTTTAATTTCTATTTCATTGAGATTAGATTCTTCTAACATTTCAATTAATTTTTTTACTTTACGAATATCCATTAATCCTCCCTTAGTAGATAATTTTTTGCTGCTTGAAAAGCCATTAAATAACTTTGCTTTCCAAATCCTGAAACCACTCCTAAAGCAATGTCTGAAAAATATGACTTTTCTCTGAATTCTTCTCTGCCATAAATGTTAGACAAATGTATTTCAATCAAAGGAATATTTACACCAAGTATCGCATCCCTCAAAGATATGCTTGAGTGGGTGAAGGCGCCTGGATTGAATAGAATAATTTTTACTCCATTAGATTTAGCATCATGAATCTTGTCAACTAACTCATGCTCAGCATTACTTTGAAAGCATTCGGTATCAATATTGTTCTCTTTGCCTAGTTTTTCTATTGTTTTTTCAATATCTTCAAGAGAAAAATCTCCATAAATATCTGGCTCTCTTTCACCTAAAAGATTCAAATTTGGCCCATTTAAAAGCAAGATCGAAGACATTGAGCGAATTTTAAAGTATTTTTTTAGAAATTAAACGATTTTCTTTGAATAATAGATCTATTTCGTTATTTTTTTCTGGATAGCAATATTTTCCTTGATAGCATCCCAAATAGTTTAATTTGAATGACAAGATGCCATCCTTCAGATTTGGGACATTAAAGAAAATATTATTAATGAAGACTTCAGACTCTCCAAAAAACTCATCTTTTATAACTAATGATTCTGTTTCTACCTTTAAATTTTTATTTTCCGGAGAGATTGTGAAGTTTAGCTTATCGGAATAAACGTAAACATTTTGATGTAATTTCAAATCTATCAAAACATGATCATCAAAAGAATTTATAGTGATAGTATATGCTTCCTCAGGAGATACGAACTGATCACTCGTTTCAACAAACAAGAAACTATTGCTTGAAAAGACAGCTGAAACAAAAAGTAAAAATAAATTCATGAATAATTTTGGTGAACCAATTTTGAAAGTTAACAACCTTAATGTTGAATTTGCAAATGAATCTTCAACTTTTAAGGCTGTTAATAATTTAAATTTTAACCTCTCTGAAAAAGAGACTTTAGCCGTTGTAGGAGAAAGCGGATCAGGCAAATCAGTTACAGCTTTATCTATTATGCAACTACTTCCTTATCCAATTGCATTTCACAGCAAAGATAGCTCCATAAACTTTCAAGGTATAGAACTTATAAATCTTCCCAAAAAAGAACTTGAGAATATCAGAGGTAAAAGAATATCAATGATATTCCAAGAGCCAATGACTTCATTGAATCCCTTTATAAAGGTCGGTAAGCAAATTATGGAGTCTATTCAAGTCCATAATAAGAGTTCCAACAAAGAGGCAAAAGAAAAAGCCATAGACCTATTAAGGAAAGTTGAAATACCAAACCCAGAACAAAAATTTTCTTCATTTCCTCATCAACTCTCTGGAGGACAAAGACAAAGAGTGATGATCGCAATGGCATTGTCAAACAATCCTGAGATATTGATTGCAGACGAACCAACAACAGCCTTGGATGTGACTGTCGAAAAAGAACTATTAATTCTTTTAAATAAATTAAAAGAAGAGGAAAACCTCAGCATAATTTTTATCACGCATGATTTAAATGTTGTCAAAAGATTCGCAGATAAGGTTCTGGTGATGAATCAGGGTAATGTGATCGAAAGAGGAACTACTGCAGAAATTTTTTCTAATCCAAAGGATTCTTATACAAAAAGGTTAATAGAGTCCATTCCTGAACCCAAAGAGATTAATAATGTTTCAGATTCCAAAATTCTGGAATGCGAAAAATTAAATGTAAGCTACCAAGTAAGAGAAGCTTCTCTTTTCCAAAAAGAAGAAAGATTTGATGCAGTCAAAGAAGTCTCATTCTCTTTATCCGATAATTCAACTCTAGGAATTGTTGGAGAATCAGGATCAGGAAAATCTACCATTATCAAAGCAATTCTGGGCATAGAAGAGTATTCAGGAAAAATTTTTTTTGAAAATGAAATATTAAGGAAAGATAAGCTAAGTGATTTAAGGAAGAAGTGTCAGGTTGTCTTTCAAGATCCCTTCAGTTCTCTCTCTCCTAGAATGAGGGTGGAAGAGATCATCAAAGAAGGTTTGGATATTCATTTTAAACAATTGAGCAAACAAGAAAAAAAACAACGCATCATGGAATCAATAAATGACGTTCATTTAGATCCATCATGTCTTGAAAAGTTTCCTCATGAATTTTCTGGAGGCCAAAGACAGAGAATTGCAATAGCAAGAGCATTGATTACAAACCCAAAATTGATCTTGCTCGATGAGCCAACTTCAGCATTAGATGTTTCAATTCAAAAGGAGATACTCCTGCTTTTGAAGGATTTACAAAATTCCAAAAATATAAGCTATGTTTTGATAAGTCATGATTTAAGAGTGATCAGATCAATGTCAGATAGAGTTTTAGTCATGAAAAAAGGCTTAATAGTTGAATCTGGTCCAACTGATCAGATATTTGATACACCTCAAGATGGATATACAATCAATCTTATAAATGCTGCTTATAATTAAGTTTAATGTCTAAAAAAAGAAAATATTCATCCTCTCTAGTTGATGGAATCGATCAAGCTGGTGCTCGGTCAATGCTTAGACCAACAGGTTTCTCAGATGAGGATTTTAAAAAACCACAAGTAGGTATTGCTTCAACTTGGTCAAATGTGACTCCTTGTAACATGCACATCAATGAATTAGCACAAACCATATGTAGCTCTGTTGATGATGCAGGGCTCAAATCAGTCCTTTTCAATACCATCACAATCTCTGATGGTATTTCAATGGGTACTCTTGGAATGAGATATTCGTTGGTTTCTAGAGAAGTCATTGCAGATTCAATTGAAACTGTTGTTGGATGCCAGTCATTTGATTCTGTTGTAGCGATAGGCGGATGCGATAAAAATATGCCAGGTTGTATGATGGGACTGATAAGGTTAGATAGACCAAGTCTGTTTGTTTACGGTGGTTCTATCAAGCCTGGGAAGGATCATACTGATTTTGCCACTGTTCTTGAAAAGGTTGGCGCATATTCTCAAAAGCAAATAAGTGCAGACGAACTTATAGCAATTGAAAAAAATGCACTCCCTGGACCCGGTTCATGTGGAGGAATGTACACTGCTAACACAATGGCATCGGCAATTGAAGCCTTAGGTATGAGTTTACCTGGCAGTAGCTCACAAGATGCTATCTCTCAGGAGAAGAAAAATGATTGCCTGGCTGTAGGTCAAGCTATCGATTACTTATTAGAAAAGGATATTAAGCCTAGCGATATTCTAACCAAGAGCGCTTTTGAAAATTCCATTAAAGTAGTTATTGCATTAGGTGGCTCTACTAACGCAGTCCTTCATCTGCTAGCAATGGCAAAATCAGCAAATGTTGATTTAAATTTAGATGACTTTACTAGGATAGGGAAAAATACACCTGTTTTATCTGACATCAGGCCTTCTGGTTACTATTTAATGAGTGATCTGAATGAACAGGGCGGTATTCAACCCTTAATGAAAATGATGCTTAATGATGGATTGCTCGACGGAAGTTGTATGACTGTTTCAGGAAAAACTTTAGAAGAAAATCTTAAAGACATAGAACCCTATAAAGATGATCAAAAAATTATTGCTCAAATTAGTAAACCTATAAAAAAAGAAAGTCACATTAGAATTTTGAAAGGTAATCTGGCACCTCAAGGAGCAGTAGCTAAAATAACTGGGAAAGAAGGACTATCTTTTTCTGGCCCAGCAATAATTTTTGAATCTGAAGAAGAGGCTGTTGAAGCAATTTTCAATAATACCATTCAAGAAGGTTCGGTAATTGTTATCAGATACGAAGGTCCTGTGGGAGGTCCAGGCATGCGTGAAATGCTAAAACCGACCGCGGCAATTATGGGAGCTGGGCTAGGAGATAAAGTTGCTCTAATTACTGATGGAAGGTTCTCAGGTGGATCTCATGGTTTTGTAGTTGGCCATATTACTCCTGAAGCAGCGAATGGAGGTCCAATTGGACTTTTACAGAATGGAGATTTAATCACTATAGATGCAAAAAAAGATCAAATAAACATTGATATCTCAGAAGAACAGTTAGCAGATAGAAAGAAAAACTGGCAATCTTTAAAAGAACCTCCTACCAGAGGGGTGTTAGCTAAATACGCCAGATCAGTATCTTCAGCTTCCGAAGGGGCTGTAACAGACGACTTTTAATTTGCATTTTTAAAATTTAACCTAATATAAAAATTATGAGTAACACAATTGAATTAAATAAGGAAAACTTCACAGAAATGGTTGGGTCAAATAAACCTGTTTTAGTTGATTATTGGGCAGAATGGTGTGGTCCATGCAAAATGGTAGCTCCGATACTTGAGGAAGTTGCTTCAGATATGTCAGATAAGCTGACGATTGGTAAAGTTGATGTGGATGAGAATCAAGAGTTAGCAGCCCAACTAAACATAATGAGCATTCCTACGTTAGTTCTATTCAAAGATGGAGAGGTAGTTGATCAGGCGATAGGTGCCTTATCAAAGTCTCAGCTTCTATCCTTTTTGGAACAACACCTATAAATTTAACCTAGACTAGGGCAAACTTAGGTGTTACATTTATTCACCTTGTCTTAGACAATCTTTAATTAAATCCCAAAATTTGTTATGCATTTAGGCGAATTAAAAGCCAAGCCCGTAGAAGAATTGCTCAGTCTCGCTGAGGATATGGGTATTGAAAATTTAGCCCGTTCGAAAAAACAAGATGTTATTTTCGGAATTCTAAAATCTCATTCTGGAAAAGGTGAAGATATTGAGGGTGAGGGAGTTCTTGAAATTTTAAATGATGGGTTTGGATTTTTGAGATCACCGTCGTCTTCTTATTTAGCAGGTGCAGACGACATATATGTTTCACCAAGCCAAATAAGAAGATTTGGACTTAAAACAGGTGATTCTATATCTGGGAAAATAAGACCACCAAAAGAGGGTGAGAGATATTTTGCCTTGCTGAAGATTGATGAGATCAACTTTAATGCACCAGAGCAAACGAAATCAAAGGTTGCTTTTGAAAACTTAACACCTTTGTTTCCTGAAGAAAGAATTGTGATGGAGGCAGGGAATGGAACAACTGAAGATTTATCAGCAAGAATAATTGATTTAACTGCCCCAACAGGTAAGGGTCAGAGAGGACTTATCGTTTCTCCACCCAAAGCAGGAAAAACTCTTCTTCTTCAAACCATCGCCCATTCAATTGAAAGGAATAGCCCTGACAGCAAGCTCATGGTTCTTCTAGTTGATGAAAGACCTGAAGAGGTTACTGACATGAAACGTTCTGTTCGAGGTGAAGTAATCGCGTCTACCTTTGACGAACCTCCATCAAGACATGTTCAAGTAGCTGAGATGGTAATTGCCAAAGCTAGAAGACTTGTTGAAACAAAAAATGATGTCATTATTTTATTAGATTCAATCACTCGTTTGGCAAGAGCTTATAACTCTACTCAAGCAGCTTCTGGAAAAATATTAACAGGTGGTGTTGACGCCAATGCCCTTGAAAAACCAAAAAGATTTTTTGGTGCTGCCAGAAATATAGAAGGTGGAGGAAGTCTCACCATTATTGCTACAGCGCTCATTGACACTGGATCGAGAATGGATGAAGTAATTTACGAAGAATTTAAAGGTACTGGAAACCAAGAAATTCATCTTGATAGAGCAATTGCTGAAAGAAGAGTCTTTCCAGCCATTAACATAAGGCGTTCTGGTACAAGAAGGGAAGAGCTGATAACCGACGATGCCGAACTTCAGAGAATAAATATTCTTAGAAAGCTTCTAAATGATATGGAAGATGTCGATGCAACTGAATGGCTCATAGACAAACTTGGAAAACACAAGACAAACAATGAATTCTTCAGTTCAATGAAGAAAGGAAAGTAACTATTTTTCTTTGAGAAGTAAATATTGCTTCTTCCCAGAGTTAGTTTCTTTTATAACCTCCCAATCCGTTTCTAAAAAACTTAGATCTATATCTTTTTCTACTTCAAGATAAATATTTCCAGATTTAGCAAGAAGAGATTTTGTTTTAATTTTTAAAAGAACTTTTTCCGCAAGTTGTTCATAGAATGGAGGATCAACAAAAATTAGATCAAATTCATCATTTGCTTCATCCAACCAAGCAAGGACATCCTTATTAATTATTGATATATCCTCTACAGTATCTAGCTTTTTGACATAGCCTTTTAATTTGTCAAAGTGCTCAAAATTTTTTTCGATAAATGTAACTTTTTGAGCACCTCTAGACAATGATTCCAGCCCTAAAGAACCTGTTCCAGAAAATAAATCAAGACAAGTCTTCCGATCAATGACCTGTCCAAGCCAATTAAACAATGTTTCCCTTAGTCTATCTGGAGTTGGTCTAAGATCTTTAGAAGGTAAGAATTCGAATTTTCTTCCTTTATATTTTCCACCGATTATTCTAAATGAACCTTTATTTGCTTTATTGCTCATGATTTTCTTTTATAATTCTCTTTTCTAATCACTTATCAATGCAAGATATATTTCTAAATATTTTAAGAACGCAAGCTCAAACTGTATACGTAATTTCTTCAGGAAATTCAGATTCGAAAGAGGCAATGACAGTTTCTTCAGTAGCATCGTTATCAGCTGATCCACCAAGAATGTTAGTTTGCATTAATAAATCTGCTGCCATGCATGATTTTTTAAAAACTACTCAATCTTTTTGTCTTAATTTATTAAGCAATGGACAAAAACATGTAGCTGATATTTGTAGCAACTCAGAGAAAATAAATGAAAGATTTTTAAATGATTCTTGGCTTAAGAAAGACGAGACCCCATATTTAGAGAATGCTCAATCAAACCTCTTCTGTAATTTAAAAGAAATTATGGAAGACACAACTCACTCAATCTTCGTTGGTGAGGTTCAAGATTTAATTCATAATGACGCTTTAAAACCCTTGGTATATCAAGAAGGAAAATATGTTTAAGTTTCTTTATCTTCTAATTTTTGTTTTATGCTCAAGCCTAGCATTTTCAAGCGAGAATAAACTTTATTTTATCGAGCCTAAAGATGGTGCAACTCTAAATGGACCTGTAAAAATAGTTTTTGGGTTATCTGGAATGGGAGTGGCTCCGGCTGGAATAGATTTTCCTAACACTGGGCATCATCATCTTCTTGTTGATTTAGAAAATTTGCCTGATCTTTCAAAACCTATCCCCGCTGATAAAAATCATATTCATTTTGGCAAAGGTCAGACTGAAACAATCCTTGATTTACCAAAAGGAAAGAGAACCTTGCAACTGTTAATGGGCAACTATCTTCACATTCCACACAAAGAGCCTGTGATTTCAGATAAAATTACAATCTTTATTAAGTAAATTTTCTTTATAAACTCTATTGATTTACAAAATCTTAAAATTTAAGAAAAAATTATTAATTTTTTTCTACTTACTCACTTTATCTAACTTTTTAGTAAGTGAAATTTTCATAGATGGAATTCTTGATGAAGAGGAATGGAGCTCAGCTAAACTGATTGATGACCTTGTAATCGTTCAGCCAAACACCTTAGAGAAATCAAAATACAAAACCGAAGTTTTATATTTTGCCAACGAAAAAGGAATTTATTTTGGGTTTAAAAATTTTAAACCTCCAGAAAGACAAACGCCGATTCAACATAAGAGGGATGCATGGATGGCAGACGGAGATAGAAATTTCATTATCATTGATTTTGTTGGTAATGGTAACAATGGATATTCTTTTGGAACTTCCTTAGGAGATTCGGTTGGCGACGGCACTGTTTCAAATGAAAATCAGTTCAATCAGGATTGGGATGGGGTGTGGTTCGTCAAAACCAGTCAAGATGGAGAAGCCTGGTACTCTGAATTCTTGATACCTTGGGATGTAGCACCTATTAGTTCTTCTACTGAAGATGAACTAGAAATAAAAATTAGAATAAATACTTTCGATTTTCTCAGTAATGAATGGTCAAGTTTTCCTGCTATTTGGAGCACCGATTCAGCCTTTTTATCAAAATTTGAACCTATAAGAATCAAGAATTATGCCCGTGATGCTCAAAGTGATGCTGACTTCTACCCATATATTTCAATGTCACAAGAGCAAGTTACAGACGAGCAAATAAATAAAATAGGTGGAGAAATATTTTGGTCTATAGATGCTGAAAAAAGATTAGATGTAACTATAAATCCTGATTTTGGCCAGGTAGAAAGCGATGATGTTATTGTGAATTTTGATTCAACAGAGACTTATTATGAAGATAGGAGGCCTTTCTTCACTGAAAATCAAAACTTATTTCAAATAACTGGCTGGAGAACTTATCTAATAAATACAAGAAGAATTGGAGCAGCACCAGATTATGATTGTAATGAGCTTAGCGAACGATTAGCTGAAAAATGTCTTCAAGATAATTCATCTACTAGCGATATCGACCTTGCCCTAAGATATACCCAATCGGGAGCACTAAACGAGTTTGGTATCTTCTCTGCTTTTGAAAGAGGAACGGATATTTATAAAGGAAGAAATTTCCAAGCTATTCGCTACAGAAGAAATTTCAATGAAGGGAAAGTAGGCTATCTTCTAACTTATGCTGATAAACCAAACATTTCTAGGAGCGCTCAAGTACACACTTTTGATTACGAATATTTTATTAATCAAGATACTCGTTTTTTTGGAATGTTAAGCTACTCAGATATTGATGATCCTAATTTATCTAAGAATGGATCTGCAATAAGAGCTCTGATCTCGAAACAATTTACAAAAAAATTCTCTGGTTTATGGGCTTTCTCATCTTATGGCAAAGGATATGACATTAACGATATGGGTTACAGTGAAATGAAGGAGTATATGTCAACTGGATGGGTAGCAAACTATAGAGAAGCTGAATTTGCTAAAAACTCTCCTCTCCAAAGTTTGACTGTTGACTCGAATGGTGGATTTAATAAAAGTGCCTCAGGAATATACGGCGGGTCTTTAGCTAATGTGAGTTTAAGTCTAGATTTTAAGGATTTTTCTTCTGTAAGACTGAGTTGCGAGTGCTTTCTTGATCCCGGTAAAGATTATATGGAAACGAGAGGTTTCCCAGATGCACCTTATATTAGAAATAAAGGAGGATACACCTTTGCTATTAGCTATGAGGCGCCAGAGACTCTTATATTTATTCCTTCTATGAAGGTGGAAAGCAGATCATCAGGATATGAATTTGATGATTCTTTGCTATCGAGAAAAGAGGAAGGTTGGGGCTTTAATTTGGGCGCAACTGTAAAACCAACAGATAATCTAAATATTAATTTGGGTCTAATTAGATATGACGAGGACGAAAACTGGAGTAAATTTGAATACGACAACGTGTTCGGCTACTACCATAAGAAGAAACTCTCATCCTCTTTATCTTTAGGGTATTATGAAAGAAAGCATGAATTAAGAATAAAAGCTCAGTTTTACTCTTTAACTGCAGAAGATCCCGAAGCTTTCTTTGTATCACCTGAAGGAAAAATGAAGTCCTCTGATGCTAACCTAAATTCATTTGAGTTGAGCCAAGTGGCATTTCAAATCAGGTATAGGTATGAGTTGGCACCTCTATCTCATATTTATGTGGTCTACACTAGAGGTGGAGATTATTTCAGCTCTGATATGTCTTCATCATCATTTGATAAGCTTTATACAAAAGGATGGGATACAACATACTCGGATCAATTTATTGTAAAAATAAGATACAGATTTTCTTCGTAAAAATATTCATAGCTTCTAATAAAATATATAAGCTAATCTGACTTCAACATTGATCATGTGATTTCAGATAAAATATCCTTCTTGAAGGTTAATCTTTTTTCAGATTTACACCAGTGCTATGTAAAGCATTCAATATGGTTAGAAAATTAATACTTTTATTTTTATTTGCACCACTATCTGCAGAGATTATTGTTGATGGCAAATTAAATGAAACTGAGTGGGACTCTGCAGGAGTCATTGATACTTTTTATGTTACCGAACCTCTAACCTATGCAATTCCAGAAGTTGAAACTGAAGTTTTATATTTTGCTAATGAGGATGGAATATATTTTGGGTTTAAAAATTTTCAACAACCCATTGAGGATCAAACTTCTCTACTCCATAGAAGAGACGTAATGGATGCATCAGCAGATAGAGCATTCATTGCAATTGACTTTAATGGAAACGGTATAAGAGCATATAGTTTTTCGGTTACCTTGGGCGGATCTATCAGTGATGCAGTTTGGGCAAATGAAAATCAACCGTCATTAGACTGGGATGCAATTTGGTACGTAAAAACATCTCAAACCGATGATGCTTGGTTTGCTGAGTTCATGATTCCATGGGATGTTGCTCCATTGGAAGACTCAGATGCAGAATTTATTGAAGTTAATGTCAGGACGTCTAGAGGTTATTTTCTTAAAAATGAATGGCATGGTTTTCCTAAGATTAATTGGACAGATACAAAATTTATCTCAAGATTTCATCCTATAAAAATAAGAAATTTCGCTAAGAATTCTTCCTCAGAAGTTGATTTCTTTCCTTACATTTCTGTTTCCCAAGAAGAAGTCACTGGGGAGCAAGAAAATAAAATTGGAGGAGAAATATTTTGGGCTATTGATTCAGAAAAAAGATTAGACGTCACTTTAAATCCTGATTTTGGGCAAGTAGAAAGTGATGATGTCATTGTAAGTTTTGATGCTTTGGAGACTTTTTATGAAGATAAACGACCGTTCTTCACTGAAAATCAGGATCTTTTTCAAATAAGGGGCCGAACTTCTTTTCTCATTAACACCAGAAGAATTGGTGCCAGTCCAGACTACGATTGTTCTTCTGAGATTGACGAATCAGATTGTAATTCACAAAGAAAAACTTACAGTGAAATTGATTTAGCCTTGAAATATACTCAAACGGAAGCAGACGATGAATTTGGAATCTTCTCAGCTTTTGAACGAGATGGAAAATACTATAAAGGAAGGAATTTCCAGTCTATTAGATACAGAAAAAGTTTAGATGATCTTCGTATTGGCTATCTTTTAACTTATGTTGATCGTCCAAACATATCAAGGGCTGCCCAAGTTCATACGATGGACTTTGATTATTCTTTCGATGAAATAAGTAGGTTTTCTGGGACGTTAAGTTATTCAAATATAGATTCAGAATCAACTTCAACTGAGGGTGTAGCTTTAAGAGGCAGAGTAGCTAGAAACTTTACAGAAAAGTTTTCCGCTCTTTGGGGTTTTGGTATCTATGATGAAGGCTATGACATGAACGATATGGGTTATCTGGACATGAGAAATTTTGCAGAAACAGGCATTACAGCTATTTATAAAGAAACCAATTTCTCAGAAGAATCTTTAATTAGAAGTCTTACATTAGATGTGAATGGCGGTCACCAACGAAGCATATCAGGAATAAATGGCGGAGCGATGGCGTGGATATCACTTAATTTAGATCTGAAGGATTTTTCTTCAATAGATATTTTTTGTGAATGCATCTTATCTCCTGGAAAAGATTTTGTTGAGGCAAGAGATCATCCGGACTCTCCTTTTATAAGAAGGTTGGGAGGGTACACATTGAACATGAGATATTCGGCACCGAGACAGAAGACTTTTATACCTTTCATAAAAATTGAAAGTTCATCTGGGGGTTATAAATTTGATAATCCATCAAACTCTAAAAGAGGTGAGGGATGGGGATTCAACATTGGAGCAAATATCAAGCCCTCTAATGATCTCGATTTAAATCTTGCTCTCATTAGATATGATGAATATGAAAATTGGGTTAAATATGAATTTGATAATGTATTTGGCTATTACAAAAAGAAGAAATTATCTTCCTCTCTGTCTTTAGGATGGATTAAAGACAACATTCACGAATTAAGAATTAAAGCTCAGTTTTATTCACTCACTGCTGATGATCCGGATCCTTATTATGTCAGTTCAGATGGAAAAATGATTGATTATGACGGGTCACTTAATCCATTTGAATTAAGTCAGGTCGCATTTCAAATAAGGTATAGATATGAACTATCTCCTCTCTCTAATTTTTATGCAGTTTATACGAGAGGAGGATATTATTTCGACGACGATAAAGATTTAAAATCTTTTGGAGATTTGTATTCCACCGGATGGGATGCTACTTATTCTGATCAATTTATTCTTAAACTGAGATACAAATTTTAATGATCTTTGCAGATCCAACCCTTTGATGTTTTTCTAGCTTCTAAGGCAGGGAAATAAACATTGCATTCTATACATTTGACCATGCTGGATTGATCTTCACTGATATCAACTGAATTTTCTCCCAAAAGACGTGCCAGCCCAACGACTATTCCTACAAAAATTAAAACTGAAATTAAAATAGCCATTAGGATTTAATTTTCTTTTCTTTAAAAGCATCCAGTAAGTCTTGAGTTATTTTGGCCAGATCTGACTGATTGAGTTCTTTATAGGCTTCAATTTTGATCTCAAGAGCTTGTTCAACTTGGGAGCTATTTGGGAGATGTTCAATTACATAATTAGCTCGGTTTAAGGCAGCAACAAAAGCTTTTCTTTCCATATAAAAAGTCGCTACATAGATTTCTTTTTTTGCGATCAAATTCCTTAAGAAAACCATTCGTTGCCTTGCTTGATCAGCGTAGTCACTATCTGGAAACCTAAGTAAAAAATCACTCAAGTCGGAAAATGATTTCTTAGCTTGATTAAGATCTCTTTTCGAGGCCGCATCCTCGAGAATCATATTTGGATTAAAAATAGACATATCGGCTGTGTAACCGGACATTCCTTTCAAATAGTAAGCGTAATCTATATTTGGATGATTAGGATGCAAGCTGATAAACCTATCAGCAGCTGATATGGCAGCCTCATAGTTTGCTGACTTAAAATAAGCATAAATAAGCTCTGACTGAGCTTGCGTGGCAAATCTTCCAAAAGGGTATCTTGCCTCAAGCATTTCTAAACTCATTGCGGCAGCAGCAAAATTGCCAGATCTCAATCTATTCTGCGCTTGATCAAATAGTTCTTTTTCAAGCAAGATCCTTTCAATAGTTTCTTCTTTATTTGCACACGATGCGGATAAACCCATCAAGATCAGTAAAAAAAGTAGATTAAAGATAAAATAATGCTTATTACGAGTTTGCATCTGCTAATTCTATCTGTTTAAAGATTAAAAAACATGCCAAAAAAAATTTCAATTAATTTCGAGGTCAACGCCGAAGAGTCAGGAAAAAGAATAGATGTAATCGTATCCAAGAGACATCCAGAGTTCTCAAGAATGCAAATTAAAAAGTTTATTGAATTAGATTTTTTGTCTATTGATAATCAAACAATTTCCAAAGTAAGCGAAAAAGCTTCAATTGGAAGCAAGATAAATTTATCTGGTCTAATTGATGCTGAAGTTGAAGATCTTCCTGAAGATATTGAGATTGAAATAAAAAAGCAGAC
Organism: uncultured SAR86 cluster bacterium; assembly: GCA_902566305.1. GTDB lineage: Bacteria > Pseudomonadota > Gammaproteobacteria > Magnimaribacterales > AG-339-G14 > CACNYO01. The sequence goes on along the minus strand of CACFIK010000009.1, from coordinate 14,697 downwards.
AAAGGATTTCATAGTTATAAATAAAGCTCCAGGAATTGTTGTTCATCCGGGCTCAGGAAATAGATCAGGAACAATTCTCAACAGTTTATTATTTAACTTTCCAGAGCTGGCAGATCTTCCAAGAGCTGGAATAATTCATCGTTTAGACAAAGATACTTCTGGACTAATGGTTATTGCAAGAAATGAGAAGGCTTATAAACACTTGTCAGATCAAATCTCCTCTAGAACCGTTAAAAGGGGATACGACCTAATTGTAATTGGAAAAACATTGAGAGCAGGAACTTTGGACTTCCCAATTGGAAGGCATCGCACGGTAAGAACAAAACAATCAGTTACAGAAAAAGGAAAAGAAGCAATTACTAAATTTAAAGTATTAGAATTTTTGGGGTTTTATACTTATATCCGAGCTTATTTAGAAACAGGCAGAACTCATCAAATTAGAGTCCATTTTAGCCATATTAAACACCCTCTCGTTGGAGATAAAACTTATGGAACAAGTCAAAGGTTTGCAAAAAATACTTCAGACGATTTGAAGGATTTTATTATCAAGTTTCCGAGACAGGCCCTACATGCTAGAGAACTTTCTTTTATAGATCCCTCGACTGATGAAACAGTTAATTTTGAAAGCGAAATTCCTAAAGATTTTCAAAGTTTATTGGATCGTCTAAAAACCAATGAAAACTTGACTTAAAGGCTTCTAGTGTCACAATTCGAATCTTTTTAAAACTGTTTAATAAATATGAAGAAAGAATCAGGCGGATCTGCGCTTATCAGAGCTTTGGCAGATGAAAATGTAGAACTTCTCTTTGGATATCCTGGAGGAGCTGCTCTTCATATTTACGATGCAATCTATCAACAGGATAAAGTTCAGCATATTTTAGTTAGGCATGAACAGGCTGCAGTCCATGCAGCTGACGGATATGCCAGAGCCACAGGAAAAGTTGGAACTGTTCTTGTAACATCTGGTCCAGGAGCAACAAACGCAATCACTGGTATTGCAACTGCATATATGGATTCTATTCCATTGGTAGTAATTTCAGGTCAGGTTGCAAGCCATTTAATAGGAACAGACGCCTTCCAAGAAACAGATATGATGGGAATATCCCGACCAATCGTAAAACATAGCTTTCTAATTCAAAGACCAGAAGAGATACCAGAGGTTGTTAAAAAGGCCTTTATTATTGCGAAAACAGGAAAGCCAGGACCAGTTGTAATTGATGTACCCAAGGATATGACCGATCCTAACCATCTTTTTGACTATCAGTATCCTAAAGATATAAAGATGAGATCTTATTCAGCACCCTCTGAAGTAGAAGAAAGTAACGTAGATGAGGCAGTTTCATTATTAGAGAAAGCAAAAAAGCCTGTTTTATATGCGGGCGGCGGGATCATTCAAGGTAATGCATCTGAGGAACTAAAAAAGTTAGCGAAAATCATGAATGCCCCTGTGACAAATACACTCATGGGATTGGGAGCCTTTCCTGCAACTCATGAAAACTTTATTGGAATGTTAGGAATGCATGGAACCTATGAAGCTAACATGGCAATGCATGAAGCTGATTTAATCTTTGCTTTGGGTTCAAGATTCGATGATAGAACTACAAACAATCCTCAGAAATACTCATTAAATGCCAAAAAAATCCACTTAGATTGTGATTACGGCTCTATAGAAAAGATTATAAATGTCGATGTATCTCTAAATGGAGATGCTAAAAAGATTCTTAATCAAATTCTCAATAAAATAGATCCAAAAAATATTGATAAAGCATCAATAGATCTCTGGAATAATGAGATTCTGAAATGGAGAGAAACTCATGGTCTTAATCATGATCTTCTGGATAAGAAATTTCATCAGAAGCAAATCCTTCCTCAACAAGTAATACAGTCTCTTTATAAGTCTACAAACGGTAAGGCATTTATAACTTCCGATGTTGGCCAACACCAAATGTTTGCTGCTCAATATTATAAATTTGATGAACCAAGAAAATGGATTAACTCTGGTGGTCTTGGAACAATGGGATTTGGTCTGCCTTCTGCTATGGGAGTTAAATTTGCTTTTCCTGATGAGGATGTTGTTTGTGTAACCGGTGAAGGCAGCATTCAAATGTGTATTCAGGAGCTATCTACTTGTATGCAGTATGGACTGCCTGTGAAAATAATTAATCTTAACAATAGAGCCTTAGGAATGGTCAAGCAGTGGCAGGATATGCAATACGGCGGAAGGTATTCCAGTATTCTCTACGAAGATTCTTTACCTGATTTCGTTAAGCTTGCAGAATCATATGGGCATGTCGGTATGATGGTAGAGGATATCAGTGAGCTAGAAGAAAGAATGGATGAATGTATATCCATGAAAGATAAACTTGTATTCATGGATGTATATGTTGATCCAGATGAGCATGTATACCCAATGCTTGAAGCCGGTGGCAATATGTCCGAAATGCGAGTTAGTAAAACTAAAAAGACTTTTTAAAATGAGTCACATATCGATTTTAATGGAAAACCAACCGGGAGCTCTTTCTAGGGTTGTAGGTTTATTTTCACAAAGAGGTTACAACATAGACTCTTTATCTGTGGCTCCTACTAACGATTCATCTTTATCAAGGCTCACCATGGTCGTTAAAGAAGAAGAAAGCGTAATATCTCAAATACTCAAACAATTAAACAAAGTAATTGATGTTGTAGAAGTTCAGAATCTGTCCGACATTGAATCTGTCTCACTGGAGATTGCTATTGTTAAATTAAAAATTACCGAGAAAGAAGCAAAAAAAATTATTGAAAGTGCTTTTCCTGTTGTTGGAGAAATTATTAATCACAAAGATGAATTTGTAATGATTAAACTTATTGGTTCGAACCATGAAGTTGATGATTTTCTTCTTTCTTTAAATAAGCATAAGTTTTTAGAGGTTACTAGATCAGGTCTACTTGGAATGGGGACGGGTGAAAACTTTCTCATTTCAGAAAGTGAAACTACAATTGAGTATTAGGAGAAAACAATGGAAGTATTTTACGAAAAAGATTCAAATCCTGAATTATTAAAAGATAAAACTATAGCGATCATAGGCTATGGTTCTCAAGGTCATGCACATGCTAATAATTTAAAAGACTCTGGTTTCAACGTAATTCTCGGATTAAGGGACGGATCATCTTCGGCTGCAAAGGCATCTGAAGCAGGTTTTGAAGTTGCTAGTAATGTCGAAGCTGCATCTAAAGCCGATGTATTGATGATGTTAATTCCCGATGAGTTTCAAGGAATTACTTATAAAGAAGAGATAGAACCTAACCTTAAGCAAGGCGCTACTTTGGCATTTGCGCATGGATTTAATATTCATTACGAACAGATTGTTCCAAGAGATGACTTAGACGTAATCATGATAGCTCCTAAAGGACCTGGTCATACAGTCCGAGGCCAATACTTAGATGGAGCTGGAGTACCTTGCTTAGTTGCAATTCATCAAGATGCCTCCTCTAATGCGTTGGATACATCAATTGCTTATGCTTCAGCTATAGGTGGCGGTAGAGCAGGTATTATCAAAACAACTTTCAAAGATGAAACAGAGACAGATTTGTTTGGTGAACAGTCTGTGCTGTGTGGAGGTCTGACTTCATTGATTCAAGCAGGCTATGAAACTCTGGTAGAAGCCGGTTATCCACCCGAGATGGCATATTTTGAATGTGTACATGAAGTTAAATTAATCGTTGATTTGATTTATGAGGGAGGTTTAGCAAACATGAGATATAGCATTTCAAATACAGCAGAATATGGAGATTACACTTCAGGACCTAAAGTAATTACTGACGAAACCAAAAAGGAAATGAAAAAAATTCTTGAAAGGATTCAGTCTGGAGATTTTGCAGACGAATTTATTGCTGATGCAAGAAAAAGCAATGGTCCAGATGGAGGTCCTGCAATGCAAGAATTTAGAAGACAATCAGCCGCACATCCAATAGAAGAGGTTGGAAAATCTTTAAGAGAGATGATGCCTTGGATAGCTAGTAACCGTCTGGTTGATAAGGCAAAAAACTAGTACCATCGACAGGGTGTCAAACAAGATACTCGCCCTTATTTTAGGAATTTCTTTATTTTCCGTTTATCTCTTTTCTATTAATCTTTATCCATTAGTTGATGAAGACGAAGGTGCATTCGCTTCAGCAACTTTGACTATGATGGATTCTGGTAATTTTACAAATGTTGAGTTAGCAGGAGAGAGGAGGGATGACAAACCGGTTCTTACCCACTGGCTGCAGGTCATAAGTTTAAAAACTTTTGGCTTTTCAGAGTTCGCTTTTAGATTACCGAGCGTAATCTTTGGATTGCTCTGGGCATTCGTAACGTTTTGGTTTACAAAAAAGATTTCAAATAAAAGAAATGCTTTTTTAGCTGCTTTTTTCGTTCTAGCAAGCCTTGGCGCATCGATTATTATCAAAACAGCAACTGCGGATGGAATATTTAACTTTTTTGTTGCTTCAACCACTCTTTTGGCATTTTTAGCTTTAAGAGAACAACGGACCAAGTATTTATACTATGCAGCAATTCTTGCAGGCTTTGGCTTTTTAACAAAAGGACCCGCTATTTTAATCGTGCCTGGAGGGGCATTATTTTTCTGGGCTTGGTGGAATGGATATTTAATTGAAACGTTAAGAAAACTTTTCAATCCTCTTTTATGGCTTGTCTTTTTTTGCATTGCATCACCATGGTTTATCTATTTATATTTAAGCGAAGGCATAGATCCGATACTAGGATTCTTTTTAAAACATAACTTTCAAAGGTATACATCTACTTTTGAGGGCCACTCAGGACCATTTTATTACTATCTTGTTATTTTGATTTTTTTGGTGGCTCCATTTTGGAATAGTCTTTTTACGGTAGTCGGCAGAATTAAGACAGACTTCAAAGATGAAACTAGAAGTTTTTTATGGATTTGGTTTTTATGGGTTTTACTCTTTTTTTCAATATCATCAACTAAGTTACCGCACTACTTGCTTTATGGAATAACTCCACTATTCATATTAATGGCACTCAATTTTAATGAGCAAAACAAAAGAATAAATCTTCTAATTTTTATTTCTTTATTGGGCTTTATATCATCTTTGCCAATTGTATTAGAAACTCTGGCTTCTTCAGAGAAAGACATTATTTGGAATGTTTTGAAAGAGGAAATAGAGGTTTTCTTTACTCCTTCAAATTTCTTTATTCCAATATTAATTCTTCTAATCCTTGGAATTGTCTCCTTTATGGTCTTTTCTAAATTTAACCAATTTATAATCTCGTCTTTATTATTTTTGATTTGTATCCATTTAATTTTCCTTCCAAGCGCCATAGGACTATTCCAAGATCGATTCAAACAGGCTGGATTAAAGGTAAAAGAAATGAATAAGCCTTTAGCCATGCACAAGATGAACTTTCCCTCATTTGGAGTATATGCAAGAGACACTGCCTATAGAAATCATAATGATGGACAAATAATTCTTTTAAGGAGCAATCAAATTGATGAGCTGGGTTCAGTGACAGAAATTTATAATAGGTCGGGTATTTCTGTGGTGATAAAAGAGTGAATCCTCAGCACAAAACAGGATTTATTGTCTTTGCTTTGGCGCTGATTCTGATTGGTTTGAACTATTTAGATCCTGTAATTGTTCTAAATAACTTTATTTTTATTGGACTAAATAGTGCGGGAGCTTTTATAAATCAATCAGCTTTAACTTTTCTTACCGAATTTGGTAATGCAGCCGTACTGCTGATTGCATCTGTAATCCCAATATATTATTCAAGAAAATTTTTCAGGTTAATCATCTCATCTACACTGATTGGAATCTTTCTCTCGAGGGGATTAAAAATTTTACTGGATATTCCAAGACCAGGAGCAATCCTACCAAGAGAAGAATTTTTTGTTGTTGAACCTCTTTTGACCTCTCAATCCGTGCCTTCTGGACACGCATTTAGTCTCTTTTTATTTTTCTCTTGTTTGGTTGTCTCAGGCATGATTAAAAAAAATTATTATGTACTGTTAATTTTCGCCTTTTCGCTTATTGCTTTTACAAGGATATTAGTTGGGGCTCACTGGCCAATGGATATTCTGATAGGGGCTTCTTTGGGTTTTAGCTTGCCTTTACTCTTAGCTTCATTGGCAGATAGATCATCAAAAATTTTGGACACTTTATATACGGTATTTTTTATTATTTTATTAAGCATCGCACTTTACACAATTCTCATTGGTAATTTTTCTACTTATGATTTTGCAAATGAAATTGGTTGGTTATACATTCTTATTTTCTTGAGTCCCCTTTTATTTCTTAATTTACTGAAGATAGAGAACATTCTTAGTATTGCTTTAGACTATTTCACTAAAATAAAGGTATCTCAGAGTAATTTTTTTAAAGTCTTTATGCCTTTGCTTATTTCTTCCACATTCATATATTTAATCTATCAATATGGATCCTTTAGTTCCTTTCTTTTCATGACAGAAAATTTGGATTTTCTCCTAGTGTCCGTTGCATTAGGTCTTTTGGTTTTAAGCCTATTGATAAGGGCTGCTCGAATTAGAAGATTTTTTAAAAAGGAAACAAAGAGTCTAGGAGTTATGCGAATCACTTTCTTGCATAACTTTTTAAATAATTTCTTACCTATGCGAATTGGAGAATTTTCTTTTCCTTTGCTTTTGAGAGAATCTTATGGGATCGATAATAAGATATCCCTTAGGGCACTTTTTATTTTCAGGATCACAGATCTTCTATCAATCATTTTTTTGTCTTTATTTGTCTTTCTTAGTTTCTACTATTCTTTAATGCTTAATTTTTTAATTTTAGTTGCTTGGTACTTGGGAGTAAGCTATTTATTGCAAGAAAGAGATATTAAAAAAAATCTTTTTGAAAAAATTGAAATTTTGATTTTGTCTTTGTTAGCTTGGTTCATGAAAATATTTGCACTCACTTATCTTCTGTTATCTTTGATTTCAGCAAGCTTAGAAAGTTCTTTCGTTGCCGTTATTTTTGGTGAATTAACATCAATCCTACCCATCCATGGCTTTGCAGGAACGGGGACATATGAGGGAGGCATAATATTTGGACTAAATTCTTTTGATAAAAATATTAATATCGATTCAATGATCAGTGCTTCTCTATTGGTTCACTTTACTGTTCTTTTATATAGTCTTATCCTTGCAATTGTTTCAACGTTCATTAAGAAGACATGAAAACTTATTTAAGCATTGTTGTTCCTGTTTACAACGAGGAAGAAAATATAAAACCTCTCGTCGATGAGATTTATCAATCGATGGAATCTCTAGACAAAGAATGGGAATTACTCATTGTTGACGATTCAAGCAAAGATAATACTGGAGATATATGTGAATCAATTGCCAAAGTAAAAAAAGAAGTCAGGTACCTACAATTAGGAAGGAACTCAGGGCAAACAGCTGCAATGCAAGCAGGTTTTGATCACGTGCAAGGAAAATACATAGCAACTTTGGACGGTGATCTTCAAAACGATCCGAAGGATATTTTAAGACTCTTGAATAGGCTGAAAGATGAAAAATTGGATTTAATTGTTGGATGGAGAAAAGATAGAAAAGATCCTTTTCTTAGAAGTCTCATATCAAAGATGGCAAATTCTTTAATTGGCTGGTCGACTGATATAAAGCTCCATGATTACGGATGTAGCTTAAAGGTCTACAGAAATAAAACTCTCAAAGCAGTTCAATTGTACGGCGAAATGCACCGGTTAATTCCTGCTTGGATGAGTCTTTATACTGATAAGGCAAGGATAAGCGAAGAGGTAGTAAATCATAGACCTAGAATTGCTGGCGAGAGCAAATATGGGTTTGGAAGAATTGCTAGGGTGCCTTTAGATTTATTTTCAATTATATTTTTCCAAAGATTTTTATCTAAACCAGCGCACTTTTTTGGCTTTCCTGGTTTAGTTTTTTTGGTTCTTGGAATAATTATCTTATTTGTATTAAGCGCCCAAAAAATTATGCTTGGCATAGACTTAGGCGATAGACCTCTTTTTTATGGCGGAATACTTTCTGTTGTGTTTGGAACCCAGCTTTTAACGACCGGTTTATTGGCTGAAGTGGTCGTCAGAATTTACTTTTCGAATAAAAACCGTCCTTATGTGATTAGAAGGGATTCTGAGAATTAATTTAACTTTATTTATTGATAATAGCTTGCTAAGGTTGCATTCCATTTCATATGGGTCTGTAGCTCAGCTGGTTAGAGCGCACCCCTGATAAGGGTGAGGTCGCAGATTCGAGTTCTGCCAGACCCACCAAATTCCTTAGAATCTTTTGACACAATAACTGTCATAATTTATATTTTCCTAACATCATCATTAAATAATGCTTAGGAAAACTCTAATCACTTTTGGTCTTCTCGCCATATTTGGCATCACTGCCTGGGAATTTAAAATAAATATACTTATTTGGTCTATACCGAAGTTGTCGGCTATTTTTATGCCAGTACAAGATAATATTCCAACCACTTGGACAGAAGGACCTGAAATTCCTACACAGGATAATCGTCCTAATATTATTTTAATTTTGGCTGATGATATGGGATACAACGACATCTCTGCCCATAACGGCGGGGCAGCAGACGGGTCTTTGATAACACCCCATATAGATTCGCTAGCAGAAAACGGCATCCTCTTTTCAAGAGGATATGCTGCCAATGCTACCTGTGCACCTTCAAGAGCATCCATCATGACAGGGAAATACCCTACAAAATTTGGATATGAATTTACTCCTGTACCGGCAACCGGAAGATTAATTATGCGATGGCTTGCTGCAGAAGATGACTCAGAACTCAGAGCCAGAGTTGATAGAGAAGTAGCGACTCGACTACCTCCTCTATGGGAGCAAGGAATGCCAACTGAGCAAGTAACAATTGCAGAGGTTCTTCGTGATGCAGGATACTACACAGCACACATAGGAAAATGGCATCTTGGCCAAGCTAATGGCATGGATGCACAAAGCCAAGGGTTTAAAGATTCTTTATCTTTGGTGGGGCCTTTGTATGCTCAAGAGGATGATCCAGACATAGTAAATGCTAAGTTCGATACCGCAATCGATAGGATGATTTGGGGTATTGGACAGTATTCAGCAATGTTTAACGGAGGTGATTTTTTTGCTCCAGATAAATATGTCACCGATTACTACACCGATGAAGCTTTGAAGGTTATTGAAAAAAATAAAAACAGACCTTTCTTTTTATATTTAAGTCACTGGGCTGTTCATAATCCCTTGCAGGCATTGAGAAGTGATGTACAGAACATGAGTCACATGCAAGGACATAATTTACAGGTTTATTCAGGAATGATTGCCGCGCTTGATCGAAGCGTAGGGAAAGTTATTGCAAAACTCAAAGAGCTCGAAATATATGGCAAAACTTTAATTATTTTTACTAGCGATAACGGTGGAGCCGATTATATTGAGTTAGAGGATATTAATAAGCCTTACAGAGGTTGGAAGATAAGCTTCTTTGAAGGCGGAATAAGAGTTCCTTATATTGTCAGCTGGCCTGATAAGATAAATCCTGGTCAAAAATCTAATAGTGCTGTTCATCACTTTGATATTTTTTCTACGATTGTATCTGCTGCGGGCATTGAATCTTCAGAATTAAATGATTTAGATGGTGTTAATCTTCTACCTTATATAAATAAAGAAATATCCACTGAACCGCATAAAACGCTTTTTTGGCGCTCAGGAAATCATCAATCTGTATTACATGAAAATTGGAAATACATAGTCAGTAAACAAGAAAATTTTCACTGGCTTTTTAACACTTCTGTTGATCCAACCGAAAAGAACAATCTTATTGAATCTCATCCTGAAAAAGCACAACTTCTAAAAAGTTTACTGGCTGAATTTAATTCAGAGCAAGCTGACCCGGTTGTGCCATCAGCATTTGAAGTTCCAATCCTCATAGATAAATACGATGGACAAAAATATGAGGAAGGAGACGACTATATTTATTGGTCAAACTAAAAATTAAATGAGTATTTTAAAAAAATCTTTTTTTTGGATTGCAGGAATTACTCTTATCCTAATTTTAATCATCTTTATTTCTTATCAGTACCAAGAGAGACAAACAAAAAAATCAGTTGAAAAAATAGATGATATTTTCTCAAAACAAAAATCTTCCATGAAGTATGAGACTGATGAAAGACGAGAAAAAAACCCAGATAAAAATGCCTATTTTGGGGATCTGCACGTTCACACGGCTAATTCTTTTGATTCTTATACATTCGGCAATATTAATTCTCCAGATGATGCATATCGTTATGCTCGAGGAGCTGCTTTACCTCATCCATCCGGATATCAGATTCAGCTCAAGAGACCTTTAGATTTTTATGCGGTGACTGATCACGGGATATTTTTGGGAGTGATGAAATCTGCAAGTGACGAAAATTCTTTTTTGTCTAAATATGATTGGGTGAAACCATTACATAATTTAAATGATTCAGCGGGTGCGGGCATATTTGAGGTTATCAGAAGATCTAACCTCTTTAGACCTTTCGCACAGAGGCTCGCAGAGGAGGGAAGACTGACCAATGATCTTACCAATGAATTAAATAAGATTTCCAGCAGTGTTTGGCAGGATATTATTCAGGCTGCTGATAGAGCCTATGAACCAGGAGTTTTGACTACTTTTGCTGGTTACGAATACTCGGCAGGTAGCGGAGCAGACCTTACAACACTGCATAGAAACGTTATTTTCAAGGATACTAAAAATTTACCATTAATGCCCTTTAGCAGAGTAGATAGTCCAAATCCAGAAAAATTATGGGATTGGATGGATTCTCTTAGAAACAATGGAGTTGAGAGCATGGCCATACCTCATAACTCTAATCTCTCTGGAGGCTTAATGTTTATGCTAGATGATTTTAATGGCGCTCCAATAGACGAATCTTATAGCAGAAAGAGAATAAGTAATGAGCCTGTTGTTGAAATAACTCAGGTGAAAGCTTCCTCAGAGACGAGCCCCTTCTTATCAAAAAATGATGAGTGGGCTGATTTTGAAATTGAAAATACAGCAGATAATGATGAAGGGAGTTATGCAAGAAGTGCCTTGTTAAGAGGCATGACTCTGAAAAACAAAAGTGGCGTCAATCCATATAAATTTGGTTTTATTGGGTCAACTGATACTCATGTATCTGCATCATCGTTCGAAGAAGATAGATACTTCTCAAAAATAGGCATTCTCGATGGAACTCCTGAACTCAGGGGATCTATTCCTTTTAATAAGACTTATGGATCCGTATTGAAAGTCCTAAGGCCAAATTTAATTGCAGAGGTTGATGGAAAAGATTATTTCGCAGGCAGCACTAGACTCATTAGCTGGAGCGCTTCCGGCCTTGCAGGAGTATGGGCTGAAGAGAACACAAGAGAGTCAATTTTTAACGCATTCAAAAGAAAGGAAACTTTTGCAACTAGCGGCCCAAGAATAAAAATTAGATTTTTTGCTGGGTATGACATTGAGAATGCATTCAGCAAAGAAAATGCTATTGCTTACCTTTACGAAACAGCATCAACAATGGGAGGAAGCCTCAAAACTAAGAAGAACAAATCTCCTACCTTCCTTGTATGGGCGATGGCTGATGCCCAAGGTACAAATTTACAGAGAGTACAAATTATCAAGGGATGGCTCGATAATGGAGAATCTAAAGAGAAGGTCTATGACGCAACCTGTAGCGATGGATTGGAAGTAGACAAATCATCTCACAGGTGTCCTGACAATGGTGCAAAAGTTAATTTGAATGATTGCTCTATCAGCAAAAATAAGGGCTCTAGGGAGCTAAAAACTTTATGGAAAGATCCAGAATTTATTGAAGATCAGGAAGCCTTTTATTACGTTAGAGTTTTAGAAAACCCAGTTTGCAGATGGTCTACTTGGGACGCAATTAGAAGTAATCAACTTCCTAGATCGGATATAAAATCAACAATTCAGGAAAGAGCTTGGTCTTCACCAATCTGGATCACGAACAATTAATTAGGCAGATTGGAATTTAACGATTCTCAAAGGCAAAGCAATTACTAAATATAGAAGACAAACAAGAGCATGTATTCCTGATATTTGTACTGAGAGGAGACTTAATTCAGAAAAGTCGAAAAAAATAAGAGCAATGAAAGATATTGATCTGATAGATTCCATCCACAAAGCGTATTGTTTTCCTTCCAAGTACATCAAAGTGAAAGTAATAAAAAGTACCGCGTTACCAATAAGAATTAAAGATTGAAAATAAGTCTGTTGATCTAAGTCAGAGACAATGAAATTTGGAATAATTATTAGGCTAAAGATTTGAAAAAATGCATAAATTTTTTGTAAAACGTCTAATTTTGGATCGTATTTAACAAAAGAAGATAAGTCATTCCTTTGAACTGGAAATCTTTCTGAAACATCATCTGGCCTCCATCTGGCATCTGAGAACCACACCTTAAATTTATCTCCCCAACTTTTGGTTACAAAAGAGTCTCTTAATATCAACCAATACACATCTATATTAGCCTTAATTGGATTCCAGCTATTTAAAGGCTTGACTGTTCCATAGATTGGTTTCACTTCTTTTTTTTCCTCTATAAAAGTACCAAAAATAATGTCCCAAAATATAAATACTCCTCCGTAGTTAGCATCGATGTACTCCTCATTCTGAGCATGATGCACCCGATGATTTGAAGGAGTTACTAATATGTACTCGAAAATTCCTATAGTTTTTACATGTTCAGTATGAACCCAGAATTGATAAATAAGATTTAGAGATCCAACAGTGATAAAAACCTCAGGAGGAATGCCAAGAACAAATAGAGGTATGTAGAAAATCCAGCTCCACAAAAAACCTGAACTAGTTTGTCTTAGGGCTGTAGATAAATTGAATTCTTCCCCATGATGATGAACCACATGACTCGCCCAAAAAATTTTAACTTCATGATGCATCCTATGGAACCAGTAATAGCAAAGGTCATAAAGAATAAAAGCTACAACCCAGACTATCCATGAAGAACTGGATAACAAAGGCAAGCTAAAATAGTCCGCGATGAAAGCAAATACAGCTCCCTGAAAGCCCAATTTTAAAATTGGCACGTATTGACTGATTGAACCTAAAGATAAGCTCGTTAATGTATCGGAGATTCGATAGTTATTTTTTTTTATCAAAAAACCATAACCTAACTCGAGAACTATCAGGAGAAGGAAAAATGGGACAGCATAAGCTACATAATCCATAGATAAATTATATTCTCTAATTAGGATGATCCAAGCTAATCTAGGTCTTAAATATATATTTATTTAATTTCTGTTAGTAAAATAAAACTGCTATGAATGAAAAATCTTCAAAAACAGAGGATAAAATTTCAATAATAGAGCAATGGTTCATTGTTTTATTTGCGTTTGTTTTTTTTGGCAGTGTTTTTAATGCTGCAACCATTTACTTTTTTGAACCAAAAAATGAACTTTTTTTTACTGTAGCCAGTTATCTGGCTGGGTTCCTTTTTGGCTTGTTAGCTAAATATAAAAAATGGGGCTGGATAGTATGACCGATAGCCAGATGTACGATTACCAATCCTCTGAACTCTCTCATGATCAAGAAAAAGAAATAGCGAGAGCTTTTATGGGAAGAATAGAGTGGGAAATGATTGTTATTGCCTTTACGCAATTTTTTGTATGGTGTCTTGTCTGGTATTTAGTTATTTCATCAACTATTCCATTATGGTTGGGTTTTTTCATATCTCTAATTTCTACATCTTTTGCCTATTTGCCATCTCATGCAGGCCAACACGGACATCTATCGGGGAACCATAAGAACCTTGAGTGGGTTAATTCTTTTGTGGGTCAGATTTCCTTGATTCCTTTAGCAAGATCTCATGAACTATTGAAAGTTCTTCATATGAAACATCACGCTCACACAAATGATCCTGAAAAGGACCCTGATTACTTCCATACGCATGTTGACTCATGGTTTGAAGCAGCTTTGAGGGTTCATAATCAGGGATCAGATGAAAGGATAGAAAAAATGGTTAATGACTATTGTGACAAAGATCCTGAATTCAAAAAAAGCATAGATAGAGGATCTATGGTTCAATTATTCATTGTTTTAACACAAATGGTTACGGCTTTCTTTTTTCCTTTGGAAACTCTTTTTTTGTGGTGGCTTCCATTAAAGATTATCACTTCTTATTTAGGATTAGTTTTTTCAAGAGAGCCTCATAATGGGCTCGAAATTGGAAGACATAGCGATACAAGATTCTGGAGAAACGGATTACCTAGGTTTTTAAATCATTCAATGCAAATTCATATCATGCATCATATGTATCCAAAAATTTGTCATCACGATGAACCAAAAGCTATAGAGGCTTTAAGACCGTTCATGATTGCTAAAAATATGCCCGGTGCAGATGACATTCCAGAAAAAATATCCTTTAACCCGCTGACTTGATATTACTTTGGCTTATACATTAGAAATAGGCAACAAAGCTCCAGATTTTAATCTTCTTGGAACTGACAATTTGTTTCATGATCTAGCAAGTTACAGTGAATATAAGTTATTGATAATTTCTTTCACTTGTAATCATTGTCCTTATGTAATTGGTTCCGATGAAACCACTCGCAAAACTGTTGAAAAGTACAATCGAGAGAGCATCAAGTTGGTATGTATCAATTCGAACAGTAAAAATACCTATGAAGAAGATAGTTTTGAGAATATGC
>CACFIK010000008.1:0-65469 GCA_902566305.1 uncultured SAR86 cluster bacterium | reverse complement strand
GGGGGAATGATTACAGCTGCCTTAGATCAAGCATCTTCTATGGCCTTCATAGGAAACAATAATGGAACTGCTGCTCCCTTATCTACGGATTTACATACTCTATTTCATAGATCTTTAGCTTTGGGCGAAGCAAAAATCACAGTCAAATTTATTAAAATTGGAAGACAAATTGCGACTATGGAGGCCAGAATTTTTGATGAAAATGATAAGTTGGTTGCAACACTAATGCATACTGCTGTGAATTTTGCGATACCTAAGCAAGAAGACTAATTAATTCCTTTTCGATAGAATAGTCACCATCTCCCGGTAGCTCAGCTGGATAGAGCATCTGCCTTCTAAGCAGAGGGTCGCAGGTTCGAATCCTGCCCGGGAGGCCAGAGTGGTGGATGTAGCTCAGTTGGTAGAGCGCTGGTTTGTGGTACCGGTTGTCGTGGGTTCGAGCCCCATCATCCACCCCATTTAAAAGCAGAAGAAATTTAAGTTTTTGTGATAAAGTTTCGCGCTCTCTAAAATTCAGGAATAGTAATGTTTGGGTTAGGTAAAAAAAACGAAATAGAAAAAAAATTAAAATTCACTCTTCCGAAAGAAGAACTGCAAAAAGAATATGATAAAAGGGTTGCCAGCCAACAATTTTCATCCACTGTTAAAGGGTACAGAAAAGGTAAAGCACCAAAAGACATAATTGAGCAAATGTACGGAGGCCAGATCAAGGCCAACGTTATTTTTGATGCGATGTCTGAGAGCTTTTTTAAAAAAATAAGCGAAGATAATATTCCAGTTGTTGGACAACCTAAATTTGACCCAAAATCTATGGAATTGGATAAGGACGTTAAATTTGAGGCAACTTTTGAAGTATATCCAGAAATTAAAATAAAAAAGATATCTCAACTTACATTCAAAAAACCTATTTCAGAAGTTGCTGAAGAAGACATCAATAAAACGATTGAAAATATTCGTAAAAGATTTTCTCAATTGGAATCCAAAGAAGGTAAATCTGAAAATAACGATGTGGTAAAAGTTAATTTTGAAGGATTTATTGATGATGAACCATTTGAAGGCGGTAAAGCTGACGAAGTCACCATTGAAATTGGTTCTAACACAATGATCCCTGGGTTTGAAGATGGCTTAAAAGATTTATCTAAAGGCGATAAAAAAGATTTAAACGTTTCATTCCCTGATGACTATCATGTAGATCATTTAAAAGGGAAGCCAGCAGTCTTTAAAACAGAAGTTCTGGATGTTCTAAAACCAAAATTACCAGAAATGAATGAAGAGTTTTTCACTATGGCTGGCATACCATCTAAAGACGAGGCCGAATTTAAAAAAACCCTAAAAGAAAGACTATCTGATGATTTAGATTCTGCGCTTACCGGAATGAAGAAAGAAAGAATTTTCGATGCCCTTGCTGAAATGAACGAATTTGAGATTCCTGAGTCTATGATAATGAACGAAATGATTAATCTCAGGAAAGGCTCTGCTGCTCAGATGGGCAAAGAGTATGAAAAATTAAAAGATGAAGAATTTCCTATTGAAAATTTCAGGGAAAATGCTCAAAAAAGGGTTAAGCTTGGCATCATTCTAAATAAGCTTATTGAAGAGCATGAGTTAAAAGCAGATGCTGATAGAGTTAAAAAGCTTATAGAAGAAAGATCTAAGAACTATAAAGAACCCGAAAAAGTTGTAAATTGGTATTATAGTAATGAAGAACAATTAAAAAACATTGAATCATTGGCTCTTGAGGAGCAGGTTACTGAGCTGTTAGAAAAAGAAGGAAAGTCAACTGATGAAATTATGGATTTTGATAAAGTTCTAGGAATAAACGTATGACTGACAAATTCTTTAATCAATTAGTTCCAATGGTAGTTGAACAAACTCCAAGAGGGGAAAGGGCGTTTGATATTTACTCTAGACTGCTTAAAGAAAGAGTAATCTTTATCACAGGCCCAATTGAAGACTACATGGCTAATTTGATTGTGGCTCAACTACTTTTCTTAGAAGCAGAAAATCCTGATAAAGACATCAATGTGTATATAAATTCTCCAGGTGGAGCCATAACTTCTGGAATGTCTATATACGATACCATGACCTACATAAAGCCAGATATAAGTACCTTATGTATAGGACAAGCTGCCAGCATGGGAGCAATTCTTCTCGCTGGAGGAACTGAAGGCAAAAGATTCGCGCTTCCTAACTCAAGAATTATGATTCATCAGCCTTTGGGAGGATTTCAAGGCCAGGCTTCTGATTTTGAAATTCATGCAAAAGAAATTCTTTCCATGAAGAAAAAACTAAATGAAATACTAGCTTCTCATACCGGAAAAGAGTTTGACCAAATCGAAAAAGATACGGAAAGAGATAACTTTATGAATGGCGAGGAAGCGAAAGAATATGGTTTAATTGATAAAGTAATTTCAGAAAGAGAGCAAACCAAATGACAGATATCTCAACCACTGATGAAAAACTTCTTTTCTGCTCATTTTGCGGAAAAAATCAAAACGAAGTAAAAAAATTAATTGCCGGTCCTTCAGTATATATTTGTGATGAATGTGTCTCGCTCTGTAATGACATAATAAAAGAAGATTTAGAAAGTAAAGAAGCAGAAAACTCTGAAACAAAAAAATTACCCATACCTGAAGAGATAAATTCCTTTTTAAACGATTACGTAATTGGTCAAGAAGACGCCAAAAAGACATTATCTGTTGCCGTTTACAATCACTATAAGAAATTGCAAAACATGGATGTTGATTCAGAAGTTGAACTTGGCAAAAGTAATATCCTTCTTCTTGGACCAACAGGAAGTGGTAAAACTTTATTAGCACAAACTCTTGCTAGATTGCTTGATGTTCCATTTACCATTGCTGATGCTACTACCTTGACCGAAGCTGGATATGTTGGAGAAGATGTTGAAAACATAATTCAAAAACTTCTTCAAAAATGTGATTACGATGTTGAAAGAGCGCAAAGGGGCATCGTATATATTGATGAGATTGATAAAATTTCAAGGAAATCAGATAACCCATCCATAACTCGTGATGTATCTGGTGAGGGAGTGCAACAAGCACTTTTAAAATTAATTGAAGGCACGGTGGCTTCTGTTCCTCCGCAAGGAGGAAGGAAGCATCCTCAGCAAGAATTTGTTCAAGTAGATACTTCAAATATCCTCTTTATCTGTGGCGGCGCGTTTGCTGGCCTTGATGAGATTATTAGATCAAGAAGTGAAGAGAGAGGCATGGGTTTTGAAGCGACAATTTCAAAAAATTCCAATGCTTCTTTTTCAGCAGATTTAGTTAAAAAAGTTCAACCTGAGGATTTAGTCAAATACGGTCTTATCCCCGAATTCGTTGGCAGACTTCCTGTTACAGCAACACTAGAAGAATTGGATGAAGAATCTTTAATTATGATTCTTACAGAACCTAAGAATTCTCTAATGAAGCAGTTTAAAAAGCTTTTTTCTATGGAGAATGTTGATCTTGAAATAAGAGACGACGCTCTATTAGAAATAGCAAAAAAGGCTATTGAAAGAAAATCTGGAGCCCGAGGACTAAGGTCGATCATGGAGAATATTCTATTAGACCTCATGTACGATATACCTTCTGATCAGAACATTGAAAAAGTCGTTCTCGACTCGTCTTCTGTTTCAGGAGAATCTGAGCCGCTTGTGGTTTATTCACAATCAGAAACACCAAAAGAAAGCTCTAACTAACAGGCTATTGTTTTTTACAAATAACTCCTCATATAAATATAAAGCGAGGCATATATGCAATTACCTTTAGTACCCTTAAGAGACGTCGTTATTTTCCCAGGAGTTGTTACTTCATTATTTGTTGGCAGGGATAAGTCAATAAAGTCCCTCCAAACGGCTATGGAGTCCGACAAGTCAGTGATGTTGGTTGCTCAGAAAAACTCCTCGCAAGAAAATCCTAAAGTTAAAGATTTGTATGAGGTGGGTTCTGTTTCAACCATCCTACAGTTGATCAAATTACCAGATGGAACTTACAAAGTTCTAGTCGAGGGCATAAAAAGAGCAAAAATTTTATCGGTTGCTGAAAACAATGGCTATATGGAATCTGAAGTAGAAGTTTTAGAAGATTATGAACTAGATGATGATCTTAAAAGCAGTTACCTAAATACTCTGCAAACTCAATTTAAAGAGCTTTCGAAAACATCATCAAAGATAAGACCCGAAGTGATTACTCAAATTAGGGCTATTGAAAGATTAGAAAAATTAATTGATAACCTGGTTGGATATTTGTCATTGCAGATATCTGATAGACAAAAATTGTTAGAAGAAATCAATCTCGAAGAAAGAGCTAAATATTTAGTATCTTTTCTTGAAAATCAGTTAGACCTTACTCAAATGGAGAAAAAAATTCGAGATCGGGTTAAAAAGCAAATGGAAAAAAGTCAAAAGGACTATTACCTTTCTGAGCAGATGAAAGCTTTAAAAAAGGAAATGGGTGAAGATGAAGACCAAGATGAAATTGAAACCATTACCAAAAACATAGAAAAATCTGGCATGCCTAAGGATGCTAAAGATAAAGTGAACAGTGAATTAAATAAGTTCAAGATGATGCCTCCAATGTCAGCAGAAGCTTCTGTTGTAAGAGGGTATATAGATTGGATGACCAGCATTCCTTGGAAAAAGAAATCAAAAATTCAAACAGAAATTACCAAAGCTTCAAAAGTCTTAGATTCAGATCATTATGGACTTGAAGAGGTTAAAGAAAGAATACTTGAATACTTGGCAGTCCAGCAAAGAGTATCAAAAATAAAAGGCCCGGTTTTATGTCTTGTCGGCCCTCCAGGGGTTGGGAAAACTTCTCTTGGTGAATCTATAGCAAAATCAACAGGTAGAAAGTTCGTTAGGATGTCTCTTGGAGGAGTAAGAGATGAATCAGAGATAAGAGGGCACAGAAGGACTTACATTGGTTCTATGCCTGGAAAAATTCTTCAAAAAATGTCTAAAGTAGGAGTTAAAAATCCGCTCTTTCTTTTAGACGAAATAGATAAAATGGGAATGGATTTTCGAGGCGATCCAGCAGCGGCATTATTAGAAGTTCTTGATCCAGAGCAAAACCATACCTTTAACGATCATTATCTTGAAGTCGACTATGATTTATCAGATGTGATGTTTGTTTGTACGGCTAATTCAATGGACATTCCGCCTGCACTTCTGGACAGGATGGAGATAATAAGGTTACCAGGGTACACAGAAGACGAAAAGGCAAGTATCGCTGATAAATATTTGCTCCCTAAACAGTTAAAAATGAACGGTTTGAACGAAAGTGAATTATCTGTCTCTAAGAAAACCATTCTTGATGTTATAAGGTATTTCACCAGAGAGGCAGGAGTGAGAGCTCTCGAAAGAGAAATTGCAAAAATCTGCCGAAAAGCAATCAAGAAAATAGGTGAGGCAACAAAACCAAAAAAAATCACTGTCTCCCCTTCAAATCTCGAGGACTATTGTGGAGTTAGAAAATTTGATTTTGGGGAAGCTCAAGAGAAAGACAAGATAGGCCAAGTTACAGGACTAGCCTGGACTCAAGTTGGCGGTGAGCTGCTAACGATTGAAGCTTCTAATTTCAAAGGTAAAGGAAAAATAATTAAGACTGGTCAATTGGGCGACGTGATGCAGGAATCAATTCAAGCTGCTATTTCAGTGGTTAGGAATAGATCAGAATCTTTGGGTATTGATCCTGAATTTTATGAAAATCAAGATTTGCATATACACGTTCCCGAAGGAGCAACGCCCAAAGATGGTCCTAGTGCAGGAATTGCGATGTGTACCGCCGTAACTTCAGTGTTAGCTCAATTGCCTGTGAGAGCAGATGTAGCAATGACTGGTGAAATCACCCTTCGAGGAGAAGTATTAAAAATAGGCGGACTGAAAGAAAAATTACTAGCCGCTAAAAGAGGCGGAATTAAGACAGTCATTATTCCTGAAGATAATGTCAGAGACCTCAAAGAGATTCCTGACAAAATTACAGATAAATTAACGATCAAGCCTGTCAAATGGGTAGATGAAGTTTTCAAAATTGTCTTTACTGAAGAGCCTCAACCTTGGTCTGAAAGAAATTCAAAGACATCAGAATCAAGCAGAAAAAAAACTAGATCAAAAAAAACTTCTCAAAACACTCTAAATTAGGTATTACAGCCCGATATACTTGTTGAATTAATCCTTTTCTAAGGGTATAAATGACTCAAGTTTTAATTTATTTAGGAGAGTGTAGTGAATAAAGCTGATTTAATTGATTCTGTAGCAGACGCTACTGATATGTCTAAAGCTGAAGCAGGTAGAGCGCTTGATGCAGTTCTTAATGGAATAGCAGGTGCACTATCTCAAGGGGACTCCGTTGCTTTAGTAGGGTTCGGAACTTTTAACGTAAGAGAAAGAGCGGCAAGAATGGGAAGAAACCCAGCCACTGGTGCAACAATTCAGATTGCTGCTTCAAAAGGTGTAGGTTTCAAAGCTGGAAAAGCATTAAAAGATAGCCTGTAAGAATATATTAAAAAAGCGCGTCTTATTGGCGCGCTTTTTTTATGGTAGAGTCCACAAATGTCAGCTTTAGAGAATATAAGAAAAGGTCTGTCTAGCTCAGGATCCACTTTAATTGTTGGAATACTAATAGTTGGGTTGGTTGCTACTTTTGGAAATTTTTTGGGAACAGATAATGCTTTTAGTAATCAAAAGGTATTGGAAATTAACGGGCAAGATATTTCCATTCAGGAATTTTCTCTGGAGGCCAACAGACTTAATTCAATTTTCTCTAATCAGGAAATTAGTCTTGAGCAGGATCAAGTCACGCAGATTGCTCAAGATTCTTTAATTCAAAGAATTCTTCTAGCTCAACAATCAGATGATAACGGCTTTTATGTCACCGAATCTTTTGTAAAAGAAATTATTCAGGCTGACCCCACTTTTGCAAGAGATGGCGCTTTTAATTTAGATATTTTTAGAGGATTCTTACTAAGGTCTGGTCTTGGGGCTGAAGAATTTCAAAATATTTTAAGGACACAATATAAAAGTATTCAATTGAATGAAGCACTAAATGCCTCTGCTTTTATTCCTGATGATCATCTCAATAAATTCGTTTCTTCAATCAACCATCACAGAGATATTACTTTTAAGAAAATATCTCTGACTGATGAAGCAAATAAAGAAAGTTTATCTGAAGAGGAGATAATCAATTATTACAATGAGGAAGGCAATCGATTTATGGTTGAGTCTAAGGCAGCATTCTCAATAATTGACTTAAATACAAATTTTCTAGAATCAAAAGTACAAGTTACGGATTCTGAGGTATCGGCTGAGTTGATTAACCTGGAAGAGCAAAGTTCAAACTCAGGTCAAAAAAGAATAAGTCATATTCAAGTCGACTTTGATAGCCTTTCAAAAATTGAAGCTCTTCAGAAAGTTGATGATATTAAAAATCAAATTGATTCGGGATTGATTAGTTTTGAAGATGCTGTAACTAACTTTTCTGATGATTTAGGATCTAAAAGCCTTGAAGGTGATCTTGGCTATACCGATGGCACTATTTTTCCAGTTGAATTTGAGGAAGTGATCAAAGATTTGTCTCTCAATGAAATATCATCAGTTGTTGAGCTTAGTTCCTCGCTCCACTTAATTAAACTTACTGAAAGTAATGTAGATTCTTTTACAGCTATAGATGCGAGAAATTACTTGATAGATCAAAAAACTCAATCGCTTTTTGTTTCTATCGAAGAAAATATCTTAAGTTCCATTGACGGAAATAAAAATCTTATTGAAATATCTCAGTTAGTAGATCTTCCCATTAAATCTTTTTCAAACGTTTCCCTAAACGACGCTCCAGAATATTTAAGAACATCAGAAGATTTTCTAGATGCTTATGATTCTCTCTCGCCTGGTGAGATCCTTGAACTTCCAATCGATAATGATCGCTTGGTTTTTCTTGAAGTTGAAGAATTCTTTCCAGAAAGACAAAAAACCTTAGAAGAAGCAAAAGAAGACATAACAGAAATATTAAAAGTCCAAAAAGTTCAAGATAATCTTAATAATTTAGTGGATGAGTCAGTACTCCTTTTTGCTCAGGCCAGCTCATCTGAATTGACAAGCTACGAAGATTTAAAACGGGATACCAGCTTGCTTCCTAATTCAATGGTTTCAGAGATATTTTCTCTAAGAAAAGATCAAATAAATCAAATAAGAAGATTTGATGCAATAGAAGGAGATACTTATGTTTATACACTTGATTCAATAGATGAGATTGAATCAGAAACTTCTGAGGAAGATTCTCAGCAAAATGAATTTGCTAAAAGTGCTGTAATTAATATTGAGGACTCCTTGTTAATGGAGCAATTGAGATCAAGCGCATCTATAAAACTAGGAAATCTCCTCTAGATCACCCATAGCCGTAATATTAAAACCAGCATCAACATAAGTAATTTCTCCAGTTATCCCGCTTGCGAGATCAGAACATAAAAATGAAGCAGTATCACCTACTTCCCTTGCCGTTATGTTTCTTTTTAAAGGAGTTCTTTCTGCATTGTAGGAGAGCATCTTTCTGAAATTTTTAACTCCAGAAGCCGCCAAAGTTCTTACCGGTCCTGCTGAGATGGCATTTACTCTTGTATTTTCCTTTCCTAGACTGTTTGCCAAATATCTAACTGATGATTCGAGAGACGCTTTAGCTAAGCCCATCACATTGTAATTTGGAAGAGTTCTAAGAGCGCCAAGATAGGATAAAGTTAATAAAGACGATGATCTGTCTGCCATCAACTCTCTGCTGGCTTTTGCTAAAGCAATAAAGCTGAATACGCTGATATCGTGAGCAATTGAAAACCCTTCTCTGGTAGATGCATCGACAAAGTTGCCATCTAATTCATTACCTGGAGCAAAACCAACGGCATGGACAACTCCATCTAAATGTCCCCACTTATCCTTAATATTTTTAAATGTTTCATTGATTGCAGAATCATCGCTGACATCGCATTCAGTTAATAAACTACAATTCCAATTTTCAGCCAAGGCCTCAACTCGCGATTTAAGTTTTTCAGATTGGTAAGATAGTGCAATTTCTGCACCAAAATCATTCATTGATTCAGCAATACCTGCAGCGATTGAATTTTTATTAGCTACTCCCACAATGAGAATTTTTTTTCCTTTAAGAATGGTCATGATGAATGTTTCTCGCTATTTTCTAGTTTTTTTCCTATAATTGCCGACATTATTACATTTTTAAGGGGTAAAAATGATTTATTTACGTAACTTACTGTTACTGACCGTTTCTTTGTCAGGATTAACTTTTGCAAGTTTTACATTTGCACAAAGCGATGCTGATCAAGAGGAAGTAGTTGTTACAGGTTCAAGAATTGAAAGACCTGAAATATCTTCTAATGTGCCAGTTACAGTTTTAGATAGAGCTGACATAGAAAGAACAGGTCTATCAAACCTTGGAGATATCTTAAGATCTACTCCATTGGTTCAAGGTTCAGTATCAAATAGTAATACCAGTAATGGTGGTGATGGTACTGTTAAATTCTCTTTAAGAGGAATTGGTACTGCGAGAACTCTTATTCTATTAAACGGAAGAAGACTCCAGCCTATGGGATCAGGAGCTGCTTCTTCTCCAGATTTATCTGCAATTCCTTCGGCTATGGTTGAAAGAGTGGAGGTACTCAAAGACGGTGCCTCGGCTATCTATGGTTCCGATGCGATCGCTGGTGTTGTTAACATCATCACAAGAGATGATTTCGATGGTGCTGAATTAAGCATCCAAGGCGGAGCTTCTCAAGAAGGTGACGACCGAATGGATGAGATGTCATTTGTTGGTGGAGTCCAAGGCGACAGAGGAAGTATTGTGTTCTCAGTATCTATGGCAGAAAAACACGGACTTCTTATGGGAGCAAGAGGAAACTCTTTTTACGAAATATATGCTGGTATTGAGAGCTTAGCTGGAACGACTATTCCAGGATCAAACTGTCCTGATGGTTGTGACTTCGGTGGAAGTTCAGCGCCTCCATGGACAAGAGTTAACGTCCCTGGTTTTGGATTTGCTACGCTTGGCCCAGAATTCTGGATAAATGCAGGCATCGATGGAGACAAAGTTGGCCCACAAGCAGGGTACATAGATCAAAGCGTTGCTCCTGTATACCCAACTCAAGCTGACTACAGAGCATTTGATGGTGATTGGTATAACTACAATCCTTTGAACTGGTTATCATCTCCTCAGAAAAGATGGAACGGTACTGTTCATGGAAAACTAAATCTTCCGGACCTTTCAGTATTTCAAAATACTAAAGTCTTTACAGAAGTTATGTACTCCAACATTAAGAGTCAAATGAGAATTGCTCCGCAACCTCTTGCACCATTGGCTTTCTACAGCAAAGCTGCACCATACTCTCCAGATAACTACTACAACCAAACTTACGGTCCTAAATTTGCTACATCTTATAAAGCAAACACTGACGGTGAAGGTGGATATGACTTAGTTGGCGGTGAATATGTGGTTAACGCTGATGGCGAAGGTGCTTTTGACATAGTTCGAACGCTTGATGCAAATGGTGAGACTATGGAAATTAAAGATTGGAGAAGAAGAATAGTTGAAAGACTAGGAAGATTTGACGATCGTGATGTTCATAACTACAGAGTGTTAGTTGGATTAGAAGGTGAATTTGGTGATTCTGGCTGGAACTGGGATTTAACTTATCACTACGGTAAGAATGACAGTGCTGCTATTGCGAAAGGTTACTTTAATTTGGCTAAAGTTGCGCAACAGGTTGGTCCAACATACACAGATGATGCTGGAGTGCTTAGATGTGGAGTTGACAAAAATACAACCATTCCATCTTCTTGTGTTCCTTTAAACATATTTGGTGTTAACTCAGTTACCGATGAAATGATTGCCTACAGTAGTGATAATGCAACTGTCGGTGGTTTGAATGAACAAGAAGTCACTTCAGTTAACTTTAATGGACCAATTGCTGAATACGACGGAGGAACTGTTTACATGGCAGTTGGTTATGAAAGCAGAACCGAATACGGTGAGACTCTACAAGATTCTTTAATTATTCAAGGTCTACTTACAGATAGAAGTGGTCTTAACACTTCTGGTGCTTATTCACTTGAAGAGGTATATGCTGAGATTATCGTTCCAATTTATGAAAGAGCTGAGCTTCAATTTGCAACAAGAAGTTCTGATTACTCTTCATTTGGTACAAACACTACTTCTGAGTTTGGATTTGAAGTCTTTGCGACCGATACCTTTACTTTAAGAGGTTCATATTCTGAGGCTTATAGAGCTCCTTCAACTCCTGCTCTTTACGGTGGTCAATTTACGACCTTCCCAGAAGTGACGGATCCTTGTGCACAAAAAGGGAAAGGAACTGGTGAAACAGATGCAGAATACGCAACAAGACTAGCTACTCTTCCTGGTTGTGCCTCAGTTGGAAAAGGTTATATCAATGAGCAAGATCAATCTAATGAGCTTGCCGGTGGTAACCCAGCGTTACAGCCTGAAACTGCTGTTTCATCTACTTTAGGTTTTGTATTTCAACCTACAGATGGTTTAGATTTAACTATTGATTTCTGGCAAGTTGATATTGAAGAAACTATAAGCACATATGGTCCACAAGTTCTTCTTGATCAATGTGCTCAAACTGGTTTACCTGTCTACTGTGGAAAAATTGAAAGATACGATACTCCACCAGAGTTGAAAAACTACATAAAACTTATTACTAACCTTAATGCAAACGTTGGTGAACAGTCTTATAACGGTGTTGATCTTTATATCAATTATGATCACCCAGACACTATTAATGGATGGAATATGTCTCTTGGAAGTTTAGTAGCTTACACTGCTAAATACGAAGAAACGATTCTTGGCGTAGCTACTGATTACGCTGGTACACAAGTGGAAACTAAGTTTGGTTTGATTCCTAATATCAGAGCAAATGGATTTATGACTTGGAGTAAAGATATTTATTCTATTGAATATGCAATTCGATACATTGGTCCTGCTGAAGAGGAAAACTACGGCGGTACTATGTGGGATGTTGATTCAGTTATGTATCATGACATAAGAGCTAGCTTCGATTTTGATCCATTAACTTTAACTTTCGGTGTAAACAACTTGTTTAACACTGAACCACCCTTTGTCGACACAGCTTTCAACGGAAACACTTCCATTGAAAACTACGACGTAATGGGTTCTTTTGGATACTTAAGATTAACTCTTAGATTCTAAACTAAGTTAATACAAAAAAAGGCGGTTTTTAACCGCCTTTTTTTATGGTCTTGAAACAACATTTTTTTGTCAAATTAGTGACATATTTTTGAATTTAAGTGTAAAATTGCGTTTTTTAATCACATTTGGGGTATAAAAAGTGAAATATTTGAAGTACTTTTTTATCGCATTGGCCTTAGGATTTGCGTCAATTGCGTATTCACAAGACACCACAGCTGATTTAACGGCTTCCGTTCAAACAGCCTCCGGTGCTGACATTAATAATGCAACAATTACTGTAACAAACACTGGAACAGGTCTGGAAAGATCAGCTGTTTCTACTGGAGGTTCTGTTAGATTTGCTGCTCTTCCTCCAGGAAATTATTCGGTTAGAGCTTCTGCGCCTGCATTGGATACAGTTACATCAAGTGTTGTACTGTTAGCAGGAGCAAATGCTTACTCTATTACAATGACTTCTGTAAATGCAGAAGATTTAACGGTTAGAGGAGAGATTGTTAAATCATATGCATTTGAAGTTACGGAAACAGGTATTAATGTTGACGTAGAGGATCTATATTCAAAAACACCTCAATTTAATTCACTTAACAGTATTGTACTTCTAGCCCCAGGTTCTACTGAAGGTGACTCAGCTTTTGGAGGTTTAGCTTCCATCAATGGTTCATCGTCTGCTGAGAACCAATATTATGTAAACGGACTTAACATAACAAACTTCAGAAACTTTTTAGGTTACTCCACTGTTCCGTTTGAATTTTACGATTCAGTAGATGTAAAAACAGGTGGTTATCAAGCAGAATTTGGTAAGGCTACCGGTGGTGTAATTTATGCTACAACAAAATCTGGTTCTAATGATTTTGAAGTTAAATTGAACGCTTTCTATGCGCCTGACGCATTAAGATGGGATAGCCCAGATACTTATGCAGCAATAAACCAACAAGACGAATACGATGATTTTACATATAACGTATCTTTTAGCGGAGCAGTAGTTCCTGATAGATTATTCTATTATGTTCTTGCTCAACCAAGACAATCTAAGAATACATATGCTGGTTATTTAGCTGATCAACAGTATGTAGATTCATACGATGATACTTTTTATGGAACAAAAATAGATGCTTATTTTAATGATAATAATATCTTGGAGATAACTTATTTTTCAGACAAAACAAGAATAGAAACTGATACTTATAACTACGATGATGCGACATTCACTAGAGGCTCATTTATTGGTAGAGGTTTCAATTATACAGGTGGAGAAAACACTATCGTTAACTACACCTCTAATATCAATGAAAACTGGACTCTTTCATTTCTGTACGGCAGAAACGAATCTAATAGAACAGCTCAAAGTAGTAATGACGGTTGTCCTGCAGTCTATGAAAGAAGAACTTCAATCACTGGAGGAGCATTTACTCCAAAAGGTTGCTGGGTTAACTGGACAGTCGGAGCTGGTTCTGATGAAAGAGAAATCGGAAAAGCAACTGCTGAGGTAAGTTTTGACGAACATGTAATCAAATTTGGTTATGAAGCTGAAAATCTTATTGCTGTTGACGAAACAACTAACTCCGGTGGAGCATATTTCCTATTGATCGAAAACGATTATATTGCTGACCATCCTAGAACTGATGGAGGTCCCGGGGGTATAGGTTATACAGCAGCTGGTTATACTGATGAGGAAATAGTTAGAAAAAGAACCTACAAATCAGGTGGATCTTACAAAATCGAAAACAGTGCATTATTTGTACAAGGTAGTTTTCAACTTACTGATAGATGGTTGCTTAATGCAGGTTTGAGATCTGATAGTTTTGATAATGGAGATGCTAATGGTGAATCATTTATATCTCTTGATAATCAACTAGCATACAGAATTGGAACAACATTCGACGTAAATGGAGACGGTTCTGAAAAATTAGGTTTATTCTTAGGTACTTACTACTTACCAATAGCTGCTAATACTAATATTAGAATGGCTGGAGCAGAGACGTACATTCAGGAATACTACATTCTCACAGGAATAGATGATTCTAAAGGAGAATTTAGACCAATATATGATGAATCAACTAAATTCTATCAGGACACTTACTCAACTGGTGCAGTGCCTGACAAAGAAGAATTGGTGGATCAAACAATCGAACCAATGTATGCAACTGAATTTATTGCAACTTATGATTGGATTGAAAACGACTGGAATCTTGGTCTAGCTTTAACTTACAGAGAACTTTCTTCAACTATTGAAGATGTTGCAATAGATGCTGCCATAGCAAAATATTGTACTGCTAATAACATAGACGGATGTCCTGCTATATGGGATGGATTCCATCACTACGTTCTTACCAACCCTGGAAGTGACTTAGTATATGAAACTAATGAGCTTCCTGGAAAAGAAGGCTATAACAAAGTTATGTTAACCGCGGAACAATTAAACTATCCTGAAGTGGAAAGAGTATATCAAGCACTTGATTTCACTTTTTCAAAGGATTGGGATGATGTTTACTTTATAGATGGTCTAATTACAGTCAGTTCTACTAAAGGTAACTATGAAGGTTCAGTTAAATCTGATAACGGCCAAGATGATGCAGGTCTTACTCAGGATTTTGACCAGCCAGGATTAACCGATGGTTCTTACGGTCTTTTACCTAACCACAGAGATTATAGAATTAGTGTGTTTGGTGGTTACCAAGCTACAGATAACTTAGTACTTGGATTTAATAGTTCACTTACAGCGCCAAGAAAGTTTGGTTGTATTGGTACACACCCAACTGATGTTTTTGCACAAGCTTATGGAGACTCTTCTTGGTACTGTGGTAAGCAACTTACTCCAAGAGCTTCTGTTTTTGAAAGTGACACTATTTTCCAACTAGATTTCTCAATGGCTTGGGATCTTGGTGGAGCAGGAATTCTTAAAGAATCTAGATTTAAAGTTGATATTTTTAATATCCTAGGTCAAGACGGTGTTGATGATATGAATGAATATGGTGAAAGTGGTGGACCAACCTCATACCCATACAAGTATTACCAATTACCGATTTCTTATCAGTACCCTAGATCTATTAGATTAGGTATTGAAGCAAGATTCTAAGAATCTATCTAAAAAAAAAGGAACCTTTTAGGTTCCTTTTTTTTATAATAAAGACATGAAAAAACTTATAATTTCTCTTTTTATCACCTTAATATTATCTTGTTCTTCTCAAGATTCATTAGATGTAAATAGTGCAAATGAGCAGGGTATATTACTCCTCGATAACGGCACAGAACCACAAGGATTAGATCCGCATATAGTAACTGGTGTTACTGAACATAAAATTGTTATTGCTTTGTTTGAAGGATTAACAATGCAAAATCCTAAAGGAGAGGGTGTAATACCAGCTGCGGCAGAATCATGGGAAATTTCAAATGACGGTACAGAGATTATTTTTAATATTCGACCAGAAGCAAAGTGGTCTAATGGCGATCCTTTAACAGCTCAAGATTTCGTTTATTCTTGGCAAAGAATACTAACTCCTGCATTAGGTTCAAGATATCCTGATATGTTATATGCTGTAAAAAATGCTGAACAGTTTAATAAATCTGAAATAGAAGATTT
This sequence comes from uncultured SAR86 cluster bacterium, assembly GCA_902566305.1. GTDB lineage: Bacteria > Pseudomonadota > Gammaproteobacteria > Magnimaribacterales > AG-339-G14 > CACNYO01. The sequence goes on along the minus strand of CACFIK010000008.1, from coordinate 49,662 downwards.
TGATTTAGTTGGAGTTAAAGCAGAAGATTCAAAAACCCTAAAAGTAACTCTTAAAACTAAAACACCTTTTTTCTTAAAACAACTAGCCCATTACGCTACCTATCCTGTTCACCCTGCAACAATTGAGAATTTTGGAGGCATTTCTAACAGAGATAGTAGATGGACAAGACCGGAAAATATGATATCTAATGGCCCCTTTATTTTGGATGAATGGTCAATTAATAAGGTAATAAAAGTTAAAAGAAATAATAATTATTGGGGTAAAGCAAATCTTAAATTAAATGGAATTCATTTTTTTCCTATCGACAACGAATCAACATCTGACAGATATTATAGATCTGGTAAAACACATAATTTATACACAATTCAAACGGAAAAAATTGCTAAATATCAAGAAGAATTCCCAGATCAATTTAAACTGGAGAAGTATTTCGGCACGTACTACTATCGTATCAATACTGAGATTGAACCATTAAATAATATCAATGTCAGAAAAGCTCTTTCGTTAGCTATAGATAGAGAATTAATTGTTAATAAAGTTACTAAAGGAGGGCAAAAGCCAGCTTATTCATTTACTCCTCCCAGTGAGGATTATTATGATCCACCTACACAGCTAGATTTTAATCCAGAATTAGCAAGAAAATATCTCGCTGCAGCAGGTTATCCTGATGGAGAAGGCTTTCCTGAATTTGAGCTTCTCTACAATACAAACGAAGGCCACCAAAAAATTGCTCAAGCTATACAACAATTCTGGCTTAAAGAGCTAGGTATAAAAATCACCCTTACAAACGTTGATTGGAAAGTTTACCTTGATAGAGAAAGCCAAGGTCAGTATCAAATTTCAAGAGCTGGTTGGATAGGGGATTATGTTGATCCTAATTCTTTTTTAGACATGATGGTAACTGATAGAGGAAATAATAAAACTGGCTGGTCAAACAAACAATATGACTCTTATGTCAAAAAAGCTACTTTTGCTAACGATGAAGCTGAGAGATTAAGAAATTTCTCTAAAGCAGAAAAAATTCTGATGGATGAATTACCAATTATTCCAATCTATACCTACACAAGAGTTTACATGTTAAGAAATGAAGTTAAGGGATGGTATCCAAACATGCTTGATACACATCCTTATCAATTTATATCTCTGGAAGATTGACTTATTTTATTTTAAAAAGGGTTTTCACTTATATCCCTGTTATGTTGATAGTAATATCAGCTACTTTTTTTATGGTTCACGCAGCACCTGGCGGACCGTTTGATGATGAAAGAGTTGCATCGCCTGAAATACTTAAGCAGCTGAATGACACTTATAATTTAAACGATCCTTTATTAAGTCAATTAGGAAACTATCTATTAAATGCTATTCAAGGAGATTTTGGTCCATCTTATAAATATCCTGGACGATCAGTTTCTGAATTAATATTTTCTGGGTTACCCATAACCATGGAATTAGCTCTTTATTCGATATTGTTTGCCTTATTTTTAGGAATTTTATCTGGAATCCTTGCTTCTTTGAATCCAGGTAAATTACTTGATCATTTACCAATGAGTGTATCTATGATCGGTATATGTGTTCCATCGATTATTCTTGGTCCAATGTTAATTTTAACTTTTGGTATTTGGTTTGAAATATTACCTGTAAGTGGCTGGGGTGAATTTCCTGGTGACAAAGTTTTGCCAACAATTACACTCGGTTCAGCTTACGCAGCAATTTTTGCAAGACTTACTAGAGGTGGAATGTTAGAAATACTTGCTCAGGATTTCATTAGAACTGCAAGAGCAAAAGGCTTAAATGAAACTAGAGTTGTTATTTATCATGCTTTACGAGGAGGCATTATGCCTACTGTAGGCTTCTTAGGCCCTGCAATAGCTGGTTTATTCGCGGGCTCGTTCGTAGTTGAAACTATTTTTCAAATAAATGGTATTGGGAGATATTATGTTCAAGCTGCTTTCAATAGAGATTACACATTAATTTTAGGCATCTCAATCTTAATAACTTTTTTTACTCTTACCTTTGTTCTGCTTTCAGATATTTTGGCTACTTACCTAAACCCTAGACTTAGAGAAAAGGGATCGATGAACTGATTATGATTTTTCTGACTAATTTTTACAGATACCATAAGCTAGCATTTTTTAGTTCTATTTTTATTTTCGGATTAGTCTTTCTTGCACTTATTACACCATTCATTACTCCTTATAGTTATTCAGAACAAAATCTTTTATTAGGTGCAGCACCTCCTTCTACAGAATATATGCTTGGTACAGATGTATTAGGGAGAGATCTTTTTACGAGAATGCTTTATGGCAGTAGAGTTTCTTTATTAGTTGGTTTTCTTGCAACTTTAGTAGCCCTCACCATAGGTGTTTTATGGGGCTCGATAGCAGGTTATTCAGGAGGAAGAACTGATTCTTTAATGATGAGAATAGTTGATATTCTTGATGGTCTGCCTTTCGTTATTTTTTTAATTTTAATATTAGTAATTATTGGCAGAAGTATGACTTTACTATTTTTAGCAATAGGTGCTTTTGGCTGGTTATCTATGGCTAGAATTGTAAGAGTCCAAGTCCTTGGTTTAAGACGTCAAGACTACGTATTAGCAGCACAAAGCATGGGTGCAAGTAATTTAAGAATTTTGTTTAAACACATAATTCCAAACGTTTTAAGTTCGGTTATCGTGTATTCAACGCTTTTAATACCTCAGTTTATGTTGTTAGAAGCATTTTTAAGTTTCTTGGGACTCGGAGTTCAACCTCCGGAAAGTTCTTGGGGAATATTGATTAGGGAAGGCGCTATTACAATGGAAGAATATTGGTGGCTTCTAATATTCCCTTCCATAGTATTTTCTATGACTTTATTCGCGCTTAATTTTCTAGGCGATGGTCTTCGTGATTATTTAGATCCTAGAAAAACTCAGCAACTTAGTTAACTTTCAAATCTGAAAATTTGATATCTAAGACTTGTCCAGGATAAATCACCTCTGGATTTTTTAATTCATTCCACTGAACTATCATGTCACCAGTAACCCCAAATTTTTTTGCAATTTTAGAAATTGTGTCACCTCTTTTGACAGGATAAGTGAGGTCATTTAGATTAACTTTCTTTTTCTTTTTGGGAACAAAGTACTTAGGGTAAATGTTTATTTGTTGGTTTATTTGAAGAAATCTCTCAGTAGATAGGTCGTTCCAAACAATCAAATCAGAAACTTGAACACCATATTTTTTTGCTATGGACCATAGAGTATCGCCTTTTGAGACAAAATAGATGTCAGGTTTATTAAGATAATCTTTTAACCATTCAGGGCCTCTTGGCACGGTAAGCTCTTCATTCTCAAAAATTAAATCATCATCAAGATTATTAATCTCTTTTAAAAGAGCTTGTGAAATCATGTATTTCTTGGATATTGACGTCAAAGTATCTCCTTTCTTTACGATATATTTATCCCACTTCACAAGTTCCTCTTCACTCATTGAATTTAATTTAATTTCAAAACGATCTGCTATTCCAATAGGCAGTAATAAATAAAAAGGTCCGTTGGGATCAGTTGCCCACTGATTAAATCCTGGATTTAACTCATATACGGCCTCAATACTGAGACCAGAAATATTAGCAACTTGCATTAAATCAACCTGAGAAGGTATGTCTATTACCCGAAAATATGGCCTATTAGGCAAGAAAGGAAAATCAACATTATAATTTTGAGGATTTTTAATTACTTCAAGTAATGCTAAAAGCCTAGGAAGATACTTACTTGTTTCCTTAGGGAGTTTTAAAGACCAAAAATCAGTTTGTTTTCCTAGGTTTTTATTTTTTTTTACTTCCCTTTGGATTCTTGCAGGACCAACATTAAAGGATGCAATTGCTAGCATCCAATCGTTAGTTTTTTTATACATTGAATCTAGATAATTAAGAGCTGAATTAGTCGATGCAATAATGTCTCTTCTACCGTCATACCACCAATTTCTCTTTAAACCCTGTTCTCTAGCTGTACTAAGAATAAATTGCCAAATACCTGAGGCTCCTGCAGGAGATTGAGCATAAGGATCAAATTGACTTTCAACGAATGGAAGAAGAGCAAGCTCGACAGGCATATCTCTTTTTAATGTTTCATCAACCATATGATAAAGATACCTTTGACCATTTTTTGATAATCTATCTACGAGATACTGATTATTTTGATAAATTTTTAAGGCTTTTTGTATTTCTGATCTATCTGCTGAGTATTGAAAATTTGAATTTTCTCTTATAACGTCCCATAAATCTTCTTGTCCATAAATAGGAATAATAAAAAAAGATACGAATATACAGGTTATATATTTCTTCATTTTTTAATTAACTATTATCTTTTAATGATCTTACAGCCGTAAATGTTTCTAAGTCAGAAGGGTGATTTATTTTAGCAAAATCTTTAACATTCTCCTTGATCTCTTCAACATGAGATCTTAAAAAAGGATTTATGTTTTTTTCTAACTTCAAATTAGTGGGAAGAGATATCTCATTATTTGATCTTTTTTTGTCTATTTTATTTTTATATTCAACAAGATTGTTGTTACCTGGCTCTACTTTAATTGCAAAATTTAAATTACTTTGAGTGTATTCATGAGTACAGTAAATTTTCGTGGATAAATCTAGTACTGATAATTTAGATAAAGATTCATACATTTGATCTGGTGTTCCTTCAAATATCCTTCCGCAACCACCAGAAAATAAAGTATCACCGCAAAATAAAGTATTTTGTTCTTCTGAATAATAAGCAATATGATCCAAGGTATGGCCTGGGACTTCGATGATTTTAAAAGTTAAGCCATGAATTGAAATTTCATCGTCTTCTTTTAATTTTATTTCTACTCCGTTAAAAGGTGAGTCATGCGGCCCATAAACATTGCATTCATGAGATTTCTTTAATTGTTCTACTCCGCCAGTATGATCAAAGTGATGATGGGTGATTAAGATGTTCTCTAGTTCTAAATTCTTTTCTTTTAAACAATTATTAACGACTTCTGCATCTCCTGGATCAACTACTGTTGCTTTTCCATTTTTTTCAATAAGCCATATATAATTATCAGTAAAAGCTGGTAGAGGTAAAATATTCATAGAAACGTAATTTTACCATTTGTAATCAGAATTTTTTATCTAGATTTGATTTGAGTATTAAAATTTATACAGACGGAGCTTGCAAAGGTAACCCAGGCGATGGTGGTTGGGGTGCTTTAATCATCTATCCTGATAACGAAGAAGAGATATTTGGCTATGAAGAAAATACTACAAATAATAGGATGGAACTTCTTGCTGCTATAAAAGCTTTAGAAGCTATAAGAGAAAAAAAAGAAGTAACAATTTATACTGATTCTATGTACCTTCAACAAGGCATCACCAGTTGGATTAATAATTGGAAATTAAATAATTGGAGGACAGCTTCAAAAAAGGAAGTTAAAAATTCTGATTTATGGAAAAGATTGGACGATTTATCAAATACGTTAAATGTATCTTGGAATTGGGTAAAAGCTCATAGTGGTCATCCTGAGAATGAGAGAGCAGATTTTTTAGCAAATAAAGGCATATTACTTAAATGAGACAAATAACATTAGATACAGAAACCACAGGGCTAGATGTTTCCAATGGTCATAGAGTGATTGAAATAGGATGCACTGAAATCATTGATAGGAAATTTACTGGCAAGGAATTACATTTTTATCTAAATCCAGAAAGAGATATAGATCCCGGAGCAGTAGCAGTTCATGGTCTATCTAAAGAATTTCTGTCAGATAAACCATTTTTCTCAGATATAGCAGAAGATTTACTTACTTTTTTAGAGGATGCTGAAGTTCTTATGCATAATGCAGAATTTGATTTAGGGTTTCTCAATAATGAAATAAATATTTTACAATCTGACTATCCTTCTATTGAAAGTGTTTCTTCAAATATTGTTGATACTCTTCAATTGGCAAGGGCCATGCATCCAGGCCAAAGAAATAGTTTAGACGCCCTTGTGGATAGGTATCAAATCCATGGTTACGATAGAAATTATCATGGGGCATTATTAGATTCTAAAATCCTAGCAGATGTATATTTATCTATGACTGGAGGGCAGACGAGCATAGGTTTCAGCCAAGAAATATCTCAATCAGGAAATACAATAAGCGAGTCAAAAGAAAAGAAAGTCTTCATGGTAAGTGTCTCTCAGGAAGAATCGAAACAACACCTTAATTACCTAAAATCCATCAGAGAATGACAGAGAGAACTAGATTTGCGCCAAGTCCAACTGGCCATTTGCATATTGGTGGTGCCAGAACAGCATTGTTTTCTTGGCTATTCGCAAAATCTAAAGGTGGTCAATTTCTTCTTAGATTCGAGGATACTGATATAGAGAGATCTAAAGATGAATTCAAAGACTCAATTTTAAAATCATTAGAATGGCTTAATTTAAATCCAGACGAGGAGCCAGTACATCAGTCTAGAAATTTAGAGAGACATAAATCATTAGCACTATCTCTATTTGAGAAAGGCGCAGCTTATTATTGTGATTGTTCAATAGAGGAGTTGGAAGAACTTCGTGCTACTCAGATAAAAAATAAAAAAAAACCAATGTATGACGGGCGAAGCAGAGAGAAAAATTTGGAACACGAAGGAAAAAATGTTCTTCGCTATAAAATGCCTGATGCTTCAACTTCATTTAAAGATCTAATTCTTGGCGACATCACCGTAGATAATAGAGAATTAGATGATTTTATTATCTTGAGAGCAGACGGAACTCCTACCTATAATTTTTGTGCGGCAGTAGATGATCTTGATATGAAAATATCAACGGTTATTCGAGGAGACGATCACTTAACTAATACTATTAAGCAACTCAATATAATTAAGTCTCTTGAAGGAAATCTTCCTAACTATGCTCATCTTCCCATGGTTTTATCAGAATCAGGAAAAAGGCTATCTAAAAGAGACGGTGCTTTAGACATAATGGACTATAAATCTGAGGGATATTTAAGCGGAGCTTTATTGAATTATATAGTCAGACTAGGGTGGGCAAAAGATGAAGTTGAAAAATTTACAATGAATGAACTTATAGATTTTTTTGATTTATCAGATGTTAATTCTTCACCATCGAAATTTTCACTTCAACTATTAGATTGGTACAACAATGAATATTTGAAGGAAATGGATAGTTCAACTTTACTTAAATTATTAAGTGAGATTGGAACCAATATAAATGAAAACTTTAAAAACATTCACGGCATAATCGATGTTCTAAAAGTAGGAGCAAAAAGTTTAAAAGAAATTGAGGAAAACTTTGATATGTTTCTTAAGAGTCCCTCAATAGATAAGTCGGATTCATTAGCCAGTGAAGAAAATAAAAAAATTATTAAAGATTTTTTTGATATCTTTGATTTTTCTAAAGATGAAAATTTGGAGTCTATCAGTCAGAGACTAAAAGACTATATTAATAACAATGATCTTAAATTTCCTCAGTTAGGCAAACCTTTGAGATATGCTCTTACTGGAAGAACTAATGCTCCAGGTATAGGTGAGCTTTTATACCTTTTAGGAAACGAAGAGTCCAAGAAAAGGATTAAAAATTATCTTGAATAAAAAAAGGAGCTCTGAGAGCTCCTTTTTTTGACCAAATATTATTAATTGAAACTGGTATTTCCTGGAAGAGGAGAAGATAGCATCAAAGAATTTTGGGTACACTCTTGTAGAGGTTCAAATAATGAACTTTGCATTGCAGCTCCGCCTGTTGACATTAAAGTTGCAAGCTCCCCCAGGGCATCATCATCTCTAAGAACCATCATTGTTGCAAAATCGTAATCTGAAGTTTGACCAGCTACAGGAAAGATATTGAACATTGCTACTTTGTCAGACATACCTCCAGCATCTAAAAATGCGTTCATTTTTGAGTAGGCTGAATTAAAATCCATTAAAGATGTATTCTCTTTCGCAGTACACAGTGAAGTGAAAACAGGCCTTACATCAACAGGTTCCCATCCTTCAGCTTGTCTTGTAGGGAACATGACTCCCATCAAATGACCCAAGCAGTTAGAAGGACCCATAACCTTCTCGAATTTTTTTGACATGTCAGCACCATTTCTTACCCAATTAAAGTGGGATTTAGTAAAGTTTTCCCAGTTATTGGCAACACCAAACCACATTGATGTTCCATGTAAAGATGCACCAGCAAAGTCGGCAGTAAATATCCAAGCATTATAATTTTCTCGACCAACGGGATCATTTTCTTCTTGCCATTCTCTCCATTCTTCACCAACTTCCATCATATCTTCTATGTCTTTACCTTTTTCATAGGTACATCCATAGTACATTTCAACAGGAAAAGTAGGAGGCATGCTCTGTGAAAATGCATAGCCTGTACTTAGCATTACTAAAATAAGTAATATTTTTTTCATAATAAATCTCCTATTTATTTTTTAGTTCATTGAGTTAAAAGTATTTTCTACAAGAACGAGGTTTCTCTCGCTGCAAGTAGCAACTTTCAGCCATTGTGAAAAGATTTTATCTCCTTCACCGCCAAGAAAAAAATCTTGGAATCCATTTCCCATCATTGAGAAATCAGTCCAAGCTGTCATTAATGCAAAGCCATTAGGATTCATATCACCCATGAAGGTGGTAAAAATCCATTGAGCACTTTTCATGTCATTATTCTTTGCAAATTTTTGAACATCGCTTGAAACCTTTCTTACATCATCCATCGAATATCCTTGATTCAGTTCACACATCCACACTTCAGCTGGAACTGTTGAATTTTGCTGAGCTAAAGTGTTGAACGAGACAAAAGTAAGAATACCAATGATTAAAATCTTATATAATTTCATTAATCTTTCTCCAAAATTAAGGGTTACTTATATTAGTTATTAATCTAACTTATTTTTTGAGAAAATAAAGCTTTAATTTATATGATTTCAAAGAAACTTCTTGATATTCTTGTATGTCCCAGATGCAAAGGAAAACTCTCATTGGAAGAAGATAAGCTGATATGCCGGACTGGGAATATCGCTTTCCCTATAAAAAACGATATACCAATAGTTGTTATGAAAGAAGCAATTGATTTAGGATCTAATTAGTCTTTCTGTTCTGCTAAGTCTCTTAAACCTTCTTTGCTAGCTAAAGATGCATGGTTCAATATATTTCTTCCCATTGAAGATGTTTGTTCTTTTGAGAAATTAGCATAAATTTTATCTCTAGCTTCATGTACTTTGCTGTTGCTAGGGTCAGAGTAAAAAGCGGTTTCAATTAAATGTGCCGCTAACCTATGATCTTCTTCATTGCTTAATTCTATAGCTTTTGAGATCACAGTATCTAGTGAACCGACTAGATCAATCCACAATGATGCTTCACTAGACCTTTTAGCTGGAAACAATCGATCATATTCACCTTCCCACCAGCCTCCGTAACGACGCCAAATCATTCTTATTAGAAACTCCGGATCGTCATAAACTGGCTTCAACCAAGGTAATTCCATTAGTTCTTTTTTAAACTTAATTTTATGAATAATGAAATTTAAAGTTTTACCTTGATTCATTAGTTCCATAACTTGATCCTCTAAATCATCAAGAAATTCCGCCGTGGTAGTCAATGCCTTCTGTATATTTTCTTTTCCAAACATTGGATAACCATGACCTGGCAGCATTATTTCGGCCTCTAATTCACTCATTTCTCTTAATGCATCAGCCCAATCAGAAATATATCTTTGTACTTTTTGCGGATTACCCCCGTTTGGTACAGCCCATATAAACAAATCACCAGGTAGTAATATTTTTTCTTTTGGAATAAAAGCCCACAAATGATCATCAGTTTCACCCCTAGCAGGGTTAAGCAAAAATTCTGTATCGCCAACTCTAAAACTTGTTTTACTTTCTACTAAAACATCTGGATATCGGTATTTTTCGGGCCAAGTAAAATGCGGAACGTTAATCGCAAACTGTCTTCTGTTAATTGCCGTATTCCAGCCAAGTGTTTTTAAGTATCTATCAAAATGTTCTGGCATTAATTTATTTGCATACACTGTTGGTCTATCGTTGCCATCAGATAAAGCCTCCTCATCAAATTTTTCAACGGCAAAGATATGATCGACATGATGATGAGTAAATATAGCTGCGACAAGGGGTTCATTGGGTCGCCATTTTCTAATTTCTTCATAAGCTCGTTCAATATCAATAATATGACCTGCATCAAGCATGACTAGTCCGGATCCTGTATCTAGAACAAAGAAACCAGCTATCCCTTTAAAAGCTAAAAGATTATCTTGTATTTCTGTAGAGCCATCGACAAAAGAATGCACAGGATGATGTTCGAAAGTTAAGTCCAATTCTCCCTTGATCGCTTTACTTGCTAATTCTTTTAAATCCATATTAACCTACCTATCTAATTAATTTTGTTGTCGGAATAATCTTATCAAAGTAACTGTCGGAATCTAAAAATGTATTTTCATCACTCAGGAAAAACTCAGGAACTCATTGAAAAACTTAATTCCTTTATGGATGAATTTATTTATCCAAATGAATCAACATATGCATCACAAGTTTCAGAATTTAGAGAAAAAGGAAATCCTTGGCAGACAGTTCCAATTGTTGAAGAACTAAAAAAAATTGCCAAAGAGAAAGACCTTTGGAACTTCTTTCTTCCCACAAGTGAATATGGTTACGGTCTAACAAATCTTGAATACGCACCTCTTGCTGAAATTATGGGAAGAGTGGGGTGGTCTTCTGAAGTTTTTAATTGTTCTGCTCCAGATACAGGAAACATGGAAGTCTTAGAAAGGTATGGCAGTGAAGAGCAAAAAGATAAATGGTTAAAGCCTCTTTTAGAAGGAGAGATAAGGTCATGTTTTGCTATGACTGAACCAAACGTAGCTTCATCTGATGCTACAAATATCTCCTCGACCTTAGAATTAGATGGCGACCATTACGTTATTAACGGAGAAAAATGGTGGGCTTCAGGTGTTGGTCATCCTAACTGTAAGTTTTTAATTTTTATGGGTGTTAGCAATCCTGATAGCCCAAAACATCAACGTCAATCACAGATTATTGTTCCTTACGATTCACCTGGAATAAAACTAAAAAGATATCTAACCGTTTACGGTGCAGATCATGCGCCGCATGGCCATGGGCATCTTGAGTTTAAAAACGTAAGAGTTCCAAAAGAAAATATTATTTTAGGAGAGGGCAGAGGATTTGAAATAGCCCAAGGGAGGCTCGGTCCAGGAAGAATCCATCATTGTATGAGAATTATCGGTCTTGCTGAGAGAGCATTAGAGTTATTATGTAAACGCTCTCTTAATCGAAAAGCGTTTGGTAAACCATTAGCAGAACTTGGGGGGAATTACGATGTAATTGCAAATTGTCGGATAGATCTAGAAATGGCTAGATTATCTACTCTAAGAGCTGCATACATGATGGATGAAGTAGGTAATAAAATTGCCAGGAGCGAGATAGCTCAAATCAAAGTTTCAGTCCCTTCAATGGCGGTTAAGATAATTGATGCTGCTATACAAATTCACGGAGGAGAAGGCGTCTCACAAGATACTATTCTGGCAGGCCTATTCCAATCAACAAGGTATCTTCGAATTGGAGACGGTCCGGATGAAGTACACAGAAGAACGATTGCAAGAGAAGAGCTGGGCAAACTTAGAGCTTCATCATAAAAAATAATTTGATAGAATTCGCTCATGAAAAAATCGATCTTATTTATTTTTATAATCTTTTCTCTGACATCAGTTGCTCTTGATTACAAAGATTTCGGAAAGCTCCCTTTTTTTAGCAATGTGACCCTATCTCCTGACGGAGAAAAAATTGCTGCTTTAGCTAACATTGAGGGTAAGCCTTATATCGTGGTTACAGAATTTGGCTCAACTAATTTCAACCCTATTGCATCACTTAAAAATGAATACGATCGTCTAGAGTGGATAGAATGGGCAAATAATAAGAAAATTATCTTTCAAACAAGCAAAGCGGAAAAAGCAAGAGAAAGAACCTTTAGAGTTTACGATCTGAACACAATAGATTCAGATGGATCTAATTTTAAAATTATTGAAAATAAATCTATATATAAAGATAAACAAAATTCTTATATTTCAAAATACGAAAGTATTTCATTAGTTGATATTTTAGAAGATGAAGAAAATAAAATATTGGTATCTAACTACGACCCAAGAGAAAGGGCTGTTGCTATTTTTGAAGTTAATTTAAAGAACAATAGGTTTAAAAAAATTGAATCACCGTTCACTGATTCTGACGGGGACAGAGTTACTAATTTCATCGTTTCAGAGGGCAAGATTCAATTTGCAGATTTCTATGATGCTGATGAGGGTATAGCTAAGATTTTCTATAGACCTAATAAGGATGATAGTTGGACTGAGATTTATAGGGCTAACACCGAAGACCTTGCAACCGATAATTTTTACGTTGGCGGCGTTGATAAAAAAGACGGAAATTTATTCATTTACTCAAATTTCGATAGCAACTTTTCATACATTTCAAAATTTAACGTTGAAACTGGAAAATTAAGCAAGCCAATTTATTCTAAGAAAGATCATGAAATTGCATCTTTAGAAGTAGAAGATGGTGAGATTAAGATGGTCTGCTACGAGAGATTTACGAGGGAGTGCGACCTATTTGATCCTGAAGAAAATGGCATCATTAAATCTTTAAAAAAGTCATTTCCAGACCATTACATTAATATTAGTTCTTACAGTAAAGACTTTTCTAGATTTATTGCTACGATCCGCAATTCAAACTCTCCAGGCAAATATTTTGGATTCGATAAAAAAACCGGTAAATCTTTTTTTATCTCGAGTCAGTACCCACAACTAGAAAACAAAGTTAACTCTATTACTAAAGTTATCGAATATAAGTCGCGTGATGACTATCAACTATATGGTTTTTTAACCCTTCCACAAGGAATCAAAAATCCACCCGTCATACTTTTTCCCCACGGTGGACCAACCGCAAGAGATAGGATTGATTATTTTGATCCTTGGCTTCAAGCAATGGTCAGTCAAGGTTATGCAGTTTTCCAACCACAGTTCAGAGGCTCAGCGGGATGGGGCAAGGATTATCAAATCTCTGGTTACAGAGAATCCGGCAAGAAGATGCAAAACGATATGATCGATGGTTTTGATTACGTAGTCAAAAATTATGATCTCGATGGTAAAAAAGCATGCATAGTAGGTGCAAGTTACGGAGGTTACGCAGCTTTAACAGGAAGTTTTCAATCTCAAGATAAATTTAAATGTTTTGTGAGTATTGCAGGTATTTCAGATTTTACTAAGTTATTGAGATCTGAAACATTTTTTAGGGGTTCTGCAAAAATGAATAAAATTATGCACGGTGATGCTTTTGAAGATAAAGAATATTTAGATTCAGTTTCAGCAATTAATTACACAGATAAAATTAAAAAACCTATTTTGCTTATTCATGGAACTTACGATACACAGGTTCCTCATAATCAATCATCAATGTTTTACAACAAAATAAAAAACAGTAACGATTCTGTGGAATATTTTGAAATACCTAAGGCGACACATTACTTTGATGAACAAGGCAACAGATTAATCATGTTTAGAGAAATTGAAAGATTTCTAGCTGAAAATCTTAATTAGACCTCTACTAATTGTTTACCAATATTTTGGCCAGTAAATAATCTATTTAAAGCATCCGGACAATTTTCGATTCCAGTTAAGATATCTTCCTGATGTTTCAATTGATTATTTTCGAGATATTCCTCCAATTGTTCTAAGGCCTTTTGAGAATTTGGTAAATAATCCATCACTAAAAAACCTTCTATAGTTGCTCTTTTAATAACTAAATTCATAAGATTTCTGGGGCCGGGTAAGGGTTCGGTAGAGTTGTATCCCGAGATACCGCCACACAATAATACTTTGGCATTTAAATTTATATGATTGAGAGCTGATTCTAAAATCTCTCCTCCAACGTTATCAAAAAATAAATCTATTCCGTTTTTAGCTTTTCTTTTAAGTTCATCAGCAACATTAGAATTTTTGTAATCGATGACTTCATCTAGACCACAATCATTTTTCAACCAGTTGCACTTGCTCTCTCCGCCTGCAATACCAATAACATTGCAGTCATTAAGTTTCGCAATCTGAGCCGCGACAGATCCGGTAGCTCCTGCTGCACCCGACACTAAGACATTCATACCTGCTTTTACTTGGCCAAGCTCAACCATTCCGTAATAGGCGGTAATACCCGTAGCTCCCAGAACATTTAATGTTGTTGGAATAGGAAATTTATCACTTAGCTTTCGAAATCTTCCAGCATCCGAAGGGACTGTTTTGTTATAGGATTGCCAGCCTGTAAAACCAATTACTAAATCTCCAACTTGATATTGATCGTTCTTTGACTCAACTACCTCTCCGACCCCCATAGCTCTGACAACCTCATCTATCTGAACTGGAGGTAGGTACCCTGGAGCATCATTTAGCCAGCCTCTTTGAGTAGGATCGAAAGAAATAAATTTATTCTTCAAAATAATTTCATTTTCAGAAATATCATCCATTTGTTCTTCTTGTAATTCAAAATCAGACTTGTTTGCCATTCCAATAGGCCTTTTTTTAAGAACCCATTTTTTATTTATGATTTCGTTTGAAATTGTCATATCACTCCCAATACTTTTTAATTTTATTTATATCGTCTTTAACGTTACTATTTAGCTTTATGAAAGTCACTAAAAACATAGATTCCTATAATTTTGGCGCAAAAATTGAAGGTATAGACCTATCCAAGGAATTATCAGAAGAACAAATAAACGAGATAAGGCAAGCATGGATTGAAAACCAGGTTGTCTTTTTTCCAAACCAAAAAATTACGAATGAAGAGTTTGCACGATTTGCTAGGTATTTTGGAGATTATGGTGAAGATCCTTATCTAAAAGCGATGCCTGAGCATAATCATATTGTTGAGGTTAAAAGATCTGCCAAAGAAAAAACGTCACCTTTTGGTGGAACTTGGCATTCTGATTGGTCTTTTTTAAAAAATCCTCCTGCCATGACTCTACTTTATTCAAAAATTATTCCGCCTGTAGGAGGCGACACACTTTTTGCTTCCACGAAAGATGCTTGTATCGATCTAGAGCCTAGCCTCAGAGATAGTATTAAAGATTTATCTGGTGTGCATAGTGCAATGTTGCCATACGCTGATGATGGATTTTATGCTACAGAATTAGAGGATAGATCCATGAACATAGTTACGAGCAAAAAAGCCAAAGCCATGCAAAATCATCCTATTATTAAAGAACATAATGAATCTAAACTAGATACTCTTTTTATTAATCCTGTTTATACAGTCGGGATAGATTCCAAGAGCGAAGATGAAGCTGCAAGTTTGCTAGCATCCCTTTACGAGCATATTCTTCAAGATAAATATATTTATCGTCACAAATGGTCTGAAGATACTTTATTAATGTGGGATAACCGCTCTGTCATGCACATGGCTGAAGGGGGTTACGATGGCCATGACAGGCTTTTACACAGAATTACGATAGCGGGTTAATTGCCAGAAAGTTCTAAACCTTCTAATTTTCCTTCTTTACGCCATTTATTCATCATAGAAAAGAACTCCAATGGTCCTCCGCCGTAAGGATTATTTTGTGGTTCTAGATCTGGTTTACCTTCGTTGTTGTAATAACCGGGAGTGCAACTCTCTCTAAAATCTCTCATATCACGAGATTTAGCTATTATTGTATCTACCCATTCTGCTTCAGCTTGCTTAGAAGCTTCTACATAAGTTAGTTTATCTTCTTTCATTTTTTTCAATATGTAAGACAAATGAATGCTTTGTTCATCAAGAGAGTGCGTGTAGTTAGCAGTGAATCCGCCTTGTTGAGGTCCAAAGAAAAAACAATTAGGAAAGCCATTTGCGTGCATTCCGTGAAGGGTAGACAAACCATCCTTCCACTTATCAGAAACGCTTAAACCATTCTTGCCGTAAATTTCATAACCGCATCGTCTGGTGTACTCAGTGCCAACCTCAAATCCGGTAGCAAATATAATGCAGTCAACTTCATACTCCTTGTTATTGAAAATTATTCCTTTTTCAGTGATCGTATCCACACCTTTGCCGTCTGTATCAACTAATTCAACATTATCGTTATTAAAAGCAGATAAATATTCATCATGAAAACAAGGACGTTTACAAAATTGTCGATAATAGGGTTTAAGTGATTCTGCAGTCTCTGGATCGTTGACAACAGAATCAGCCCTGGCTCTAATTTGTTCCATTTTCTCAAAGTCAGCCATTTCAACTTGTTTGGCTAAATTTTTGACTCCGACATGGGACATGAATTTCTCTTGCAGATATGATCTTAATCCCTCGGTATAAAGTTTTTTTGAGAAAACTGAACCCAAAGTCCAAAGAAAAATTCTAAATTTGGAAGGACCGTTATTGAGCATGGCACCCAATATTCTCCTGAAAACTTCCGTCCACCCATCGTTAACTAAATCTTTGCCATTAACATTTCCTGTTAAAAATCCTTCAAAATTTTCTCTTCTTTTAGCTTGCCAACCGGGGGATTGATTTAGAAACCAATCTTCGTTAGTTTCTGTGTTATTTCTTTCATCGATAGAAGAGGGCGTCCTTTGAAACACATACAATTGCTTTGCAGACTCTGCTAGGTGAGGTATGCATTGGACTGCAGTGGCACCTGTGCCAATAACAGCCACTCTTTTATCTTTAAGGTTAGATAGATTTCCCTTAGAAGATCCTCCAGTGTATTGATAATCCCATCTGCTTGTGTGGAAAGTATGCCCCTTGTAATCATTAATTCCATTTATTGCAGGCAATTTAGGACGATTAAGAGGTCCATTGGCATGAACAACATAATTACATTTAATCTTATCTCCCTTGTTAGTATTTATTTCCCAAAGTCTTTCGTCGTCTTTCCATCTAACGTCGTTTACTTCAGTTTGGAAAATAGCATGCTCTTTCAACCCAAACTTTTCTGAGATAACATCAAAATATTCTAAAGTTTCGGGTGCGTTGGTGTATTTTTTGCCAGGAATAAATTTAGTTTCTTCCAACAAAGGAAAATAGATATAGGATTCTATATCGCACGATGCGCCTGGATATCTGTTCCAATACCAAGTACCTCCAAAGTTTCCGCCTTTCTCAATGATTTTAAAATCAGAAAAGCCAGCTTCTTTGAGTCTAGATGCAGCTAGAACACCACCAAAACCACCTCCAATGATCACTATTTCATAAGAATCAGTTAAAGCTTGTCTTTCAACTTCCTCATCAATGTAAGGATCATCAACAAAGTAAGAAAAATCTCCGCTTACTTCTTTATATTGATCGTTCCCATCTTCACGAAGACGTTTATCTCTTTCTTGTCTGTATTTATCTCTGAGATAATCAGGATCAAAAGAATAATTTTGCATTTTTATTTCCTCACGCAGTGATAATTTATCATATTCACACGCAAGCAAAAAATATTCAAAAATAGTAAAGTATCTGAATAAAATATATAAAAGGGGCTATAGCTCAGCTGGGAGAGCGCTTGCATGGCATGCAAGAGGTCCGCGGTTCGATCCCGCGTAGCTCCACCAAATATGCCAATAAATATAAGGGTTTCAGTAGATCAAGGTTTTCTGACTATTTGAAACCCTAACTTGAGTCCCACTTTGAGTTCCACTTTAAAAACCCTTTATTTTAAAGGGTTTCTGAAAACCTAGAATATTTGGTTATATAGGGGCTTCTAGCTGACTTTTTGACTGCGATTTAGCAGTTCACAAAGAGTTTCATTGATTCCTATATGGTTTCTTCTTTTCGCAATGTTTAACTCAATATTTGAGAAGTGTGCCTAAAAAAAGACCGCAATCGCGAATCACCCACAAGATAAGTTGCTAGACAGTACCTTTGTGTAGGGGTTAAATATATTTTTATGAAGTATTTATTATTACTAGTGTTTAGTTTTGTAATTGTTTCTTGTGGCTATCAATCATTTGAAGAGTGTTACATGAAAGAATTGCAAAAATTTGAAGATCAAAAAGGACGGGCAGTTTCCTCAGTTCGCAATTACTGCAACTCATTGGATTATGGTGATTAATCAAAAATATCTTAAAATTTTAGTCCTCAGCTTATTTATTGTTTCTTGTGCTGAATACGACAGCATTGAAGGATGCATAATTGGAGAGTTGCAAAAATTTCAAACTGAAAAAAATTCTCTTGTGCAGCAAGAACAGGCCAGAAATTACTGCCTGAAAAAGATGCGATCAGAAAGTTGTTATACATTTTTAAATTCAGAGGAATTTAGATTGAGGCTTATAGCAGTTCGCGATGGTGAAATTCCAAAAGAAGTAGTTGATATGGCTACACTTGATTATTGTAAATTGGTTAAAGGAGAGTACAGATGAAAAAATCTTTCTGGATCAAAAATTTATTCATCGCTTTTATTATTATCTTGCTCGTTTCTTTCACTTTGAATCTTATTTCAAATCAAGGATTAAAATATGCAATTGGCATGACTATTGTTAATGGTTCAACTGCCCTAGTTTTTTTAATTCCAATAGCTTTAATCAGATTTATCTATGTGATGATAAGTAATTGGTTATCAAAGGAAAAGTAACTATGAAAAAGATATTTTTAGTTTTAACGCTTTTGGTTTCTGGGTTTGGTTTTGCAGAAACTTACATTGGCTGTCGTTTAGACAAAGATACATTGATTAAAGAACAAAGATTATATTTAGAAAAATATCCATCAGATTATTACAATTTGTTTGTCGTAATTTATTCAAAAGAAAAACTTGGAAGGGTTGATCTTCAATACGATCTTTACAATGATGATTCTGGATTATTCATAGGAATTAATGAAAATGACAATGCTCTTGGCGGCGGAAGATTTACTGATGAAGAATTAATTTTTGGTATTAATTCAATGATCATCAATAGAGAAACTTTGGAATGGAAATTAAGAAAACAAAGAGGTCAATGTTCATTGATAGATAAGTCAGAATTCTTTAAGCAAAGAAAAGAAATCCAAGAAATACTTCTAAAGGGAAAACAAATTTAGTACTAGGGAGAAGTGACGAAGAAGTTAATTTAATTTATTAATGGATTCAATCAATCCTATATGGTTTTACAATAAATTATGAGAAATTTAATACTAGCTTTTGCCTTAATATTCATCAGTAACTTTTCCTTATCGTTTACTATTAAACAATTCATGGATATGGAAAAATCAGGTTATACAGAAGAAATAGAAATTTATTTTTCTGGTCTTTGGAGTGGCGCTGATGCTGTAAATGAAGCGGTCTTTGATAAGTATGGAGATACGTTTTTTTGTCGATCTTTGAAATCACCCGATCCAAAAAAAATGATTGAAGATACTATTAGTTTTTTAAAATTAGCTGGTCCAGCTATTACACCTGTGTGGGAAAAAGAAACTGATCTTGGAGACTTTTATCAAGCGCATATTAGTATAGCTTTCATGTTAATGATAGGAACTTACTACGAGTGTAAAAATGACCCAAATGTTTTGGGGAGAGAATACTGGAAAGACATAATAGAGAAGTTTAATTAAATCTAACTAGCCACTATAAATTGAAATATCGCTAAGAGTTCAATTATTCATTTTACTATCTACATTCCAAATGACTTTAATTTCATTCAAAATTTTAACTTCTTCTTGTGCTAAATCGTCATCTGCACTTGCTATAGCTTCCAAATACGAATAGATAATCTCTTTAATTTTTTTATCCATTGATTTTAATTCATTCGCAAGATCTATGATATTTGGAATGGTTTCTAAATTTTTTATGTATTCTCTAAAATCAGTTTTATCAAATGTTTCGATTAATTGAATACCAATCTGCTCAGCAGCCTCCATTTCTTCCTGTTCTATTTTTCCATCTGCCCCAACCATGGCTGCAGCCATGGAGTAAATCACAGCTTCCAAATTTCCTCCCTGGCTATCTTCCTCTGGAATAACTGCCAATCCCATTGCAATCATCATTCTATGTTCTATATCAGTTAAGCTAAGTTCTATTTTTTCTGCATCTTCTATTAATTCTGAACAACTATCGCCTTGATCAAGTATTTTATCTATAACTATCTCTTCATTGTTAAATCCAATATTTTCTAGTCTATGTGACAATAGGGGGTGTGAATCAGTTGGATGTGAAATTGTAGAATTAAGAATGTTTTCTTTTTCACTTTCTAAAATATTTTTGCTCAAATTATAAGCAGCATTATCTTTAAATATTTCAGAAAGGTTTAAGCTAACTTTTCCCTGGTTAAGTCTTTTTATATTATCTTCCCGTACCTCATTCCACATTGAAGAAAATAGAATAACTTTAGTTAAAGAATATGCTAGATCTCTAGGTGAAGACACTGATGCTCCTACCTTATCAGCTTCAAACTCTCTTTCTCTGCTTATAGAAGCTACATTTTTCGAAAAAGTATCATACATCGATGACAACACTAATAGCGGCGGTAATGTGACTATACTTGTGCTTCCATCACTAGGATCAGCTAGAGAGTTTATAGAGTTTCCTAGCCCTCTATACACAGGAGCGAACTTAGTTGAGTATTCTGTATCTTTAGCGCAGAAGTGTCCTAATTCATGCCCTATAACTGCCTTTAATTCTGATTTATTAAAAAGCCTCATTAAAGGTAGAGATAGATATAAGGTTTCACCTTTTAGTGTTTCTTTACCGCAACCAACTACATTTGCAGCTGTTGCATAAAATGTAGGCTCTATACCAACAATTATATTATCAGGAGGTATGGAGCCTATTTCATTCGCTATATTACTTACGAAATCCCAAATTGCAGGTTGTTCGGATGGTAAAAGTTGCTGTCCAATTTGGGTATGAGTTAATTTCTTATTTAGAGAAAAAATAGATCCTATGATTTGCAAGGCTCCTATGCTCGCTCCAAAACCTATTGCACCAATTAACAAGAAGTGAACTACTCCAAGGAAATAAGATTCAGCTATATATGCGCCATAAGTAAGAATTGCTCCTTGAACTATTGTTTGAGCAGAAATTAGAAAAAGAATTATAGGGATCAATGGAGGAAATAATTTTGAAAGTATATCTCTATTTGTTCCTGCTATTTTAGCAAAGGCAAAATAAGTGAAAATAATTAAGAATGAAGCTATCCCGCTATAAATACTTGCATTTTTTAATAAGAGAATGTTATTAAAAATTGAACAGCCCGATTGATAGTCTTGAGCACAATTAAATTGAACATTTTTAATAAGTTCTCCAACTGTCATATCCTCCGCTATGTCATTGAGAATACCTAATGCAACAAGATATCCAATTATAGGAATGGCTGTTAAAGCAATTATTGATTTGAACATAAAAATTACTATAACAAATTTTGCAATTTAGAGCGGGGCAAAGTCTTTTATCTATCAACAGCTAATGAATTCACAAACAGTCCTAAATGGTCTTAGAATAGAGACATGGATTTTGAATTAATTAGAATCATTATTGGTTTTATGCCTTTCATTTATCTATTTCTTTTCAGGCAATACTATGCAGAAAAAATTGGGTCAAAGTTTCTTTCTTCTATTAAAAATTTATGGATAAGAGACATATTAAGTCTCATGATTCTGTGGACGATAGCATATGTCTTTCTTTCTATTGTTACTGGATGGGGAATACTTCATATATTTGAATTCATGTAATGCAGTTATGAAGTATTTATTAGTTATTTTTGCTTTGATCTTTGTTGGATGTTCTGAATATCCAATTACAAAAATCAATTGCACAGTACAAGGTAAAGGTAATATTGATAATCCTAAATTTGTTTGGAGCTATGCATTCATTGATGAAAATTTATTTCAAGATGCTGAAGTAGAAATTTATTCATTCAACCCAAATACTTTTGAATGTGGAGCATATTTTCAAAATAATAGTTCTATCAGATGTATGACCTTAAGTAATAATGGAATTTTAAATGTTCGATACAACAAGCTTGCAAAGACTATAAGTCATGAAATTGACTCTGGAGACGGAGATAATATATTAACTTTTATAGGCTCTTGCGAGGATGCTTAGCCATTGGTAGACACCACATGGGATGAATACATGGAAATTATATTAAGTCTTGAAATTAACAAATGAACCTAATAAAAAAAATAATAAATTTTTTTCTTAACCTATCAAATGTACAAAAAATATTTTTATTAGTTTTTTTATTTAATATTTTGACTGAAGGGCAATGGTTATATTTATTTACTGAATCAAGAAATACAGTGCATATGATCCATGAGGCAGTCTGGGCAATTAGCTTTTTAGGATTTTTCTTATTTTGGAAAAAGAAATAATTTAGTACTAGGGAGAAGTGACGAAGAAGTTAATTTAATTTATCAATGGATTCAATTTTTTTACAAAATTTAATTGCATTAATACCTGCAATAATAGTTGGTGTTACAACTAAAAGAGGTGATTACGGTGTCATTACATTCATAATTTTTTATATAGCTTTAATGTATTAATTTAATGACAACTGAAACTGATCAAGAAATTCTGAAACTTCAAAAGATAATTGATGGGTATAAAGATACCCTCAAGGATAAAACTGCGGTCGAACTTGAAGGTGCAAAGATTCAACTGAGTAATTACGAAAAAGAATTAAAATACCTCAAAGGAAAGTCTCAGAGAGAATTAATATCAACATATTTTTACTGGGAAAGATCTGCAGCTGTCATTGTTGATATTACGCCAGAAAAAAGCAGAGCTTTTATCTTGCGAGTACTCAAAGAGCATGAAGGCTGGAAAGAAGCTACCCCAGATCAAGTTAAAGATTTTTTTATTGACGGCTCAAGATTGTCGAAGTCTGAATTTGAAAAAGAGTTTGGTGTTATAGGCGATAATCTTCCTAATCTGCCGTTGGAGATTAAATGACAACTGAAACTGATAAAGAAATTCTGAGAGTTCAAAAGATAATTGATAAGTATAAAGATAGTCTTAAAGACAAAGCTGCGGTCGAACTTGAAGATGCAAAGATTCAAAAAGAGATAGATGAGTTAAAACTTAAATCCAATACTCTAAAATATGGCTCTGTAGATTGGCTTGAGAATGAAGAAGATATTGCTGATTTAATGTCTGAACAATCTCCATTTAGGAGAGTCATGCTTAGTATTCATGAAAAAGAATTAAAAGAGCTTAAAAAATGAAGGAAAGAGATAATTTAGAAACATTATACTTCACATGGGAAGAACGACCAGCCGTTATACAGCCTGTTGGCGATGGTGATTTTGGATATTTCATATCTCCAGGCAACGATAATTGGACTTTGGCCACGCCACAGCAAGTTGCAGATTTTTTTATTGACGGCTCAAAAATGTCTAAATCTTACTTTGAGATAAAGTTTGGCGTAATCGGCGTAGATCTTCCTAATCTGCCATTGGAGTAATTATGAAAAAGATATTTTTAATATTGCTTACATGAATAGAAGTTATTTTTCATCAACTATAGAGAATTTTATTTCAACCCATGAGAATGAGATACTAGGAATCCTCAGTTCATCTGAAAATATTTTCAATATTACTCCTAAAACTACTTATGCCTGGCAAGGTGAAATTTCTGTTATGCAGAATTCCTTACTAGATATTGATGGTTATATCCATTTTGAATTTGTCATCCCCAGAATGGGTAAAAGAGTTGATGTTTTATTAGTCATAGAAAATATTATTTTTATAATTGAATTCAAGGTTGGCTCTGATGCTTATGATGCTGCCTCAATTACTCAATTAGTTGATTACACTTTGGATTTAAAGAATTTTCATGAAGGCAGTCATAATCAAATTATTTGCCCCATTTTAATTGCTACGGAGGCTCAAGAAACTTACTTCGCTGCTACTGCGGGAGAGGATGATATTCTTGAACCAATATTATCTAATGGTGAAAATCTTAATGAGATTATTCAACAAGTTCTTGCAAGCACTTCTAACAAAACTCCGAACATAAACTATGCTGAATGGTTAGCATCAACCTACAAACCTACTCCAAATATAATTGAAGCCGCACAAGCGCTCTATGAAGGTCACGCAGTTGATGAAATATCTAGATCAGATGCAGGCGCCACTAATCTCACTATTACTTCTGACAAGATAGGTGAAATCATTATCAAAGCAAAAGAAAACAATGAGAAGGCTATATGTTTTGTTACCGGAGTTCCTGGAGCTGGTAAAACTTTAGTTGGTCTTAATATCGCTACAGATAAATCTGAGGCTATTGGTGTTGGTAAAGAAACAATTTTTTTATCTGGCAACGGTCCTCTCGTGACGGTTTTATCAGAAGCTTTAGCAAGGGATAAAGTAGCTAATGCTAAAGAAAGAGGTGAGACATTCAAAGTGTCAGATGCTAAGCGAGAGGTAAAAAAATTTATTCAAAATATACATCATTTTAGAGATGATAACTTGCACAATACTGAGGCACCTTTTGAAAAAGTAGTAATATTTGATGAGTCTCAAAGAGCTTGGAATCAAAAAAAATTACAACAAAAGATGAAAGAGAAGGGACACAATATTGAGATGTCCGAACCAGATTTATTAATTTCAGAAATGGATCGACATGAAGATTGGTGTGTCATTGTTTGTCTGGTTGGTGGAGGTCAAGAAATTAACCTAGGCGAGGCAGGAATATCTACCTGGATAGAAAGTATGGATACTAAATATAGAGATTGGAAAGTCTATGTATCTGATCAGATCAATAATCCTGAATATTCTTGGGGTTACAGTTTTGATCAAATTCTCTCATCACCAAGAACAACTATCACGAAAGATCTTCATTTATCTGTTTCATTAAGATCTTTTAGATCAGAAAACCTTTCAAATTATATTAATGAAATTATTGCTGGGAATATCTCAAGATCATTAGAGTTAAAAGAAACCATTAGTGATTATCCTATATTTGTAACTAGGTCATTAAGCTCAGCTAAAGAGTGGCTGAAAGAGCAAGCAAGAGGTTCTGAGAGATATGGTTTGGTCGCAGAAGCAAATGCAATCAGACTGAAGCCTGATGGCATATTTGTAAAATCAGAAATTGATCCTGCTAATTGGTTCTTGGCGGATAAAGATGATATTAGATCTTCTTATTATTTAGAGGATGCAGCTACTGAATATGCTGTACAGGGATTAGAGCTTGATTGGGTTTGTGTTTGCTGGGATGCTAGCTTGAGACGAATTAATGATGATTGGGAGTTATATAAATTTGTTGGTACGAAGTTTCAAAAAAGATCCCAAGAACATCAAAGAAAGTATTTGCTCAATGCATATAGAGTTCTTCTAACTAGGGCTAGACAAGGTCTAATTATTTTTGTTCCTGAGGGTAACATACTAGATAAAACAAGAAATCCTAAATTCTACGACGGGACTTATGAATACCTTATTAATTGTGGGTTTAATGAGCTTTAAAAAAATATTTTTAGTTTCAGTGTATTAAGACCAGTCGTGATTTATGAAGATTTCTTAACTCTCAAAGGAAGCGATTTTAAAGGCAGAACTCTAGAAAAAATTTGGTGCTTCACAGATAAAGAAATAGAAGAAAATCATGACTTTATTCAAATAGTTTTTCCGTTAAATAAACCAAGTCAATCTTCCTTTCATGGATATTATCTTGATAGTCAAGATCTCGTAGATCAAATTAAAAATAATAAAAAAGCAGTGACTAATATTATTAAATCATCTAAATGGTTCTTATCTTTCTTAAAGAGGAACACATACTGGAATGCTCCTTATGATCATAATCAATTGAGAATAACGAGAGTTATAGAGTGTTTGAGATTGTTAGTATCTGATAAGGAGGCTGATAATTTCTATGACAATGTTCTAGAATTAATCAAGACTGACAATCAAGTTAGTAGCAAAACATTAAATTTTTGGAAAAATGCATAATCCACAAGCCACATCTATCTCTAATCATGGAATTATCAAATAAAAAGATTTCTTTTCCTTGGTGGTTTTCTTTAATTTTATTTTTATTAGTTTCACCGATGTTTTACGGTCCGCTAATCGCATTCGTAAATCCTTCTTTTTTTGCAGGGACCGGCGAAACTGAACTTAATCTTGGTATTACGCTATTTATTGCAAGAAATCTTGCAATCGGATTAGCTTTTCTCTTTGCTATTTACATTAAGAATGGACCTATGCTCTTTATACTTATTTTAGTTAGATTAATTACAGATTTAATTGATGCTCCAGCATTTCAAATTTTCCGAGAACCTCCTTTGGTAGCGCAAATGATAATTTTTACTATGCTGTGTTATCTGCCAGCCTTCTTTGGACTGCGTTTCCTTTGGAAAGAAATGAGGAATGACTGATGGAAATATTCATAAGTAAGAGATTCAATGGTCCGCCTAATTCAGGAAATGGGGGATACGTTGCAGGGTTGATTGCAAAAGAAATAGGAAAATGCTGTGAAGTTAAATTAGTTGCGCCACCACCGCTTGAGAAAAAATTATTACTAAAAAAAAGTAATGAAAATTATGAATTGTATGACGGCGAAACTTTAGTGTGTATTGCGAACACAACTACCATCGATAATGATCCGTGTGAATTTGTCAGCTTTTCAGATGCTCTTATTGGTTCTAAGAATGGATTAAGTAAATTTGAACCCATACATGCAATGCCAGATTGTTTTGTTTGCGGCCCAAATAGAAAGGAAGGTGATGGACTGAGACTATTCACAGGTCCTCAAGATTTAGATTCCAAACCTTCTGAGGATGATTTAGTTTCAACAACTTGGGTTCCTGATAAAGGCCTCAGCTCTGATGGAAAACATATTAACAGTGAGTATCTTTGGAGTGCCATGGATTGTCCAAGCGGATGGTCTGCCTCATTTGGAAGACATAGAGATGAATTGGAAGGGCAATTATTTGTTTTAGGAAAATTAGCAGTTGAGATCGTAAGAGTTCCAAGAGTAGAAGAAAAATGCATCATCACAGCAAAGTATTCTGATAAAAGCGGAAGAAAAGTACTTACCAATATATCTATGTACAGCGCTGAACAAGAATTACTTGCAAACGGAAATGCTACTTGGATACTGATTTCCTAATAACATTCAGATTATTTATAGATTAAAATGAAACAATTATGTTTATTGCATCGGTGATACTTTTATCCATGTGGGAGATATATTGGACAGCAAAAGCATGCTGGAAAGCTGCTCAAGCAAAAGAGGGTTATTGGTTTATTTTTATGTTGGTGTTTAATCTTCTGGGATTACCGGAAATCTATTATCTGCATTTTAGAAAAGATAAAGATGCATTAGAAAATATGAAAAATCGCTAAAAATTAGTAAAATAATATCGAGAGGTACAAATATGGCTGAAAAATTAGCAAAATTCACAACGATGACCAAAGGTACAGCTGAGGATTATCAAATAATCGCAGAGGCTAGTATGCAGCACAGTGTCAATCTTCCAGACCGAATGATTGAACACCTAGAGTTATTGAAAGGCGATCACGGCGGTTTTGCAGTAGATAGGTATACTCATTGTTTGCAAACTGCAACTAGGGCAATGCGCGATGGTAGAGATGAAGAATATATTGTTTGCGCGCTCCTTCACGATATTGGAGATACTTTAGCGCCAGCGAATCATGCAGATTTTGCAGCTACCATGCTTGAACCATTTATTTCCGAAAAAAACTATTGGATTCTTAAGCATCACGGAATTTTTCAGGGCTACTACTTTTTTGACTTCTTAGGATTGGATAAAAACATGAGAGATAAATTCAAAGGTAATCCGCATTGGAAAGATTGTGCAGAATTTTGTGCAAAATACGATCAAAATTCTTTTGATCCAGAATACGATACAGAGCCTATTGAGACATTTATTCCTATGCTAAGGAATGTACTCTCTCAAACTAAAAAATCTATTTACAAAGCTAGTTAAGATTTTTTTGGTTCTGCCTTTTTTTGAACCTCAGAATCATGATTCTTCTTAGTTTCAACCAGGTTTCCAATAACTCTATCTAATTGATCTAGAGACCATAGCTCCTCAGATAAGAAAGACTCAATCACAGCAGGTTGCTGCATAATTCCTACCGTTCCGTTTTGAACATGAATGATTTGATTGGTTACATCAGATGCTTCATCACAGCATAACCAAGTGATAACTGGAGCTAGTTGTTGTGGGCCTTGTTTCCAATCATTCACATCGACATCTCTACCTGCAGCTTTAATCAAGTCAATGGTCATTCTGGTAGCTGCCCCAGGCGAGATTGTATTTACGGTACACTTATATTTTGCCATTTCAAAAGATAGGCTTCTGGTAAACCCTGCAATACCAGCCTTAGCAGCTCCGTAATTGGTTTGTCCAAAATTTCCGTACAATCCAGAAACAGACGACATGTTGATTATTCTGCAGTCCATCCTATTAGTTTCTCTTATATAAGAGACAAAAGGCTTGGTGCAATTAAAATGACCCTTGAGATGAACGGCTATAACTTGATCCCAATCATTTTCTTCCATATTAAAAAGAGTTTTGTCTCTTAAGATTCCTGCATTATTGATCAGGATATCCATTCCACCAAATGCATCTATAGCTGTTTGAAAAATATTTTGTCCTCCAGCAAATTCGGAAACGCTATCGTAATTTGCTACTGCATCTCCGCCAGCAGATTTAATTTCTTCTACTACTTCATCTGCTATTTGAGTGCCGCCTGTACCATCTGTATTGCCCCCCAAATCATTAACAACAACCTTGGCGCCTTCACCAGCTAAAAAAAGTGCAGTTTCTTTACCGATACCACGGCCAGCTCCAGTTACTACAGCAATCTTGCCATTTAATCTTCCCATGATTTCTCCCTATTAATTTAATGCATTATGTTTATCACTAAAGTATATTATTTTTTTCAATCAAATAAATGTCAGAAATAAAAGAATTTAAAGTTTCAAACCTTACACTTTTTCTACATTCAGCAGGATCAGGCGTTGTAGGGATTAAAAATGTAATTTTTGGTGCTTGGGTTCTTTTGTATTACAACCAAGTTTTAGGTTTGCAGCCATATTTAGCTTCAATTGCTATTGGTGTTTCTCTTTTTTTCGATGCCGTATCGGATCCTCTGGTTGGAGTTTGGTCAGATCGTATTAGATCTAGGCTAGGAAGGAGACATCCTTTTATTTATGCCAGCATCATTCCTTTAGCAATATGCGTTTGGTTATTATTCACGCCGCCTAATTCTTACGACCAGAGTTACTTGTTTGTTAAATTGCTCGTTTTAACAATACTCATTAGGTTAGCTATCACTTTTTTCGAAACACCTAGGGCTGCTCTAGGTCCAGAATTAACCAAAGATTACGATAGAAGAAATTTACTTAATGGGATGGGTATTTTCTTTGGATACGTTGGAGCAATAGTCATTGGGTTCGTGATGCTTGAATATTTTTTACCTGAAACAGAGCAATTTCAGGGCTCAACGGCTTTCTTAAATCCAGAAGGATACGAAAAGCTTGCTTATTTTGCTGCTTTCCTCGTGATAATTTTAGGGATAACAGCTGCATCCAGTACTCATAAACATATTAAGGATCTTCACGTTGTTGAACCATCAGGACCGATTAGATTAAAAAATGTTTTAGCAGAAGTCATTGAGGCGCTCTCTAATAGATCATGGTTGATGATCTTCCTAGCTGGGTGTCTGTATGCTCTTTTTTTAGGGCTAAATAATGGTATTGCTAATTACATCAGTGTTTATTTTTGGCAGTGGACTCCGTCTGATATATCCATCTTTCCCTTAGCAGGTGGAATCTCTGCAATTATTGGAGCAGTTATCGCAGTTGCAATTTCTAAAGGAAGAGAAAAAAGAATTATTGCACTTTTAGCTTTTACTGGAACAATTGCAATTTCATATATCCCATACATTCTAAGACTAGTTGATCCTTATTTTGAAGTGCAGACTTTCCCTGTTAACGGATCCGATACTCTCTGGTGGGTGATGTTAATGCATCTATGCGTAACTGATATCTTCTCTGTTATGGGTTGGGTAGTTATGATTTCAATGATGTTTGATGTTGTTGAGGATAGCCAAATGAGAACCGGAAGGAGAGACGAAGGACTCTTTTTGTCTGGTCCAGGGTTATTTCAAAAAATATTTTCAGGTCTTGGTGTTTTTATAATAGGTTTTGTATTGCAGTTCCTAGGTTTCGATAACTCTCAATCTAACGTTGAGCAGATGCAAGAACCCATCAATAACTTAGTCATTTTTGTATGCATCAGTGGGCCAATACTAAATTTTGCTGGATTGGGATTCATTTACTTTTATTCTATAACTAGAGATTCGCATACTTCCGCAGTTGACGAGTTGGGCTATAAGACATAAATGTTTTTTCCTTTATACGACGATAATCCAACATCCATAAGGCCTTTCGTAACGCAATTTATTGTTGTTGCTTGCACGATAGTTTTTGTTTTTCAATTTCTTGCTGGTATGCCTGGACAATTATTCTTAGATTTTGGTTTTATACCGGATCGATTTTTTTCCAATTCTTTTTTTGATTTAACAATTATCTCATCAATGTTTCTCCATGGCGGTATTGCCCACATCGTAGGTAACATGGTTTACCTATGGATTTTTGGCGACAACGTAGAAGAATCCATGGGAAGGATAAGGTTTGTATTGTTTTATATTACTTGCGGTCTTATTGCTGCTTTGTCTCAAGCTATAGTTAATCCTGATTCAAACATACCGATGGTAGGGGCAAGCGGGGCAATAGCTGGTGTTCTCGGCGCATATTTAATGCTGCATCCAAGAGCCAATGTCAGCTGTTTTGTCTTTTTAATCATTTTTATACAAGTCATAAGAATCCCCGCATTTCTTGTATTAGGTTTTTGGATTTTAGGTCAGTTTTTTAGTCTTCCAAGCTCGTTGCAAGATGAAGGCGGAGTTGCTTATTTAGCTCATATCGGTGGGTTTATTGCCGGGATGATACTTGTTCCTTTTTTTAAAAAGAAAGATGTAAAATTATTCGATATTCCTCATACAAAACCATGGCAAAACGCGAACATGAATTTTCAAAATGAAAATCCAAGAGACTTTCTCAAAGACTTCATAAATAAATCAGAAGATAAGTATAGGAAGTAGTCTGATGCGAATATTTTTTAAATCAATTTCCTATTTATTTTTTTTAATTTTAGTTGTTGTTCTTACATACACTTTATTTGCTTTTTACGGTTATTTTGGATCGTTGGAGCCTGGCGGAAAGTCAATTAACAGTGAGTTACCAAAAAAAGTTTTAAATTCAAAAATCAGGAGCCAACTTAGGCACTCCAATTCATCAAAACAGATTCTTTTTGGGGACACTCATGTCCACACCACATATTCTAGCGATGCTTTTTTATGGAGTCTGCCGATGTATAACGGAAGAGGTCCTCATCCAGTTTCAGATGCTTGCGATTATGCAAGATTTTGTTCAGCGTTGGATTTTTGGGTTATTTCGGATCATGCTGAGGCCAGCACTCCTCACAAATGGAATAATACAATCGAACAAGTCCAAAGCTGCAATAAAAGTACTGATCCAGAAAATCCAGACATGATTACCTTTTTAGGTTTCGAATGGACTCAAATTGGAGATAACCGAGAAGAGCACTATGGACATAAAAACGTTATTCTGAAAGAAATTGACTCAGAATATTTGCCTCAATCACCAATCGCAGCCGGTGGCGATAGCCTTAACAATTTTAGAGATCCTAATAGAGTTAACGAAACTAGGATAAATATGATGGTTCAAGCGTATAGCGATCTTGGAAATAGGCAAAGATATTATGATTTCATTGCATACAACACAGATATTACTAGTTCTCCGGTTTGTACCGGTAGTGCAGGTGATAATAAGGATTGTCTTGCCTCGGCTGATACTCCCAAGGAACTTTTCACAAAATTAAATGCCTTAAAAACCGACTCGATAGTAATCCCACATGGCAACACATGGGGATTTTATAGTCCTTTAGGAACTTCCTGGGACGACAAACTTGATGATGTTCACGATCCGGATAGACAAATTTCTTTCGAAATCATGTCCGGTCATGGAAATTCAGAGGAATATAGAAGTTGGACTGAAGTTATTTTCGACGGAGATAATTTAATTTGTCCTGAAGAATCAGATAATTATCTTCCTTCTTGCAAGCAAGCTGGAAACATTATTTATGAAAGATGCATAGAAAATGGTAAGAGAGAAAATGAATGCAGACAAGATGCTTCTCAAGCTGAGATTTTCTATTTACAGGCAGGTCTGTCAGGACATTTTGTGGTTCCAGGGGCAACGCCTGAATCATGGCTTGATTCAGGGCAGTGCAAGGATTGTTTTATCCCAAGTTTTAATTATCGTCCCAAGGGTTCTTTCCAGTATGCTTTGACCAAAAAAGGCAGAAATAACGAGAAATTTATTTTTGGTGTCATAGCATCAAGCGATAATCACAGAGCTCGGCCCGGAACTGGATACAAAGCCGTTGATAGGTTATTGACTACAGAATCAAATGGCATCAAGGATCCTGCTTTTGAAAGACTTGCTTATCCATTAGATGAAATCAGTGATACCCCAGTAGAATTTAAGATTGAAGAAAGGTTCATACCCAACCCATTGGCTTACTGGGAGTCAGAAAGACAAGAAACCTTCTTTACTACAGGCGGTTTGGCGGCAGTTCATGTTGATTCAAGAAGTAGAGAAGGAGTTTGGGAAGCATTTAAAAGAAGAGAAACCTATGGGACAAGCGGACCAAGAATTTTGCTTTGGTTTGATTTAATTACAGAAAATGGATTAGTTCCTATGGGCTCTGAAATTACTATAGATGAGAATCCAACTTTTCAAGTTAAAGCAGTTGGTTCTTTTAAACAAAAACCTGGCTGTCCAGATTACAGTCTAGGCAAAAGATCAGCAGAGGATATTAAAAATCTTTGCATGAATGAATGTTTCAATCCTAGTTCAGAAAGATACTCAATATCAAGAATAGAAATTATTAAGGTTTTGCCTGAAATCAACACATCAGAAAATCCAGAAGAACTAATTATGGATCCTTGGAAAACATTTGAGTGTGAAGAAAACAAAGCTTCTTGCAAAATTAGATTTCAAGATGAAGATTTTGCTTCAGATAATCGAGATGCAACTTTTTATGTTCGAGCCATACAAGAACCAAGTGAGCGAATAAATGGCAAAAATCTCAGATGTACCTATGACGATGAAGGAAACTGTATCGAAACAAATTTTTGTTATGGTGGGTATAAGACAGACATAGAAGATAACTGTATTTCGATGTCAGAGGAAAGAGCTTGGTCATCACCAATTTATTTAAGTCCTTTGAAAAAACCTAATTTAGCTATTTCAAAGCTAGATTAATAAGCTCCTCAATATCTCTATTTGGTTCAACCAATTACTCCAATTAGCTGTATTTTATGAGATACTTCAATCGTAGGAGATAGATGGAAACAGATAAAGTAAATAATCCGCATAAACTTCCTTTTCTAACGAAATTCTTTTATGGGTTTGGTTCTTTAGCATATGGAATAAAGGATAATGCTTTCAATTATTTTCTATTGTTTGTCTATGTTCAGGTGTTTGGTCTGTCTCCAGATTTAGCAGGATTAGCAATTCTTCTAATGCTAGTGATCGATGCTATATCAGATCCTCTTATTGGCTATTATTCAGATAACATGAAATCAAGATGGGGAAGAAGACATCCTTTCATGTATTTCTCAGCAGTTCCCGTAGCAATCTCATTTTTTTTGATATGGGATCCTCCCGATAACTTAACTCAATCTCAGTTATTTTGGTTTTTATTAATTGTTGGTGCAATTATAAGAACTGCAATTACTATCTATGAGATTCCAAGTAATGCTTTAGGTCCAGAGCTTTCAAAAGATTACGTGGAAAGAAGCTCATTGCTTTCTTATCGATATTGGTTTGGTTGGTGGGGTGGATTAGCTGTGTGGAATTCCTTATGGATTTTTGTTGTTTATAGCACCTATACCGGCACACAAGATGCAAGATTTGTTGCGGATACATGGATGACTTACGGATTGGTTTGCAGTCCAATTATGTTTTTAGCCATTGTCGTTACCGCACTAGGAACGCACAGACACATAAAAGACTTACATTCTCCTGAAATACAAAGAAAAACACCAAAAGTTATTTTCTCTGAACTCTACGAGACGATGACGGTGAGTAAGAACTACATAATCCTTTTTATTGCCATGATTATGATGGGTGTGGCAGGCGGGATAGCTACTAATTTAACATTGTATTTTTATAGTTTTTTCTGGGAGTTTACTCCTTTAAATATATTAACAATTGGATTGAGTTTATTTTTAGCCCCGCTTGTCGGACTCGTTGTCTCACCTTTATTGGCAAATAAATTTGGTAAGCGAAACGGAGCAATAATCCTTTTTGCTACATCATTAACGGTTGAAAACGGCGTTATCGCTCTTAGGCTGCTGGGTTTATTGCCAGATAATGGTTCTCCAATTGTTCTTGGGGCTGTACTTCTGTTCCATTTTGTCGGTGTGGCGACATCAGTGATTTCCTTCACGACATTAAATTCAATGGTATGGGATACAGTCGAAGAAGTTGAAATCAAAACAGGAAGACGAATGGAAGGAACATTACTTGCTGCCCGATCCTTTGCAGCTAAATGCATGAGTGGTGCAGGAGCTTTTGCAGCTGGTCTAATTCTGACTTACTCAGCATGGCCAAAAAATGCTGCACCTGGTCAAGTTGATGAAACTATATTATTTAATTTTGGATTTACGGCTATAACTGCTTCAATAATTCTTTGGTCCATTTCTTTGTTTACAATCTCCTTGGTAACAACCACCAAAGAAAGCCATCAAGAAAAATTGAGTGAATTAAATTACATAGAAGACTGAGATGATTCAAACTGAAATTGAAAATAATCTAACTGATGGAATGGACTTGCTACATTTAGAAGTTGAGAATGAAAGCCCGAATCATAATGTTGAACCTGGATCTGAGTCTCACTTTAAGGTTGTGGTTGTTTCAGATGAATTTATAGAAAAAAGATTAGTTCAACGACATCAAATGATTTATAGAATTCTTAAAGAGCAGATGACTAAAATTCATGCTATTGCTATCCATGCTTTCACAAAAGATGAATGGCAGGAAAAAACTGGTCAGGAGTTGAATTCACCTAACTGTTTAGGCGGAGAAAATTAAAATACAACAATGTTTCATATTTCAACTTTTTATGATTGTTGCGAGAGAGATTATTCCTTTTTAAAAAAAAGTTTATCGAAAAAAGCTGATGAACTTTCTATTGTAGGTACAATAATTTTGACTCCAGAGGGTATAAATTCAACGATAGCCTGTGCGAACTTAGAAAATCTTTATTCTTTCGAAACTTACATTGCTAAATATTACCCTTCAATTGATATCGGACGCTCTTGCACAGAAAAAAAACCTTTTAAGAGATTTAAAATTAAGAAGAGGCAAGAACTTGTTCCCTCCGGAACAAAATTAAAACCAACAGATTATTCTGGATCACATATAGCTCCAGAATTTTGGAACGAGTTTTCAGAAAATAAAAATACTATTTTAATTGATGTGAGAAATAATTATGAAACCTCAGTTGGTACTTTTAAAGGGGCGTTGAATCCCGATACGAGAAATT
Organism: uncultured SAR86 cluster bacterium; assembly: GCA_902566305.1. Lineage (GTDB taxonomy): Bacteria > Pseudomonadota > Gammaproteobacteria > Magnimaribacterales > AG-339-G14 > CACNYO01. The sequence goes on along the minus strand of CACFIK010000008.1, from coordinate 14,068 downwards.
TCAGAGAATTTAAACATTTTGTAAAAGAAAATAAGAAATATTTTAAAGGAAAACAAATTGGCATTTTTTGTACCGGAGGTATTCGTTGTGAAAAAGCTTCTTCTATTTTTAAATCTGAAGACATTAATGATGTACATCAACTTAAAGGTGGAATTCTGAACTATTTAGCAAATAGTAAAGACAAAAAACTATGGGAAGGTGAGTGTTTTGTTTTTGATGAGAGAGTTACAGTCGATAAAGATTTAAATAAAGGTTCTTTTTATCAATGTTTCGCTTGCAGAAGACCGCTTTCAGAGAAAGATTTAGAGTCAACTCATTATTCTGCTGGGGTCTCATGTCATCAATGCATTAATGAAAAGTCTGAAGAAGACAGATTAAGATATCTCGAGCGACACAAGCAGATAATTAAAAAACGCAACTAATAAACAATGGCATTTGTACAAAAAATTTTACATTTTGTGGTTTACAGATCTTCAATCACTTTAGGGCTTGTTTTACTGATAACTTTTGGTCTCGCTTTTGGAGTTCAATATTTCCAGCTAGATGCTTCTTCGGATACCTTATTGCTGGAAGATGATGATGATCTGAAGTTCTACAGAGATACAAATAAAACTTTTGGAGGAGGAGGTGACTTTTTAATAGTTACTTATTCCCCTTTTGATGAATTATTCACGCAGGAAACCTTAACAAAGATAGAAGAACTATCTGATGAGCTAGAAGAACTTGAGGAGATTGATTCTGTTTTAAACTTTCTTGACGTTCCTTTGCTAGAAAGTCCAAGACAATCAATATCTGAAATTGCAAGTAATCCAATATCTCTAAGAAAAAAGAACGTTGATTTATCTTTAGCAAAAAAAGAATTCTCTAGTAATCCAGTTTATAGAGGCCTTTTGGTTAGTGAACAATTAGATACTGTAGCCTTACAAGCTATTCTCAAGCCTACAACTCAATATGATTCTAAGATACAAGAAAGGTATCGAATTAATGAAGATTCTTCTCTAAGTGAAATTGAGAAACAATTGCAACTTGATTTACTTTCTCAAGAAATCGATGTTTTGCAGAAAGAAAATGTCGCCACTAGAAAGAAGTTGGTTGCGGATACAAGAGCAATAATCTCTAAATATAAAAATGACGCTGAAATCTATCTTGGCGGCGGCCCGATGATATCTACTGACACAATACAATTTATTCTAAACGATATAGTTTTTTTTGGATTTGCTGTGGGTCTACTATTTATAACTGTATTGGGCTTTATTTTTCGGCAAATTCGGTGGATTTTACTTCCTTTGATTAGCGCTTTTATCTCTGCAATTGTGGTTACCGGCTTAATAAGCTTTGCAGGACTGAAAGTAACAGTTGTTTCTGCGAACTACATTGCTCTTCTGATGATCATTGCAATATCTTTGACAATGCATTTAGTCGTCAGATATCAGGAATTGTTATCTAAAAACTCTGAGCTAAGCCAAAAGGAGATAGTGTTAATGGCTTCGACACAAATGTTTGTGCCATGTCTTTATACTGCTCTGACAACAATAGTCGCATTTCTCTCATTGATTGTCAGTGATATTAAACCCATTACGGATTTTGGTTTATTGATGGCTACCAGTATCGTCATCGCTTTCTTAGTGACCTTTTCTTTTTTTCCCGCAGTTATTTCTAAGTTACCTAAAAAAGAGAAAGATTTTGTAGAAGATCAGTCCTCTGGAATTACATTATTTATATTCAACATCTTTAAGAATTCCAGAATTAAAATTGTTTTCTTTTCTTTAATAGTTTTTGGATTATCTGTTCTTGGAATATCTATGCTATCTGTTGAGAACAAATTCATAGACTACTTCAAGTCGGATACAGAAATATATAAAGGTCTATCTTTAATTGATCAGAAACTGGGAGGAACAGCACCCCTAGATTTAGTAATAAACGCTCCTATGACAGAGCAGATTGAGGATGACTTTGAAGATTTTGATGATCCTTTTGGTATGGATGACTCTACCAGCGGGTATTGGTTTACAAGTCAAAATTTAGATAGGTTAGAAGAAATTCATGACTATTTGGAATCAAGAACTGAAATAGGAAAAGTTTTATCTGTATCAAGTGGAATAAAACTTGCTGAAATAGCTAACGGTAAAAAACTTAATGATCTTGAATTAGCATTCATGAGAGAGCTGTTGCCAGAGGATATTAAGGAAAGTTTACTTAATTCGTATATCTCTGATGATGATAATCAAGTAAGGCTTCAGGCAAGAGTGAAAGAATCTCTAGATGGATTGAACAGAAAGAATCTCATCGATGAAATAAATTATGATTTAGAAAATAAATTTGGTCTTGATGATCAACAATTTAGACTTACAGGAATATCAGTTATTTATAATAATTTACTTCAGAGTCTTTTCTCATCTTTAATTGGCAGTGTGGGGATTGTTTTCATAGCAATTTTCGTGATGTTTTTATTTCTTTTTAGATCTGTCAGCTTAGCTTTGATTGGTATGATTCCAAATTTTCTTGCAGCTGGTTTTGTCATGGGTTCCATAGGCTTTTCTGGAGTTCCATTGGATATTATGACCGTTACCGTTGCTGCGATCAGCATTGGGATTGGTGTTGATAATACTATTCATTACCTGCATAGGTTTAAAAGAGAATTTGATTTATCAAAAGATTATGAAGAATGCCTCAAGAATAGTCACACAACCATAGGAAGAGCGATGTTTTATACATCATCTACAATAGTCATTGGATTTTTGATTTTGTTGTCGTCAAATTTTAATCCTTCTGTATTCTTTGGAATTTTCACTTCATTAGCTATGATCATGGCAATCTTAGGATCGTTACTTTTATTGCCAACTCTTTTATATTATCTAAAACCATTAAAGTAATTATGAGCACATTAAAAGGAACAAAAATTATTGAAATCGCTGGAATTGGCCCAGCTCCATTCGCAGGGATGTTATTAGCTGATATGGGAGCTGAGGTAATTTTAGTAGACCGAAAACAAAATTATGGCAAAGGTTCAAAATTTGAAGTATCCGGTCGAGGAAAAAAATCCATAGCTGTAGATTTAAAGTCCGAAAAGGGAATAGAGCTTGTTCTAAAATTAATAGAATCTGCCGATGCATTGATAGAGGGATTTAGACCAGGGGTAATGGAAAGATTAGGCTTAGGTCCAGAACTTTGTTTGCAAAAAAATGAAAATCTAATATACGGAAGAATGACAGGCTGGGGTCAAACCGGTCCCCTTGCAAATGCAGCCGGACACGATATCAATTACATATCGCTTGCTGGAGCTCTCGGCTCCACAGGAAGGAATGGCGAACCTCCTGCTCCTCCTTTAAATCTAATTGGAGATTTTGGAGGAGGTGGAATGTTATTAGCTCTTGGAATATGTGCTGCATTAGTTAATGTCAAAAATGGTGGGAAAGGACAAGTTATAGATGCAGCAATGACTGAAGGCACCGCACAGTTAATGTCTATGATTTATGGAATGAAAGCATCTGGATTTTGGACTGATCAACAACAAAGCAATCTTCTTGATGGAGCAACACATTTTTATGATAGTTATGAATGCAAGGACGGTAAGTTTGTTTCACTCGGCTCAATTGAACCTCAATTTTACTCAATCCTTTTAGATAAGATGGGATTAGATAGCAATGAATTCTCAGAGCAAATGAATAAAGAGAAATGGAATGAATATAAAGCTAAATTTAAAAAAGTTTTTCTTTCTAAAACTCGCGATGAATGGTGTGAAATCATGGAGGGGACAGACATTTGTTTTGCGCCTGTGCTTTCTATGGATGAAGCAATCAATCACCCTCACAATAAGGAAAGAAATTCCTTCAGCACTATAGATGAAGTTACCCAACCTTCACCAGCTCCTTTATTTTCAGAAACGCCCTCTAAAATCAAACACCTTCAGAATCCGATTGGAGAAGATACAAAGGAAATATTAGATTCAATAGGATGGACTGAGCAAATAGATGACCTTATATCATCAAACGTTATCGGTGGAGATTAAAAAAATTTAAAGAGTTCTCATAAGAAGATTTAACAATACTTTCTTTTGTCTGTTCTCTTAATCTTGCCACTTCCTCTGCAACATCAATTAAAAATTTCGGTTCATTCCGCCTTATTTTTTTTCTTGGACTTAAATATGGAGAGTCTGTTTCAATCAGAAGCTTATCTTGAGGAATATGATTGATACATTCTCTTAAATCTAAACCTCGCTTGAGATCACAAACCCACCCTGTGATTCCAATATAAAAATCTCTTTTCAAATAGTCTTCTAATTCAGATAAGTTTCCAGTAAAGCAATGAACAATTAATTTTTGATTAAATTTATAATTATCTAAAATACTTAAAAATTCTTCATGTGCATCTCTTTGATGAAGAAACAAAGGTTTATTTATCGAATTAGCTAAACTTAATTGAGACTCAAAGCATAAAATTTGTTCATCTTTAGATGAAAAATTACGATTAAAATCAAGACCCATCTCACCCAGACATATTGCTTTGGGATCGTCCAAATAGATTGACATATCTTTTAAAAATTCAATTTTAAAATCTTTTGCATTATGTGGATGAAAGCCGACGGAATAGTAGAGGTTTTTATTTCTCTCAGTAATTTTTTTTGCATTCCTAACATCCTGTAGATTAGATGAGGTAATGCATATCTTTTTCACACCAGCTTCAAAGGATTCATCAAGGACTGAATCAAGATCATCTGAGAAATGACTACTTGTTAAATTTGCTCCAATATCAAACATTATTAATTTTAACTTTATTAATTAGCTCATACCTTTAATATAAAAATATGAATTCTAAAGAATTATTTGTAAGAGACACAACTGTAATAAGAAAGTCAGATAATTTATTCACAGCAGAAGTTTCTGAAAATTGGAGTATTGGAAATACAGCAAATGGTGGTTATTCAATGACTCTTGCGGCAAAAGCAATGTCGGAATACTTAGAACATAAAGATCCTTTAAGCATATCTGCACACTATCTGGATAGAGTAGATTTTGGTACAACAGAACTCCATGTAACTCACCTTAGCAGCAGCAAAAGTTTATCTACGGCAAGGGTAGAATTAATTCAGGATAATAAAATAAAAATAATATTTATTGGAACGTTCACTGACTTTTCCTTCAAAAACGATATGAATATTTATGAAAGAGACGTCCCAAACTTCCCTGAATATAACTCATGCGAGGTAATTCCTTATAAAGAAGGTTTTAATCCTAAATTAGATAAAAACATTGAAAAAGCTTATGCTCAAGATTCTTTGTGGTGGAAAAAAGACATAGATAACTCATCGTCTACACTAAATCTTTATATGTCTTGGCCCGAAAAGGATAATATTGACTTATTTGATTTAGTATTGTTTCTAGATGCGACTACTCCGCCAATATATAATAAACTTGGAACTGTAGGTTGGGTTCCAACCATATCTTTGGCTTCTCACGTAAGAGGGTTACCATCACAAGGGCCTCTAAAAGTAATAGCCAAGACTGAATTTGTGACAGGTGGCTTTATGGAAGAAGATAGAGAAATTTGGGATAGTTCAGGTAAATTAGTCGGTCAGTCTAAACAGATGGCTAAACTAAGACTTAAAAAATAAGTCTCATATTTCTCTAAGAAAGAGACTGCAAATAGGAAATTATTATGAAATTTGAAGGAACTAAATCATATATCTCTACAGAAGATCTCAGCATGGCAGTTAATGCTGCTATTAACCTTGAAAGACCTTTACTGATTAAAGGAGAGCCAGGAACAGGTAAAACTATGCTTGCTCTTGAGGTGGCTGAATCACTTGGATTGCCCTTGTATGAATGGAATATTAAATCTACCACTAAAGCTCAACAAGGATTATACGAGTACGATGCTGTGACAAGATTAAGAGACTCTCAACTTGGAGATGAAAGGGTAAAAGACATCTCTAATTACATAGAAAAAGGTAAATTATGGGAGGCTTTTGTATCAGAGGAAAGAGCTGTTTTGCTCATTGATGAGATAGATAAGGCTGATATTGAGTTCCCAAATGACTTATTGCAAGAAATAGACCGAATGGAATTCTACGTTTATGAAACAAAGGAAACCGTTAAAGCTATTCATAGACCAATTGTCATTATTACCAGTAACAACGAAAAAGAATTACCGGATGCATTCTTAAGGAGATGTTTTTTCCATTACATTTCTTTTCCTGATAGAGAAACAATGCAGGAAATTGTGAAAGTCCATCATCCGAAGATAAAACAGAAGTTAGTAAAAGAGGCTCTAGATATTTTCTTTGATGTAAGAAAAGTTCCTGGGCTAAAAAAGAAACCTTCGACCTCTGAATTAGTCGATTGGTTAAAGCTTCTGATGTCTGATGATCTTCCAGATGAAATACTTAAGAACAGGGATGCTACTAAAGCAATTCCTCCTCTTTACGGAGCATTAATAAAAAATGAACAAGATGTTCAATTACTTGAAAGACTTGCATTTATGGCAAGGAGAGAATCTGGAAATCAACAATAATGCTTTTAAACTTATTTGGCACACTAAGAAATACAGGAGTTCCTTGCACCTTAAGGGAATTTCTAGATTTGTTGGCTGGATTAGAAAAACAGTTAGCTTTTGCTAATTCCGAAGATTTTTATTATTTATCAAGAGCAACACTAGTTAAAGATGAGAAACACTACGATAAGTTTGATAGAGCATTTGATATATATTTCAAGGGTTTAGAAACTCTTGATGACATTATTGAAGCTTTAGTTCCAGAAGATTGGTTGCGTAAAGAGTTTGAGAAGTTCTTATCTGAAGATGAATTAAAAAAAATTAAATCTCTCGGCGGTTTAGAAAAACTATTAGAGGAATTTAAGAAAAGACTAGAAGAACAGAAGGAAAGACATGAAAAAGGAGATAAATGGGTGGGTACTGGAGGAACTTCACCTTACGGTAACGCCGGCTCTAATCCTGAAGGTATAAGAGTAGATGGTGAAGGAAAACAAAATAAAGCAGTAAAAGTTTGGCAACAAAGAGATTACAAAAACTTAGATGATTCTATAGAGCTAGGAACAAGAAATATAAAAATGGCTTTAAGAAGATTAAGAAAATTTGCTCGCCAAGGTATCGAAGAAGAATTCGATTTAGATGGCACCATTAAGCATACTGCAAAAAATGCTGGGCTATTGGATATAAAAATGATTGCAGAAAAACAAAACGCCGTGAAGGTTCTTGTTTTCTTTGATGTAGGCGGTTCTATGGATCCTCATATTAAGGTATGTGAGGAACTCTTTTCGGCTGTAAAAACTGAATTTAAACATCTTGAATATTTTTATTTTCATAATTTTATTTATGAATCGGTTTGGAAGGACAATAAACGCAGACACAATGAAAGAATTAAAACAGACGACATCCTCCATAAGTATGGGGCTGATTACAAAGTTATCTTTGTTGGCGATGCAACAATGGCTCCTTATGAGATCACTAATCCAGGAGGTAGTATCGAACACTGGAATGAGGAAGCTGGCTCGTTGTGGATGAAAAAAATCACTACAATTTACGATAAGGTTGCTTGGCTCAATCCTGTGCCGTCCGAACATTGGGATTACTCTGCATCCATAGACATAACTAGAACATTAATTGAAGATCGAATGTACGGTCTCACGTTAAAAGGTCTTGAAGATAGCATGTCTTATTTATCTAAATAAATTTGTCTGAGAACGCTCTAAAAATAGAAAATCTTTCCAAGATTTATCCTGGTGATCTTATTGCGCTTAATAATATTTCCTTAGAAGTTAAAAAAGGAGATTTTTACGCATTGCTTGGTCCAAACGGAGCAGGAAAATCAACAACAATAGGAATAATCAGTTCATTAGTAACTAAAACATCTGGCTTAGTTGAGTTGATGGGCATTGATATTGATGTAAATCATAGTAAGGCTAAAAAGAATCTTGGTGTTGTTGGTCAGGAAGTTAATTTCAATCAGTTTGAAACTGTGTCGCAAATTTTGGAACAACAAGCTGGTTACTTTGGCTTGCCAAGAAAGATAATCAAAGAAAGATCTGAATACTATTTAAGAAACTTGGGCCTCTGGGATAAGAGAAAAGAACAGGGTAGAAATCTTTCTGGAGGAATGAAACGAAGACTTATGGTTGCAAAAGCTTTAATAAATAATCCAGATCTTTTAATTTTAGATGAACCAACTGCTGGAGTTGATATTGAGCTTAGGAGATCACTATGGGATTTTTTAATTGAAATTAATAACAACGGGACAACCATCATCTTAACTACTCACTATCTAGAGGAGGCAGAAAAGCTATGCAAAAATATTTCAATAATTGATAAGGGAGAGATAGTAAAAACTTCATCGATGCAGTCCTTGCTAAGAGAGTTAGATACAGAGATCTTCATATTTGACTTAAAGGATCAAATAGATCCCAAAAGTATTTCAAATAGTCCCTTTGATATAAAGATATTGGATACATATCAAATTTCAGTTGAGATAAATAAATCACAAAGTTTGAATGAAATTTTTAGATATTTGAATGAAAATAATTTGAATATTCTTAGCATGCGAAACGAAACCAATAGGTTAGAAGAACTATTTTTGGACTTAACAGAAAAATGAATTACACAGAACAGTTCAACGCTCTACTCAGTCTCATAAAAAAAGAATTGCATCGGTTTTTTAGAATTTGGACACAAAGCTTAATTCCTCCTGTAGCTACCTCAGTTTTATACTTTGTAATCTTTGGCTCTTTAATAGGAAAAAGAATAGGAGATATGGGCGGAGTTGATTACATGCAATTTATGGCTCCTGGATTAGTTATGTTGTCAGTTATTACAAATTCTTATTCAAATGTGGTCTCTTCTTTCTTTGGAGTTAAATTTCAAAAAAGCATAGAGGAACTTCTAGTATCTCCAATGCCTATATATTTGATCATCATCGGCTTTGTTGTTGGTGGAGTGGCAAGAGGAATAATAGTTGGCCTGCTGGTGATGATAACAGCTTTGTTTTTTACTAACCTTGAAGTTCAGAATATACCTTTAACTCTTTTGATAGTAATTCTTACCGCAACTTTATTTTCTCTGGCCGGAATGATTAATGCAATTTTTGCAAACAGTTTTGATGATATAAGCATTGTTCCAACCTTTGTCCTTACTCCATTAATTTATTTAGGTGGAGTTTTTTATTCTATCGAACTCCTTTCAGATTTCTGGCAAGGCGTCTCTAAAATCAATCCAATCTTGTATATGGTAAATTCTTTTCGTTACGGGATGATTGGAATATCAGATATCAGCGTTGACTATGCCATTTTAATGATCTGTTTATTCATTTTAATTTTTTCTATTTTTGTTTATGTTCTCTTAAAAAGAGGAATAGGGATTAGGACTTAAAATGTTTGATTTTTTCATTGGTCTATTATTTTTCGTTTCATCTTTTAGCTTTAGTGAATTTATTGAAATAGAGAGCTGCGACAATGATGATTCATTTTCTATCGTCTGCGGATTTCAAAACCCGGAGGATTTATATTTATCTCCATCACAAAATAAAATAATTATTTCAGAATTTGGTTCTTTAGCTCCAAATACCAAATACGGAAAATTATCATTCTATGATTTAGTTTCTGAATCAAAAGGAATTCCAAATTTTTTTTATGAAGAAAATACGTGGGGAGACCCCAACTGTAAATTAAAAAGTAGACAATTATCACCTCATGGAATTGATTTGATTCAAAGAGATGATGGCCGATATATGCTTGCTGTCGTGAATCATCTGCCTAGTGAATCTATTGAGCTTTTTGAGTTAGTTGAAAATGACTCCATAGAATTAATATGGAGAGGTTGTATAGATGCACCTGAAAATAAATATTTTAATGATGTGGCATTAAAGACTGATGGTTCTTTTTACATAACTCATATGTATGATTTAGACTCATCTCAGTGGGCAATTGCATTCGCCAGTATGATTAAAAATTCTACTGGAGAGGTGTATTTTTGGAACGTTGACGAGGGATTCATTTCAGTACCAAATACGTCAGGTTCTTTTCCAAACGGTATTGATTTAGACGTAAATGAGGAAAATTTATATATAAATTATTGGTTTTCAGGAAAAACAATAAAATTTAATTTAAAAAGCTTATCTGCCGAATTTGAACATATAGGCGGAGGTAAAGATAACTTATTGGTCACAGACTCAGGGCTCTGGGTTGCTGCTCATGATTATTCAGGTTTAGAGAGCTTACAGTGCGATTACTCAATAATTCAATGTCCTTTACCGTTCACGATACATCATTTAGCTTTGGATAATTTAGATGAGCTAGGTGCTTATAGCTTTTCCAAAGGGCAGATGGGTGCTGCAACAGTTGGACTTCCTCATAAAAATAAGATTTGGCTTGGATCATTTCATGGAGATAGAATAGCCAGCTTCGAATTTAAATAAATGGAGAGATGGCAGAGTGGTCGAATGCGCTCGCTTGGAAAGCGGGTAAGGGGGAAACTCCTTCAAGGGTTCGAATCCCTTTCTCTCCGCCATCATTAAAATGGAATATATAGATTCAAAATATTTTAGTTACGCTGATCCTGATGATCCTTTTATAAAAAGGTTAATCATTAGGACTATTGAAAGTCTTTCAGGTCAACCTGAGCTCTATAAACTTTATAACGAATATCAAAGATCTCCAGAGTTATATAGAAATTTTTGGGAAGGAAGCATTAAGAAGTTGAATTTGAACGTAAATTTTTCTCAGGAAGCTTTAAAACAGATACCCAAAAAAGGTCCGCTGGTAGTTGTTGCCAATCATCCTTTTGGAGTTTTGGACGGGCTAGTCATCTGTTGGTTAATGAGCCTCGTAAGAGATGATTACAAAGTTCTAACTCATTCCTTACTGCTCAGAGCGCCTGAGACCAAAGGATACCTCCTGCCAGTAGATTTTGCATTAACAAAAGAAGCACTTAAGACAAATTTAGAAACAAGAAAACTTTCCAGAGAATTTCTCTCAAACGGAGGATCAATTGTTATTTTTCCAAGTGGATGTGTGTCAACTAAGATGAAAATGAGCGAAAAAATTGCTTTTGATTGTGAGTGGAAAGTATTTACTTCTAGGCTTATTAAACAAACTGATGCAACGATAGTTCCTATTTATTTTCAAGGTCAAAATTCTGACTTATTTCAATTAGCTAGTCGCTTTGGATTAATGTTGAGATCTGCACTTTTATTTAGAGAAGTAAGAAGAAGAATGGGTACTGATGTTCCCGTGACGATAGGTAAACCATTAAAGCTTAAAGATTTTGAAGAAAATATATCTAACCAAGATCTGGTAAAAAGTTTAAGAACTTTAACCTATTCTTTAGACCCTGATTTACCTCCAGATCCTCCCCTTGGAATGGAGTTATAAAAAATTCTAATTAATAGAATTATAAATATCTTGAAAAATATTAGTTTTCCTAATAAATTAGAGATATTAATATTTCTGGGGGGAGATGTTAGTACTAAGCAGAAAAAAAGATCAAAAGTTATTGATCGGCGAGAATGTAACTATTACTGTTCTTGAAATCAAGGGCAGCCAAGTTAGATTAGGAATTACTGCACCAAATCAAGTTCCAGTCCATCGAGAAGAGATAGTCTCTTTAGAGAAGACTACTTAACCCTTTCTACTTTATACTTAGATTTTTAACGGGCGCCCGTAGCTCAGTTGGATAGAGCACCAGGCTACGAACTTGGGTGTCGGAGGTTCGAATCCTTCCGGGCGTGCCATTTTTTTGTAGTAAAATAAGTCATGGCATTAGAATTAAATAGCAGTAAACAACCCTTCGTAAAGATTAATTCTCCAAAATACAATCTTAAATTTCCTTTTGAAAGAAATTTTGATTTAACGGATCTTATGCTTTTCACCAAGGGTGATGAACCATATCAGCACTTTGCAAACCTAAGAAAGAACGCACCAGTATATTTTCATGAAACTGGTCCAGAAGATTCTGAACCTGGATTTTGGGTTTTAACTAAATATAAAGATATTGAGTTTGTATCAAAAAATCAGGAAATTTTTTCGTCCCAACTGGCCGGTGGAACTGCACTTACCCATGGTTTTGAACAACAAGATGATTTACCCTTGTATAGATCAACCATGGATCACATGCTCAGCCTAGATGGTATGTTGCATTTAAGTATGCGTAATCCACATATGGCATTTTTTAATCCTAAGTACGTATCTAATTTAAGAAAAAAAGTAGAGCTTAAAGTTGATCAGTTGTTAGATCAAATTGCGCCCTTAGGAAGATGTAATCTTGTTGAGGCAGTTTCTGCAGAAGTCCCAATGTTCACTTTGTGTGAAATGTTAGGAGTCCCTGAAGATGATAGACCCAAAATCATAGAATGGATGAAATTTCTTGAAATGGCTCAACTTATTGCCGCTACCCAAGCAGCAGAAAAAGGTGATATTGAATTTTCTGAAGAGCATACGCAAGCAGCCCCTGATCCTGCTCTAGTAGAAATGTTTACTAATATGGTCGCAGAGATGTTTGACTATGGTAGGACAATTCTTGAATCTAGAAGAAAAGATCCTAAAGATGATCTTTTATCTGTGATTGCCAACATTGAAGTTGAGGGAGAGAAACTACCTAATGAATATCTAGATGGTTCTTGGTTGTTAATTATTTTTGCTGGAAATGATACGACAAGAAATTCTATCAGTGGAACAATGAATCTATTGTCAGAGAATCCTGACCAAAAAAATTTAGTTTTGAATGATAAAAGTCTTTTATCAAATATGGTTCATGAATCAATCAGAATGGTTTCTCCTGTAAGGTACATGAGAAGAACCACTAAATGCGATACCCAGATTGGAGATCAAGAGATCGGACCAAATGAAAAGGTTTCATTATGGTACGGTGCTGCAAATAGAGATCCAGAAATTTTTACTGATCCTGATAAATTTGATGTAACTAGAGAGAATGCTAAAAAACATCTTGCCTTTGGTTACGGACGACATTTATGCTTAGGTAAACATACAGCTAATATGCAGTTAGAAGTTGTCTATGAAAAAATATTCTCAAGGTTTCCTGAAATGGAACAGGACGGAGAAATGATTTTAACTCCGAATAATTTTGTTAACGCCATCCAAGACGTACCGGTTAAGTTTAATCCAGAAAAATAGTTCTCGATAATGAAATCTCATCATATTTTATGTTTGTTTTGTTATTCTCTCAGCCTTGCAGCAGCAGCAGTTAGTTTAAGTGCTACTGATCCATTTGGATTTCATTTATGGGTTGATATCGTCATTGCGCATGTTGTTAGCACTTTAGTTATTTTTTTATTTAGTACCTTTTATTCTAATTCTAGCTTGTATGATCCTTATTGGTCTGTAGCGCCTGTTCCTATTTACTTTTTCGTTGCTTTATCTGATGAAAATGGGATAAACCTAGAACGTATTTTTCTGGTAGGCATCCCGGTTTGTTATTGGGCATTCAGATTGACTCATAATTGGCTACGCACTTGGCCAGGTTTATCCAAAGAAGATTTTAGATATGTGAATTTGTATGAGACTTTTGGAGCCTTCAAGTGGTTTATAAATCTTTTTGGCATTCATCTTTTTCCTACTTTGATTGTAAATTTATGTCTGTTTCCTTTGTATTTTTATTTTATTGAAAACTCGGCAGATGTTAGTTCACTTGATTATTTAATATGTCTTTTTACTCTCTCAATGGTTTTGCTCGAACAGATATCCGATGAACAAATGCATATTTTTAAAGCGAATATTGAGAATAGAGGAAAGACCATGAATGAGGGTTTATGGAAATATTCTCGTCATCCGAACTACCTTGGTGAAGTGGGTTTTTGGTTTGGATTATGTGGTTTTGGATTAATTGGTTCTCATGGTTCTATTCTTCTTTTGATTTGCCCTATAGCAATGTTATTAATGTTTATGTTTGCATCTATTCCAATGATGGATAACAGAAGCCTAGAAAACAGACCTGATTATGCAGACTATATGAAAAAAACTTCCTCTTTAATGCTTTTTCCAAGCAAAGAATGACTACTCATCAATTAGTAATGCTGGTTTGGAGTTTATTAGGCCTGTCAGTATTTATT